>JAHDBH010000011.1 GCA_020630495.1 Saprospiraceae bacterium
CCCAGGATGTCTCCCACGGAGAGAATTCTCTCTTGCGCCCAGCCTGTATTGCCACCGTGGCCGATGTAATTAGTCACTAGTAGGCCCTTAAAGATCTCATTGTCAATATCGCGCGTCACTTCAGGATAGCGTTGACCGCCGGCGGTACTGATCTGATCATAGGCGTCGAGGTAAATTTTCTTTTGCTGTACCCAGCTATGGTTAGCATCTGTACGAGTTGCCATCACTTCAGCATCGTCTATATGCGTATTAGTGTCTTCATCGTCAGCTATGAAGCCTGTCCTCAGTAGCCAATCTCCCTTGTGAGATTGCTCCAGCTCGTAGCGAAGAATCTTATCGAGTACGATATTGGCCTCACCTGTAGTCCTCACGGGCAGACGCCCTACTGCGATATCAAGTAGGCCCTCAAGATTAGCGCCTTCATTATCATCCAGCAGAGCGTAGTAGTCATCTGAAGGGAACGAAAATATAGGTGCGAGTGACTGCTCTGTCTCATAGACCGGGACAAAATTCTGATCGGCCAGCTCTGTATCTATACCTCGGTAGTCATAGCTGCCATCCCCAAAGAGTAAAGCGAAGCGGAAGCCATCATGCCTATCGTAGAGCATCTTGCACATATCTCTTATCGCTGTGGGATCTTGTCCGCCACTGGAGAACTCATTGAAGATTGACTTGACTTCGACCAGAGCTACTTTGAGATCTGATTGCTCCTGTCGATGTATGGCAAGTTTGCGAGCTTGCTCCTCAAAGTCTTCATGATAGACCAGGAGCATATCAGCATCTGTGATAGCGTGTAGATTTTGATTTTCTATTCGCCCCTCAGATCTCACTGGCGTAAGAGAGGCATCTGGATCAAATAGCACAAATTCTCGAATGGTATCACCCAGCTGCGTAAATCGCGCCGTAGAGCCTTCTAGAGTATAATCTTGGCGTACCGCAGATCCTGTGACGTCCCATATCATATCGCCAGCATTGACATCGGTGATTGAGTATCCTGCTCGGTCTGCAAGTATGGACTCTGGGGAGCGAAACGCCATCTGATCACCAGCTGCACGCAGTTCTCTCTCCGCAGTAATGGAGATATAGTCTAGCCATCCCATACTCACATCTGCTGTAGGAGACGGTGGGAAATTAATCTCGTAGGTCGCTTGATCGTTATCGATGATAAAGTCTGCCTGGATCTGAGCTACGTGACCGTAGTCATCTTCTACATCGCTGACTCGGCTCGCACTGATCGACCGTGAAAACTCAGAACCATGCGCAGTTACAGCGACGCTCGCTGTGCGCTCAGATCTCCCTACAAACTCGAGCTGCAGTCTCGCCGTACTGCCATCTACGAGATGAGGCATGCTGAGACGAGAGCTGTAGTCAAAGGATCGCTGATTGCTAAAGTTGTCTCCATACCATTGCTGGCCAGAGCCATTGTTACTTGCTGCCTCACCTAGGAGATTGAAGAGATCATCCTCTACTCGTCTGTAATCGATAAATGTGGTGAGGTCTATCTGCGCATCCGCGAGTGACTCCTGTGTAGCGATAGGCATGGCAGTCTGCGTACCGCCTACCTTGATGAAGTAGTGTGATCGAGTATCATAGGGATTGGTCACCCGATCATATCTATCCTTGACCTCATTGTACACCCACCTATGCGGACCGCCCGCGTAGAAATAGATAAAATCCCCAGGATCTACTGAGCCGTCTTCGCCGCCTCTGATCCATACAGGCTGCTGCACCACATCGTCAAGGCGCGTCTCAATGAGTGCTTCTGGTAGAGGACCAAAACCATTGCCATATACACCTATGGATGAGCTTGGCACATTGTCAATATCTATGCCGAGTGACTTGAGGAAGTCATAGCTAAGCTTCACGATACCAGATTCACCTACAGAGATCTTATAGATGTCACCATCTCTCAAGGCACTCTCAAAAGCAAATATGGGTGGATCACGTCTTATCGAGACTCCGTCTCGAGATCCTATGCGTACGGTAAGCTCGGTGATGATCGCTACTCTACCGTCCTGCAAGAGCTTGATAGGCGTCACATTCACTTCTAGTCGCTGCATTTTCCTTACCGTACCAAGTATCTCATGACTCAGCACGTAGTCATGAGGGATCTGCTCTCTGTAGATCTCCAAGACTTCTGGCAGATCTAGGGTATCCACCGCGTCCGCTTCATAGGACACCTTGAGATCACCAGATAGATCCGTATCTACTAGATCAGTCAACCGCGGTATACCGCTAGACCATTCCATGCCATCGAGACGTAAGTCTGATGACCAGTCTAGTGTATAACTGGAGGACATTTGGGCGAAAGCCCCTAAAGACAAAAAAGATAAAGCACAGGCTACGGCTACGTTGCGAATCATAGGGATGGCAGTATGTAAGATAATGGTCAGCGTAGAAAGTGCGTCAATAGGCAGTAGTGTGATGTTGGGAAAACGTTAACACTTAGCTCATATTGTACTTTCACACCCTATTTGTAACACTAAAGTAGTTTTACCGTTCTGATGACTGTGCTAATATTGCGATATACTGTCTCCTTAGTGTCTCTCCTCCTACTTACAAGCGGGCTGGCGAGCGCACAGGACTTGGTATTTAGCCAGTTTTACACTACACCGCTTCACCTCAGCCCCGCTTTTGCTGGCAACACGATTTCTCCTAGGTTTTCTGCCAATTATAGGTTGCAGTGGCCGTCCCTTCCGGGAAAATACGAGAGTTTCAGTGTGGGCTACGATCAGTTTTTTAGAAAGTACAACAGTGGAATCGGAGCGACCATACTCGCCGATGATGCAGGTGATGGCATCTATCGCTCCTTTGCCCTAGATCTACACTATGCCTATCGCTTACAGATCAATCGCGAGTGGTTTGCCAAGCTCGGCGTCCAAGCGGGTATACGTCAGTCTAGACTGGATTTTGATCGATTGATCTTCCTAGACCAGCTCAGCCCACTGGATGGATTTCCTGGGCCGGGGACCCCAAGTAGTGAGATCAGACCAGAGCAACCCAATGCGACATTTATGGATGTAGGCGCTGGATTCTTGCTATACAATGGTAGTTTCTACGCAGGACTAGGTGTCAAGCACCTCAACACCCCCGATCCAAGTGTATTGGATATCAATAGCAACAGCTACAGCGGGCTATCTCCCACGATCAGTCTACAGGCTGGTGGCGAGCTTCCGCTCAAAATCAATTCTTACTTCTTCAGAAATAGCTTCTTGAGTCCGAGCCTCCTGGTGATCAAGCAAGCGGACTTCTACCAGATCCATGCGGGTGCCTACCTAGGTCTGGAACAGCTCTTTGCGGGTCTCAGCTTCAGGCATACTGTGAACAATGCAGATGCAGCAGTAATCACTATAGGCCTGCGACAAGAGATGTGGAAGATCGGATATAGCTACGATGTGACAGTTAGCGGACTTCCTGGTCCGAGTGGTGGCAGTCATGAGATCAGCATGGTCTACATCCTGGATACACCCCAGCCGTCCAAGTATAACGACTGTTTTGGGCTGTTTCGCTAGTGGTGTAGCACCTAGAAGTCCGCAGCAATCAGAGAAATACCTCGGAGCAGATAGGCAATAATGAGATGAGAACTCGTTTAATAATTTGACTATCTTTGGCCACCTAAAATTTATAATTAATAGTAGTATGAATATGAGCGCAAAAGTTAAATGGCAGTACATCCTAGGCTGCCTATTGGTTTTAAGTGCTGCATCATGTAAGTCAAACCAGGATAGATCATCCAATACCGGCTGGGTATACAATGATCAGGAATGGGGCGGCTTTGAACGCCACGAATACAAAGGTCAAGAGACTGGTCCCAACCTCGTACTGATACAAGGTGGAACCTTCAATATGGGCCTCACAGAAGAGGATGTGACCTTTGAGTGGAACAACGTACCCCGACGCGTAACTGTATCATCTTTTTATATGGATGAGACAGAAGTAACTAACATCAACTACCGTGAATACCTCTACTGGCTCAGTCGCGTGTACCCTCAGTACAAAGAGGTATATCGCAAGGCACTACCAGATAGTCTGGTATGGCGCGAGGAGCTTGCTTACAATGAGCCCTACGTAGAAACTTATTTCCGCCATCCAGCCTACAACGACTACCCAGTAGTAGGAGTCAACTGGAATCAAGCTAATGAGTACTGTGTGTGGAGGACAGATCGCGTCAATGAGATGCTACTCATAGAGAAAGGCATCCTTAATCCTACGCCTCAGCAAGGTGTAGGCGATACGACTGGAGTGTTCACCACTGATAGCTACCTCACAGGTCGCTACGAAGGAAATGTCAATCAAAATCTGCCTGATCCCGTGACAGGAGAAGGTCGCCGAGTACAGCGCGAAGACGGAATCTTGCTACCTAGCTATCGTCTGCCTACAGAAGCTGAGTGGGAATATGCTGCTCTAGCTCTTATAGGCAATCAGTCAAGTCCAGAGGATGAAATGATCACCGATAGACGCATCTATCCATGGGATGGCAATAAGATGTTCTACGAGCGTAGAGACAAATACCAAGGTTACAAACTTGCCAACTTCAAAAGAGCCAAAGGTGACTATATGGGTATGGCCGGAAGACTCAATGATGCAGGTAGCATCACGGTAGAAGTACGCAAAGGATGGCCCAATGACTTTGGCCTTTATAATATGGCTGGCAATGTATCAGAATGGACGCTTGATGTCTACAGACCTATGACTGCCTTCACGCTATCTGATGCTGAAAACCAAGATCTAAACCCATATCGTGGTAATGTCTTCAAGACCTACAAGCTGGATGAAAACGGTGCTCGCATAGTAGATAGCCTAGGAAGATTTGTCCTGGTACAGCAGGCTGACTCTACCCTCACAGAAAGAGAGAACTACCGTACATCTGATGCTCGTAACTATGATGACGGCGATATAGCGGATATCTCCTACTACGACTACGGTCGCTACTCTCTGGTCAATGACTCGTCCCGAGTCATCAAAGGTGGATCATGGGCGGACAGAGCTTACTGGCTCAGCCCAGGCACACGACGCTTCAAGAATCAGAATCGCGGTGACAAGACCATCGGTTTCCGATGTGCCATGACACGCGTAGGTGGACCTGAAGGTAATGACGATACAGGAGGAATTGATTTTGGCAAAGCCGCTAAGACCAAGAGACGCTACTAGCAGATACCTAGAACAACTCAGAAGTAAAGAAAAATTGAAAAAGCCGCATCCAGGATGCGGCTTTTTTTGTTACCCTAGTCTATGACGCTACGAGAACTATACGATACATATCTTACAGGACGGGGAATCAGCACAGACAGCAGGACCGCTAAGCGAGGACAGATCTATGTAGCCCTCACGGGTCCCAATCATGATGGCAATGATTATGCAAGAGAAGCGCTAGAAAAAGGCGTCAAGCTCGCGATAGTCAGTAAATCGCCCTATAACCGGAAGAGCAAGCGTGTCCTAGTAGTCAAAGATCCCCTGGCGATCCTTCAGAAGCTCGCACAGTACCACCGCCGAAATCTCTCGGCCAAGGTCTTTGCGCTTACGGGCAGCAACGGCAAGACTACTACGCGCGCACTGATCGTAGCACTACTTAGTCGTAAGCTAAAAGTCCATGGCACAGAAGGAAACCTCAATAATCACATTGGTCTGCCGCTTAGTATCCTATCCGCACAGGAATCGGATGAGATCTTGGTGCTGGAGATGGGCGCCAATCATGTGGGCGAAATAGCTAAGCTTGCTGAAATTGCTGAGCCAGACTACGGCTTGATCACTAATATCGGCAAAGCGCATCTCCAAGGATTTGGCGGGATAGAAGGTGTGAAGCGCGGTAAGTCCGAGCTCTACCAAGCTCTAGGAAAATCAGACGGCATCGCCTTTGTGAATGGTAAAGGAGAGCATCTACTTCAGCTGTCTACAGTGGTATTCAATAAAGTGTTTTACAATCAGCGACTCGACGTAGAATACAGTGCTCTGCGTACACATCTCGATGACGTACGACTGACTGATCATGGACTTGCATTTGTCATGAAGACGCGCACGACAGAGTACCCAGTGCAGACTGCGCTGCAGGGACTCTATAATATCAACAATGTCTGTGCCGCCGTGACAGTGGCAGAATACTTTAATGTAGAGATGGAAGACATAGTCTCTGTGCTTGAGAGCTTTGAGATGCCAGCTAATCGCTCTCAAGAGATTGTACGAGAAGGCATCCGTTTCACAGCAGATGCCTACAATGCCAATCCCACAAGCGTAAGCGCTGCACTCGACTCCTGGAATAAGAAACCTGGAAAGAAAAAGCACATCATACTAGGAGCTATGAAGGAGCTAGGGGCAGCCTCCTCAGAAGAGCATCTCGCCATGGCCACACTAGCTAAAAAGATCCGTGGTGCTCAAGTCCATCTTGTGGGAGCGGAGTACGCTGTAGCAGCTCAGCAGCTCGGTCTCACGCACTATAGCACTACTGATGACATCATCAAAGATATCAAGTCGATACTCGAGACTGGCGATCAAGTACTACTCAAAGGATCGCGCGCTATGCGCCTCGAAGACATCATAGATCAGTATGAGGCACCCGCCGAAGACCTAGAAGATTCAACGACTTAAAAACTGGAATAGCCGATCAGGCATCTGGTCCCGAGCAGCTTGCTGATAATCTCTAGGACTGCATGGGATGAGCACCTCAGGCTCATCAGGATCATGCAGCCTGCGCACTCTCATCCACCATCTATCCGTACGCTGACTGTGAAGGAAGCTTATATTCTGATCTAGCGAACTGATCTTGACAAGATACTCCTGAGCAGAATGCAATCGTCCTGGCAGCTCGTCTTTTCTCTGAGCTACACCTTCTAGAAAGTACCATGCGAGCTGGGCTACCATAGTCGCGGTCACTCGCGTAGGATCTATACCAGCCACGAAGCCATAGATGCCCATACTGCTTACCTCATCGCTGATCCCTGCATATCGACACAGTTGACAAGCTTCCTCTGAGTAGAAACCCGAGGGATAATTCTGTAGTTGACCAGGCGCTTCACTGAAGCGCAGCGCACTCAGACTCATACAAAATGCTGATGCATCTCGGATGAGCGGCTCTGTCTCACGTATATTCTCTTGAGCATCACCCAGCCTCATCATAGAAAAGCTGCGATGCTCCAGATCACTCAGTATCTCCGCATCCATCAAATGAGCTTGATGCCCAAGGCTCGCAAAATCACTGAGTGGACTATTAGCACGATTGAGGATGTCGTAGCTGATGTTATCTCTGATGGATCTGGAGGGCAGCCTGCCACCATTACTATCCACTAGCACCATCTTAAATGGGCTTTGCTTTTGGATATAAGAGCGATACTGCGTATCTAAATGCCTCTTATCTCTAGCGATGAGGATGGGGATCACACCAGCATCGATCAACTCATGTAGTACTGGAATGATAAAGTTGGGATCGTCCTTGCGGAGATCACCTATATCCGCTATCTCGATTCCATCAAATGCCCATGTCATCTGATAGAACTCTTCACGCACAGCATGAGACTCCACATCCCCAAGACCTATGATAGCGGCCCTGATACCCTTGAGATCTGGAAAGCCCTCTTCTAGGTGAATAGAAATCCTCTTACCCACTTGTCTATCTTCTAGGGTATCAAAGGAAGACAATGATGATAGCCTGACAGGACTGAGCCAATGATCCAACATAATCGAGTAGTTTTGAACTTGTAAGCAAGACAAATATATTAGATATATATTTAATATATAATAGACTGATATAACTATTTTATGGAAGCCAGACTGCGCAGCTACAAGGATTCTGCCCCTTTGATCGTTTTTGAATGGAATGACCACCTCACAGATGCTCGGGGATGGGTTGTCATCAACTCTCTTCGTGGTGGTGCGGCAGGAGGTGGTACGCGCATGCGCAAAGGTCTCACGAGGGATGAAGTCATCAGCCTGGCTAAGGTGATGGAAATCAAATTTACCGTGGCAGGACCAGGTATAGGCGGGGCTAAAAGTGGTATTGACTTTGACCCCAAAGATCCAAGGCGAGACGAGGTCTTAGCACGCTGGTATCAAGCCGTCATACCTCTACTGAAAAACTACTATGGTACAGGAGGCGATCTCAATGTGGACGAGATGAAAGATGTCATTCCGCTCACTGAGAAGCTCGGTCTATGGCATCCGCAGGAGGGTGTGGTGAATGGGCATCTAGACAGCCGTCGTGGTGACAAAATCAAGATACTTGGACAGCTACGCTATGGATGCGCCAAGATTCTCGAAGACCCTGCTTACACGCCCGTCGGTCAAGCTACGAAGTATGCTGTAGCGGATATGATCACAGGATATGGTGTAAGCGAAGCTATACTGCACTACTATGACGTATTTCATAGCAGCTCGGTACAGGATAAGCGGGTGATCATCCAGGGATGGGGCAATGTCGCCTCAGCGGCTGGCTATTATCTCAGTCAGGCTGGCGCCAAAATAGTAGGCATTATAGATAGAGCAGGCGGAGTACTCAGACCTGATGGTCTGAGCCATACCGAAGTAGTAGAATTATTTATAAAAAAGCGCGGCAACCAGCTCGCAACAGACGATCTCATACCCTTCACAGAGGCCAATGGTCAGATCTGGTCCATTGGTGCTGAGATATTTGTGCCTGGAGCAGCTTCCAAGTTGATCACTCGTACCCAAGTAGATAGTATGATCTCTCATGGGCTAGAAGTGATCAGCTGTGGAGCCAATGTACCTTTTGTGGATGATAAAGTTTTCTTTGGCAAGACGGCCCTCTATACTGATGACACAGTAAGTCTGATACCTGATTTCATCGCTAATTGCGGTATGGCTCGTGTATTTGCCTATCTCATGTCTTCCAAAGCTGAAATGACGGATAAGGCGATTTTTGATGATGTATCCCAGACCATACGTCGTGCTATAGAAGAACTTAAAGATCACGAATCATCAGATAAGAGACTGAGTCAATCAGCCATTGACATAGCCTTGTCTAAGCTCGAAAATTAGAGACAGCACGATCAGCGACTTACTAGTGCTTTGATAAAAGGCTTTTTGGGCAGTGATAGGATGATCTGCAAGTCCTGCCATATGCTTGATCTACCATCGAGAAATGGTAAAGCGGCTGCTAATGTTCGCTGCTGATAGAAACGGTAAAAGATATGAGCCCCTATGGCATTATCATCTTTGAGAATCCGTAGTAGCAAAGTGTCATAAAACCTCATTTTTCGTTCTCTCCACTTACTTCCGGCTATACGCGGAAGAGCTTCTGACTTGACGATTGCAGCAGCTATCGCTTTGCTATATACTATAGACCTATAGAAGCTATATCCTGTACTAGCTCGCACCCAACCGCCCGCCGTACCTATACGCTGGTAATAAGTTGAATTATGCTGCTGAAATGGATACGAGCTCATGGGTATCACTCCTGATTCTCGCTCTATGATCTTGTACTTTGATGTAGTCACATATTTCTCAATATAAGCGCTGATCAGTCGTTGATAGTCTTCATGCTTGAGCAGACTATCAGTAAATAAGGTATACTCTATGAGCGCTTTGGTTTCACTCACAGGGAGTACGTAGCAAAAACTCGTGCTCCTCCCGTACTGCAAGCGAAAATCCATCATTGTCATCTTATCCGGATTCCATAGAGGTTTATCTATCTCTATGTACCAGCCTAAAAAATGCTGATGAATCATGATCGACTGAGAGTGTGAAAAAAGGTCATCAGGGAGTCGACTATCAAGAATATATCTTCCAGTAAGTAGGCTTCCATCATCACAATTCACTTGCATATCTCCGACTTCGGTAGCCAATGCTCGTATGCGATCCACCTGAGGACTTTGGTTAATCTGTCTGAGGGCTGATTCATAAAAATCGATGCTTCGGATCATCTTGTATCTATATGGCCTCAAATCAATAAGCCTAGCCTTCTCTGCAGTGTCATCATCTGACGAGGGAAATACTTGTGCATAGCTCCACTCATGATATATAAGATCACCGAAGTCGTGAGACCTATCCCAGTAGCACCAAGTCTTATCATTGTCAGAATAGTCGCGTGGATCCACTAGGGCAATCCTCAGGGAGCGACCTTCGTCTTCTCTGAGTAGCGCCAGGCAGCACTGCAGACCTGCAAGTCCTGCTCCGACAATCACGACATCGTATGAAGTAGCCTGTGGCATACGATCAAAGGTACGTCCTAGAAAAAGTAGACCCCGGTGACGAGCCGGGGTCTGACGAACAATAAACCAATTATAGAAAGATTGGAAAAAATAAAAATGACGAACCTCTTAATGCCCTATTTCACGTCTGGGCTATAAATCCTATACTAGCGACGACACTAGTCTACTTTCTTGTGTATAAAGGAATTTTCTGAAATCATCTGGAAATCATCGTCTTCACCGAGCAGAGTGAGATTACTGAGTATCTCACCACCCTGGATAGACAGATCATCCAGCTCTATATGTCTGCGCTCATAAGCAGGCACTTTCTCTAATTCGTCCAGTACATCTGGATTAGTAATTTTTCTCGCCTGGCCATCCCTGATCACCTTGCCTGGAAATGGTCTAGGCGTAGGAGGCGGCGTACGTGGTGTCTTCTGTGGTCGATTGGCCTTCTGCTCTTCTTCAGATTTGACGTAGGGGTCGCCATAGCTGCTGCGAGTATGATTGAGTCGATCCATGGTCTGGGCATCAGTAGAAGTTTTTAATTCTATTTGAGGCTTACTGGCCATGGTGGCAGCTACCGGCTGCTCTGCTGGTCTTGCAACAGGCATGCTCACTTCAGCGTCCAGATCTACGAGAATCGGCTCTTCCTCACGACTCACACGAGCAGGTCGAGGATCAAAATCCGTCTGCTCAAATCCTGTGGCAATCACGGTTACACTGATCTCATCTCCTAGTGTGTCATCAGACACATTACCCCAGATGACGTTGGTCTCAAATCCTGCCTCCTCCTGTACATAGGAGCTGATCTCAGTAATCTCATCGAGAGTCGCTGGCTCTTCACCAGAGACGATATTGATCAGTACATTTTTAGCGCCTTTGATATCATTATCTGCGAGAAGTGGCGCAGTGAGGACTCTCTGCACAGCTTTGCGGGCGCGATTTTCACCACTTGCAAGCCCCGTACCTAATATGGCAACACCGCTGGATCGCATGACTGTGTCGACATCATTAAAGTCGATATTGATATCTCCATTGAGAGTAATTATTTCTGCTATTCCTTTAGCGCTTTCGCAGAGCACTTCATCAGCCTTTGCGAGAGCATCCTTCATGGACATATTTCCATAGGTCTCTCGGAGCTTATCATTGGATATGACGATCAGAGCATCCACATTTTCTCTGAGCTCAGCAAGTCCCTCTGCGGCTTGTCGCATACGCATAGGCCCTTCAAAACCAAAGGGTAAAGTGACGATACCTATCGTCAGCACACCCAGCTCCTGTGCAACCTTTGCGATGATAGGTGATGCACCGGTGCCTGTACCGCCACCCATACCAGCGGTCAGAAAAAGCATCTTAGTACTATCCTGTAGATACTTGCGTATATCCTCTATGCTCTCCAGACAAGCCTCTCGACCTACTTGTGCTTTATTTCCAGCACCGAGTCCGCTGAGCAAAGATGGTCCGAGCTGGATCTTAGTCTTGACACTGCTATTTTCTAAGTCTTGATTATCTGTGTTACAGATAGCAAAATCTACACCTTTGATACCGCTCTCGTACATATTGGTTACGGCATTTCCACCTGCTCCTCCCACGCCTATGACGCGGATGATGGACTTTACTTCATTGTTAATTTCGAATTCCATATTCTTTGAAATTTGTCTGTCTGTGATATGAGGGGTATATGTCTAGTGTAATTCAGAGTCTGGCTGCACTTCAAAAAAGTCCTGCGCCTTACGCACAAATTTTCTGATAAAGCGTCCAGATCTTGGATTATCATCCTGCGTATCATCGAGTGGTTCTTCCTCCACTACTGGTGGTTGGTATACTGGACTATCGCTCTCAATAGCGTGAATGAGAAGGCCTATCGCCGTGCTATATATAGGACTGCATATATAATCCGAGTATCCATGTGCGAGGTGCTCCACTGGCGTACCTACACGAGTGGTACGTCCACTGTAATATTCTGCTAGATCGTCGAGATTCTTGAGTAGTGAGCCGCCACCTGTGAGTACCATACCCGCAGTCAACTTTCGGTCGTATCCAGAATTTTTGATTTCCCAGAGTACGTACGACATGATTTCTTCTACACGCGCCTGGATAATCTTGACGAGATTTTTCTCGCTGATTTCTTTGGGTGGTCTCCCGTGCAGTCCTGGTATGGTGATGATCCTGCTATTTTCTACAGCATCTAAGAGTGCCGATCCGTAGCGCACCTTAAGTTTTTCTGCTTGCTTTTCCATCACGGTACAGCCTTGCTTGATATCAGAAGTGACCACATTGCCGCCTAGCGGGATCACCGCGGTGCGACGGATGATGGATCCTTCGTAGATCGTAATATCTGTGGTACCACCACCTATATCTATGAGCACTACACCAGCCTCCTTTTCTTCATTGCTGAGAACAGCGGCGGCTGACGCCATAGGCTCCAGCGTGATTTCCCTACACTTGAGCCCCGCTTTTACGATGCATCGCTTGATATTTTTACTGGCAGTGATCTGACCTGTAATGATGTGAAATCTACCCACTAGGCGATTACCACTCATTCCTATAGGATCCATGACACCATATTCATTATCCACATCATACTCCTGCGGGATGATATGCAGTATCTCATCGCCTGGCGGTAAGGCCAGACGATAGTTTTGATCTATGATGGTGCTGATGTCATCAGCAGTGATCTCGCTCTCGGGATAGTCACGAGTCAGGATTCCCTGCTGCTCAATACTTTTTATGTGCTGACCTGCGATGCCTACAGTCACCTCCTCTATGATGATGCCACTGCTCCGCTCGGCCTGCGCCACGGCTTCTTTTATAGCGGCGACCGTCTTGTCTATATTAGACACCACGCCCCTACGCACGCCCTCAGATGCCACTTTACCAAATCCTATGATCTCTATTTTGTCATATTCATTTTTGCGGCCCACGATGACACATACTTTGGTAGTCCCGATGTCGAGAGCGACCCTGATGTCTTCCGTCTGTGCTGACATATCTGTCCTGTTCATAGTCATTAATTTTCGATTCAGTCGTTCTATATTATCCTAGGTTTTGTCCTTTATTCGTGTGCACACCACCTGTCCCTGATAGTCCAGATTTATAGTAGCTAGACTATTGATTCCTACTCGCCTTATGGTATGTCGATAGAAATATTTTAATTTTTCTAGTTTTTCTTCTTGGTCCACTGGTTTTCCAAATTGGACTACAGCAGAGCCTATCTTAGGAGCAAGATCATAGCTACCGTCGGGTGATATATGCACTTGCTCTACCAGCGATAGCAGCATGGGATCTTGATCAATTGACTGCATGAGCGTCATCAGTTCCTCCTTATCCTCCGCTTCATCATCATCTATCCACGGTATATGTCCTGACACAATAGGTACACGTACGCTGTGCCTCGTGCTACCAGTAAATAATACACCTTCATCATCTACATATACACTCTCACTAGGTGAGGTAAATGCCCTAAATAGTGGTTTTTTTGTCCATACCTCTACGTGTAGATGATTTTTATTATCCACATACACTTGCGCTTCATTAACCATTTCGTCTTCGATCATGATAGCTTCTATCAGCTCAAGATCGAGCCTGCTGATACTTCTATCGAGCAAGGTATTTTCAAAGTTTTCTATGATGATGTTTTTGACATCACCCGGTGAGAGGAGCGACTTTTCCTTATAGTCATCCACTGTCACCACTATAGCCTCTATCGTTGCATCGCTGCGCTTATTGACACTCGCCCAGAGCAGTCCTAGCAGGGCGAATGCCCCGAGGATATTGAGAAGACCTCTCCATTTTAGCTCTATTTTCTTTCTTAGTGTCATGCTACTAGTGCAGCTTTAATTTTATTCATTTGCTGATCGAGATCACCTGCTCCGAGAATCAGGATTACATCAGCTTTGCTATTCGCTATATTTTCTGAGACGCTTGTAGACTTCACTATACTCACGTCCGATAATTCCATTTCATTTACTATCATCTCTTCACTTACTCCGTTGATCGGCAGCTCTCTCGCTGGATAGATCTCTGTGATCCACACCATATCTGCCTTATCCAGCTCCAGGGCAAATTCCTTATAAAAGTCCCTTGTGCGACTATACAGATGCGGCTGAAATATGACATGGATCATTGCCTCCTCACCATATTGCATCCTTGCCGTACTGATAGCTGCATTTAGCTCAGTAGGATGGTGAGCATAGTCCATGACTAAAGCTGGAGATCCATCGAGCCATACATCATATCGTCGGCCTATTCCCTCCATCGTTTCCAGTCCAGCCATGATATCCCACGCACTATACCCACGCTTTCTCAGTACGGCAAATGCTGCTAGGGCATTCATCGCATTGTGCTCTCCTGGCATTTGCCATGTACATGCGTACTGACCTTCTACATCCGCCAAGAGCATTTTCCAACCGTTCGAACTATATTTTAAATCGAGCAATCGAAAATCACCTTTTTTACCGTAGCTGATAGCCGGACGCTTAAGATCACTTATATCTACACTTTCGTGTAAATACAGATCTGCTGATTGCGGAAGCATTTGGGCGAAAGCCCTATATGCATCACGCATTTCCTTCTCTGTACCATAGATGTCTAGGTGATCTGGATCCACTGTGGTAATCACGGCCGTATCTGGCAATAATTGCAAAAAGCTACGATCGTACTCATCCGCCTCAACCACGAGAAGCTCGCTACTCCCATGTAGATAATTGGAATCATAATTTTTCATGACACCTCCTATCAGAGCTGTGGGATCGGCTCCCAATTCTCTCAACACATGAGCAATAATTGCTGCTGTGGTGGTTTTTCCATGCGTACCAGCGATGGCTATACAGTCACATTTGCTGCTGATCCGCCCGAGCACTTCACTGCGCTTATACACCTTGTGACCTAGATTTTTAATATACGTAAGTAGAATAAAATCATCTGGCACTGCAGGTGTATATACGTATAGATCGGCTGTAGACGGAACAGCTGTAGTATCTGCTGTAAATGATATTGTCAATCCTTCATCGACCAGCTTTCTGGTCAATTGTGTTTCTGTCTTGTCGTATCCGCTGACTCGCCATCCCCTGTGATGGTAATAGCGAGCTAGCGCACTCATGCCTATGCCTCCTATTCCTATAAAGTAGGCTTGCTTCATGCTCTGTGTGCAGTGGCAAGTGATAGGATACACGTGGCTATTTCTTGAGCAGCATCTGGAGTAGCCTGATTTCTCAGATTTATTTTCATTTGCTGCATAGCATTTTGATCATGTAGGCGCTCCGTGGCAAAAGGAATTAATTTATCTGCTGCATCTGCATCAGTAATCATCCATGCCGCGCCTTTTTGCACCATTGCCTTTGCATTGTGCGTCTGGTGGTCTTCTGCTACATGAGGGGAGGGAACCAAAACAGCGGGTCTTTCGACCAAAGCCAACTCAGAAATGCTCAGAGCACCTGCTCGACATATCACTATGTCGCTCAGTGCATATGCCAGATCCATCCTACGGATGAAAGGCATAATTCTGACATTGGTCAGAGCAGCAGTTGAAGTCTGGGTGTAGTCGTCCAGATTTCTCGCGCCAGTCTGCCACAGATACAGTACATCAGATTGTCGATCGATGTACTCTGTACTGAGTCGCATTGCTTCATTCAACGTTTTGGCTCCCAAGGATCCCCCAAATAGTAACACCGTTTTCTTATATTGAGTCCCACTAAAGTGGGTAAGTGCCTCAGGATGTCGATGCTGCAATCCCATGAGATCTTGTCTCACTGGATTACCAGTTTTTTTGATTTTTTCCGCAGGGAAATAATCGTCCATGTTGTCATAGGCTGTGCAAATGATATCCGCACGCTTCGCTAACCACTTATTGGTCAAGCCAGCGTAGGAATTTTGCTCCTGTATCAGGGTAGCAATTCCAGATCTCTGTGCCATGCGCAGTATAGGAGCGGATGCATATCCACCAAATCCTGCAACAGCCTGAGGCTGAAATTCTTTAATGATCTGAGAGGCACGTCCTAGACTCTTGACTAGCAGAAATGGAACTTTGAGATTACTCAAGCTCAGCGATCTGCGAATCCCTGCTATCGGCAATGCCTCGATCTGATACCCCTGTGCAGGAACTTTTTCCATTTCCATACGCCCTTGAGCACCGACAAATAATATTTCAATCGATTTGGACCTTGCTTTCAAGGCTCCAGCTACAGCTAAGGCAGGATATATATGCCCACCTGTACCTCCTCCGCTAAGGATGACCCTCATGGTCGTCTGCGGATTTTGGATTTTCTTCTATATATTGACTTACGCTGAGTATGATCCCAAAGGCCATACTTGAGAATAAGAGTGAAGTACCTCCTTTACTGATGAGTGGCAAGGTAAGTCCTGTCACAGGTACTAGGTCGACACTCACAGCTATATTAGCAAAAGCTTGGATGACCAACATAAAGCACAGGCCTATTGCGAGCATCGCTCCAAATGCCTTGGGACATCTTGTCACCAATCTCACACATCGCCACAGCAAAAGCACATACATGAATATCAAAAAGAGTCCACCAAGTAGGCCCCACTCTTCACATATGATAGCGTAGATAAAATCTGCATACGGCGACGGCAAGAAATTTCTCTCTACACTTGCTCCAGGACCTACTCCCCAAAGTCCACCATTAGCAATGGCGATCTTACTGTGTGTAATCTGATATTCGTCTCCTGATACTCCTATAAATTCATTTATTCTACTGATCCATGTAGTCACTCTCACATGCTCAGGAAATAAATTCCCTATCACAATCAAGAGCCCAAAAGCCAATGCGGCCACTAGCATCATCGCAAGGATAAACTTGAAATGTACACGACCTACTATCAGCATAGCAGTACATGTAGCAAAGACTATCATAGCAGTACTGAGATCTGCAGGTGCGATCAGCATACATATTAATATCACAGGAGATATGATAGGCAATAGACCTGTCTTGAAATCCTTGATTTTATCTTGACGCGCCGTGATGCTACGTGCGACGAATATAATGATTGCCAGCTTAGCAAATTCACTTGGCTGTACAGTCAACTGAGTAAATGGTACTGCCAGCCAGCGTCGCGCTTCCGACTGCTCCTCTCCACCGATCAGGGTAAATGCTAATATGGGAATAACTATGATAAGAATGTAAGGCGCCGCCGCCATGTACGTCTGGTAGTGTATACGTGACAGGCCAAATGTGATTCCTATCGCTGCAGCAGTGATTATCAACTGCTTGACCAGAAATGCACTATTAGGTCCACCATAGCTAGCAAAAGCCATAGTGCCCGTGGCACTATATACGGCCATAGCACTGAAACCCGTAAGTACGAGCAGAATGAGCCATATGATAATGTCTCCTCTGAATAGTTCTCGTATGTCTCTGCTAAGTGTCACTGTTGTATAAGTTGCTTTATGGCTTTTTTAAATTGATTTCCTCTATCTATATAATTATCAAATAAATCAAAACTGGCACAAGCTGGAGAGAGCAACACGCTATCTCCGGCCTGTAAGATTGAAGGCAGATCGGACATAAGATCATCTAGGGTCTTGTAAGTCCTGATATCGCTGAGTATGTCAGAGAATGATTTCTCTAGCTTTTCCGTATCCACTCCGAGACAGAGAAGACAGCGCACTTTGTCATTTACAAGATCTCTCAGCACGGTATAGTCATTTCCTTTATCAGTTCCCCCAGCTATCCACACCACGTGGTCTGGCATAGACTCTAGCGCATAGTAGACAGCTTCTACATTGGTGGCTTTGCTATCATTGTAGAAATTGATTCCATCTACCACGGCGAAGTGCTCTAGTCTATGCTCTTGAGCTTTATAGCTCCCTAGTGCATGCTCTATGACGGAGGGCTCTGGGGCAAGTAGGTCTATCATACTTAAAGCGAAAAGCACATTCTGACGATTGTGTATACCTCTGAGCTTGAGGCCAGATATATCGTATAGTCTTCCCGAGTCCATACTCCACACATCACCTCTGGTCTGCTCATATCTCAGCTCACGCTTTTCGGCATCTGTCTGTAAGTACTCTATATACTCACTGGTATATGGATCATCCAGTGATATAAAGCAATGATCAAATGATGTCTGATTCCGTGCGATATTCATCTTTGCCTGAGCATAGGCAAGCATGCTTCCCCCGTATCGATCCAGGTGATCTGGAGTGATATTGAGTATAGCAGAGATCCATGGTCTGAAATGAGGAATATCTTCTAGCTGAAAACTGCTCAGTTCAAGCACCCAGATATCTTTATCAGATTCTGCCAGTTGTCGGCACCATGAGATACCCACATTTCCAGCAATTCCGACATTATAATCAGAGGCTTGGAGTAAGTGATAGACTAGCGTAGTCGTCGTGGTCTTACCATTGCTTCCTGTGATAGCGATAATCTTTGCAGTCGTATACTGCGAAGCGAAGTCAATATCAGAGACAATAGCGATTCCACGATCCCTCAGATCTCTCATGACTGGTGTGCTTGAAGGCACTCCAGGGCTCTTGATGATCAGATCGCAATCTGCCAATATTTCAATAGTATGTCCCTTTTCTTCAAAAGGGATCGAATATGTTTCCAACTCCTGTCTGTACGGATCACTGAGTGATCCACTATCAGACAAGAATATTTCGTATTCGTGCTGATGTGCAAGTAGTGCGGCTCCTACGCCGCTTTCTCCTCCACCTATGATACCGATCTTCATCGTTATCTGATCTTAAGGGTAATGACAGCCATGATGGCTAAGAGTATCTGTATGATCCAGAACCGTGAGACGATTTTGGATTCGTGCATTTTCAATTTTTGATAGTGATGGTGGAGCGGTGACATAAGGAACACCCTCCTTCCTTCACCATATTTCTTTCTAGTATACTTAAAATAAGAAACCTGGATAATAACTGAGACTATTTCCACAAAAAAGACTCCACAGATCAAAGGCAACAATAATTCTTTTCTGAGAACTATTGCCATCGCCGCTATCACACCTCCTAGCATCAAGCTTCCCGTATCACCCATGAATACCTGCGCGGGATATGTATTATACCAAAGAAATCCAATACACCCTCCCAAGAAGCACGCTGCGAAGATCACGAGCTCTCCCGTATACGGAATGTAGAGAATATCCAAGTAATCTGATAGATCTGCACGGCCAGACACATAAGCGAATATGAATAGTACCAGGGCGATGATGGCCGAGGTGCCAGCAGCCAGACCATCTATACCGTCAGTGATATTTGCTGCGTTGGACACAGCGGTGATAATAAAGATGACGACCAGGGTAAAGAGAACTGACAGCGCGAGATCTTCCCATCCGTCTCCAAGCCAACTCACTATAGATCTATACTCTAACTCATTTCCCTTAAAAAATGGAACATTGGTCACGCTCGTCTTAGCCAGCACCTGTGGCTCTACGGTGACGGTGGATATATACTCTACAATTTCCCAGTCGCGCGCCTCTGCCATGGACTGGTCTGTACGGACTAGCACTTTGTGACTATGAAGCATAGTCATGGCTACGATCATGCCTACCGCTACCTGCCCAAAAATCTTAAAGCGCCCGTGGAGGCCCTTCTTGTTTTTCTTAAAGACCTTAATGTAATCATCC
This sequence comes from Saprospiraceae bacterium, assembly GCA_020630495.1. Taxonomy (GTDB): domain Bacteria; phylum Bacteroidota; class Bacteroidia; order Chitinophagales; family Saprospiraceae; genus JAHDBH01. The sequence goes on from JAHDBH010000011.1 coordinate 19,734, forward strand.
GTAAATCCCACGAGTGTAAGTGCAATGCACACCACGAGCATGAGCTGAATGTAGACATTAGTGAGGTCAGCGAGGAGTAAGCAGGGAATCAGTATGGCCATCACTATGATGATACCACCCATAGTGGGTGTGCCTTCTTTTTCTTTCTGCCCGTCCAGGCCGAGATCCCTCACGGTCTCTCCTACTTGCAATCTTGTCAAAGAACGTATGATCCTCTTTCCGAAAACCATCGATATGGTCAGCGAAAGAATCACTGCTAATCCAGCCCTGAAGGAGAGGAACTGAAAGAGTCCTGCTCCGGCTAGGTTGTATGTATTTTCTATGTAATCAAATAAATGGTATAGCATTTGCTATGTATGTCTGTAGATGAGGAAATCATCAGTTACTGACCTCTCCATTGAGAGGCAGATAGGCTATGGCAGTTTGTTATCTAAATTTTTCAAAGAAAAAAAATAGAAACAGCGGCTTTCTAACTTTTTAGAAAAACAGCCTTGAGCTTTACCGCTGCAACTGTAAAAACCAACCTGAATGATAAAGAACCTACATCTTGATATTCGCTTTTAATTTTTATGTTTTAGTGCATTATTCAGTACCTCCGCGTCATCAAACTCTATCCTATCGCTACCTATGATCTGATAAGTCTCATGTCCCTTGCCAGCTACAAGAATGAAATCTCCTCTCTCCGCTAGACTGACGGCCCTCTGTATCGCTTCTTCTCTATCTACGATGACACGATAATTATCATAGCCCAGTCCCGTGGTCATATCCTTGAGGATATTCCAGGGATCTTCACTTCTAGGATTGTCACTTGTAAGTAGAGCCAAGTCGCTCAGCCTACAAGCTGCTTCAGCCATCTGCGGTCGCTTTCCCTTATCTCTGTCTCCGCCGCAGCCTATGACACAGTATATCTGCGCATTTCTCTCTCGTAGTTCTCTGAGTGTGGTAAGTACATTGGACAAAGCGTCTGGCGTATGTGCATAATCTACATAGGCGTGTATTCCAGTAGATGAATTGACTTGCTGAAGTCTACCCCTGGGTGGTAATAGCCTACTCAATGATAAGAGTACATCCTCCTGGGAATATCCCAGCTCGATGGCGACACCGTAGATGGCTAAAAGATTATAAGCATTGAACCGTCCAGTCATCCTGGTGATGACTTCTCTCGAATTAATCATGAGCCTCATGCCTGCCCCATCTAGATCGATAATCTTGCCTTTGTAATCTGTAAGACTCCTCAAGGAGTAGCCTCTCAAAGTGGCCGATGAATTTTGCATGATATAAGAAGCATGCTTTTCATCCTTATTGATCATTGCGATAGCATCTGCACTGAGACCATCAAAGAGCAATTTCTTAGCATCAATGTACTTTCTAAATGTCTCATGATAATCTAGATGATCTCTAGAGATATTGGTAAATACTGCTATACTAAAGTCAATACCTTCTACTCTGCCTTGAACTAGAGCATGTGAGCTAACCTCCATCACTACATGAGTAATATCAGCTCCTCGCATATCTGCTAGGATACGATAAAGGTCTACTACAGCTGGTGTAGTAAGCTCGGCATCTATGATCTGATCTGCGTAGCGGATGTCTATCGTAGATATCATACCGCACTTCACATCTAGATCAGAAAGCAAAGCATAGAGGCTCTTAGTGACTGTAGTCTTACCATTAGTCCCAGTGACTCCTATAAGCTCGAGCTGTGCAGAAGGATCGTCGTAGAAATACTTACATAAATCTGCGATTCTATCCTGTAATTGAGGTATCATGCAGATACGGCTGGCATGCTCTGCAACTCCCGCTGGAATCCGCTCAGCCAGAACCATACTAGCACCTCGATCTATAGCCGAGGCTATGTAATCGTGACCATCAGCATGAAGACCAGCGACCGCTATAAAAAGGTCACCCGACTCTACTTTTCGGCTGTCGATTCTGAGATGATATATGTTACTATCTTCTCTCTCGCTCTGGGGACTCAGGCCAAAATATGACGCTATGTCCGTGAATAATTTCAAAGAACTTTTTTCTATTTATCGTATATCTGAGTCAACCCGTTGGCTACTCTCAGACGATGAATTACGGTGGATCTGGTGCTTGACATTTCCTATTCCCATGACTAAAGGCTTGTAGCCTTTCTCTTCTAGCGCGTAGACAGCGTCGCGTGCGCCAAGAGCTGCGATTTGCCGTCCGTCCTCTGCAATAGCATCTGTGGCTTGGAGTGATACCGGTCTATCTGTATAGTCCTCTAGCTCTACCCACTCAGCTATTCCCTCATCCTTATAATCAATATTCATTTCAGACATAAGTCGTTGCATGTCGGCGTGGTGTCCACGTGCGCTGATGGTCTGATCACTTTCAAAAGAGGCATCCTCAAAATCGGTCATGATTTCTAAATTTTGCCTTACTGTGTGCTCCGCGATACTGCGAAATACAGGAGCCGCTACCTTACTACCGTAGTAGTGCTGCCCCTTGGGATTAAATACTACAACTACACAACTGTATCTCGGCTCATCCGCTGGAAAGTATCCAGCGAATGAGGAGATATACTTCGTTTTCTTATTTTGAGTATTTGCGTAGTCGTATTGCGTTGTGCCTGTCTTGCCTGCTAGGACAACCCAGGGAGATTTGATATTTTGAGCTGTACCACGTTCTACCACTGCTTTTAATAGTTCTTGCGCTGTGGAAATCGTATATGGACTAGCTATTTTATTTTTTAATACTGTCGGCTCATAGTCCGCCACGATGTGATCGTCTTTTACAATTTTATCGACGAGATATGGCTTCATGAGTTTTCCGTCATTCGCTACGCTGTTGTATAGACTTAGTAATTGAAGCGGAGTCATCGTCATTTCATAGCCGCAAGACATCCACGGTAGGGAGGTACCATACCAGTCATCCTCTCCATATATTCCGTTTTTTATCACGGGTGCAGCCTCACCTACAAGATCTATTCCTGTAATCTCATCCATTCCAAACTGCTTTAGCCTTTGGACGAAAGTCCTCTCCTTATTTGTACCTCTGTAATAGCGTGTAACTAATTTAGCAATTCCTACATTACTTGATTTTTCAAAGGCTTTTTGCAGAGAGATGACACGCATACCATGCGGAGTTGCATCTCTCAGTGTACGATCATAAAATGTGGTGCGCCCATATTCTACATCGACCTCACTACTTACTGAGGCATGGCCATCTTCGAGAAGAGCCATGACTGAAGCGAGCTTAGCAGTGGATCCAGGCTCATAAGCTGTTCCTACGGCATCATTATATAATTCTTGGTAACTGCCATTTCCTGTAGCTCTCAGATTTACGATAGCCTTTACTGCACCAGTCTTTACCTCCATGACTACAGCCACCCCCTTATCCGCTTCGTGCTCATGGAGAGTACGGAGCAATGCGTGATGAGCGGCATCTTGTAATTGTAGATTTATGGTAGTATGGACATCAGCTCCGCGAAGCGGCTGTATTTCTTCCACACTCTCTACTGGAATCCAATCGTTACCAGCAATTCTCTGCTCCACGCGGACACCTGGAGTTCCTGTCAGGTCATCGTGATAATAATTTTCCAGACCCACGGAAGGTCGATCACCAGCTACGATTCCAATAGTTCTACTAGCGAGTTCTTGGTAGGTCTTTACACGACGATCATGTCGCTGCACCATAAGCCCTCCGCTGTACCGACCTCGCTTGAGGATAGGGAAAGAAGACATACGCTGCATGAGATCGTAGTCTGCCCTGCGCTCAAGGAGTAAATATCTCGCCGAGTCGCGCCTATGCTGACGCAGCCACTGACTGTATCTGACAGGCGACAAATCTGGATTTACATATTTACTTAAATAGTAAGCTAGGCTGTCTACTTCTCGCTCCCAGATATCATCCGTGAGTGGTGCAACCATGAGATCCATCCGTATTTCAAAGAACGCCTGTGAGCTTACGAGAGCACTTCCATCATCTGCAAGTATCTCTCCTCGCTCGGCCTCTAGAGGCTGAGTGCGGTAATTAGCTTGCGCACCTGCAGTTCGCCATTTGTCACCTTCGACGACATTAATATGGAAACTGCGATATGCTAGCACCGCCGCGATGGCCAGAAAAAGGCCAAAGCACAAGTATAACCGCCATAGTAATTCTGTACGCTGATTCATCCTTCCTCTTTTCTAATGATATAGATAGATGAAGCGTCATCTGTAAGGCCAAGCCCATCTACACGTTTGTCCACCTGGCTTTTTGTCGCCTGGAACATGTAGTCAGCCTTGACACTTTTATAGCGCCATTGTTCCTCCTTATGTGTTTGCTTGAGATCCGTAATTCTGCGACGCTTATCTTCAATACTGAATGAATTGAAGGTGTACACGATGCCGAGAAAAATCAGAAAATAGACGAGCGGTAACTGCCTGTAGAATACAGCGTTATCTCCAAGTGATTCGTCTTTCTTTTTTCCTTTTTTCACGTCTTTTATTACAATCTTTTAGCTATCCGTAAGCGAGCACTTCTGCTGCGCGGGTTTTGTTCTTGTTCTTCCTGACTGGGCTTAATCGCCTTTCGGGTGATTAATTTCCAGTGCTCCACTTTATTCTCGTAGATACTTCCGGCAAAGCCGTCGTCTGAAATATCTGGTCGGAGGCATTGCTTGACTTTTCTATCTTCTAGACTGTGATATGATATCACCACTAGTCTGCCTCCGGTCCGTATGCGCTGTGTGGCTTTCGCCAAAAAATCATCCAGCACCTCCATCTCACCATTTACCTCTATCCTGAGTGCCTGGTAGATGCGTGACAGCTCTTTCTTCACATGTCTGTGATGAAGGGGCTCTACGAGAGCATTGAGCTGAGTCGATGTGGTAATCGGGCTATGATCACGCTGCTGTACAATGGATCTAGCTAGCACCCTAGCCTTCTTGTAATCACCGTACTGCCAGAAAATCTTGGCAAGTCGCTCCTCTTCATAGCTCGCTATGACATCTGCAGCCGTCATGCCCGAGGCTTGATTCATGCGCATATCGAGAGTTGTGTCAAATTTGTGAGCGAATCCCCTTTGGGCTTCGTCTATCTGATGTGAGCTCACGCCCAGATCAGCGAGTATACCGTCTACCTTATCTATCCCGTAGTAATCTAGCCACTGAGCCATATGGCTGAAGTTGCTATGGATGAATGTGAATCGTGGATCCTCCCAGTCCGCACAGGGACTGTCTGGATCCTGATCTATGGCGATCAATCGCCCATCTTCACCCAGCTGATCCAGGATCAGCCTACTATGACCTCCGCCACCTGCAGTGACGTCGAGATAAGTACCGTTACTTTCAATAGCTAGACCGCTGATGCATTCATCCGCGAGCACTGGCACATGGTATGTCATGAGTCTGATGCTGGACCAGCCCACTCCGTACCAAATAACTCCTCCGCCACATCAGACATATCCTCGGCTACATTCATGATGCTCTCATACTTCTCTCGATTCCATATCTCTATGCGATCATCCTTGAAGGGTATGAGAAGTGCATCACCGTCTATAGCGGCATATTCCTGCAGGATCTTAGGTAGCAGTATGCGATCACTAGCATCCACAAGCAGCTCGGTAGCTCCCCTCTGGACAAATCGCATCAGCATCCTGTGCTTCTTATTGAAGACATTGATCCGTGACGTGAGACTTTCAATGTACGTGTCCCAGGTAGGCTTCTTGAAAAGGGTCAAGCACGGTTCAAAACCGCAGTTCACCACCAGCTGCATGACACTACTGCCATCACTCAACTGACGTACGAGTGTCCCAGGGAGACGTAGTCGCCCTTTGGCATCCACCTTCACTTCGTACGTTCCTAAAAAAGCCATGTTGGTTCCTGTTGACAAGTCAAAAGTAACCGACCATCCACAGATTACCACATCATAGCAAAGAATCCCCCTTTATTCCCACATAATTTTATACAAATTATAAGATTTTCTCATATATGTTATCAATATGATGACACGATCGAGCCGATTTGATATCAAATCGTCGATCTGGACGTGATTCTGCAAGAAAAATGTGGGAATTCTTAGCATTCGATGCCTCGCGAGGCAGAATAGCTAAGAGATGGTTGGTGCAATAAAGGTACAGATTCCCTTCATATAGCAATCAAGACTTATATGTATACTCCAGCTAGTCAATACGTAGTACTGCTATAATTGGCACTTTAAGAAATCTTGTAAGTCGACACTAGGACTATGAGCAGAGCATGATAAGGAGCTGTATTGTCCTACTGTTCATCATGACCATAGGAGCTCGAGAAGCTCTTGAGTCTCATACGGAGTACGCCAAATACGGCTTCACTGATGATGCCACCGCTCATCTTGGAGGTACCTTCTTGACGATCTATAAAGGTGATCGGCACTTCTACGATACGCGCCCCTAGCCTACGCAGTGCATATTTCATTTCGATCTGAAAAGCATATCCGATAAATCTGATCTTGTCCAGGTCCAGCTTTCGCAGCATATCTACTCGATAGCACATAAATCCTGCCGTAGGATCCTTTACAGGCATCCACGTGATCATACGTGTATAGATACTAGCGCCGTAGGAAAGTATGAGGCGGTCTTTGGGCCAGTTGCTTACTTTACCACCCTTGGTGTAGCGGCTGCCTACTGAGACGTCGGCGACATTTGCCCGACAGGGCGCTAAGAGTCTGATCAGGTCTTGCGGACTATGGCTGAAGTCGGCATCCATCTCAAAGCAATAGTCGTAATCATGCTCCATCGCCCAGCGAAATCCTGCAATGTAGGCTGTACCGAGTCCAAGCTTGCCCGTCCGCTCTATGATATGCAATCTCTGACTATACTGTGGCTGAAGATCTTTGACGATAGCACCCGTTCCATCAGGGGATCCATCGTCGACTACGAGTACGTGAAAGCCGTGCTCTTGCTCGAGGACTGCGGCAATGATGCGGGCGATATTTTCGCTCTCATTATACGTGGGTATGATAACTACGGACTCCGGCACGGCGCTTAGCTCTGTAATTGACGGCTGTAAAGAAACGCAATTTATCTATGCTAGAATGGCAAGCTTTACACTACGCCGCTTGGACTAGCCATATATGTCTGGTCTGTACTCATGCATGATGGCGTAGACACGCTCACAGATATCGTCGGCATTGGGCTTAGTATGGTAGTCTCCGTCTGACCCGAAGGGCGTCCTATGGGCGTGTGCCGTGATGCATACGGGCTGAGCATCCAAGAATCTGTAGGCTTGCTGCTCCTCGAGAATCTTCTGCATCATATATGCCGTGGCGCCGCCTGGCACATCCTCATCGAGCAGTACCAGCTTATTAGTCTTGGACACACTGTGTACGATCGAGTGCTCCAGGTCAAACGGCAGGAGACTCTGTACATCTATTAGCTCTACTGAGATGTCCATCTGTGCTAGTCGCTCGCAGGCCTCCTCTGCCTCGCGGACGCACGATCCGTATGTGACCAGTGTGACATCACTTCCTTGTCTAAGGACTTCTGGAACGCCCAGCGGCACTGTGTAGTCACCGAGGTTATCGGGCTTACGCTCATGGAGGCGATAGCCGTTGAGACACTCTATGATGATCGCTGGATCATCTGATTGGAGCATGGTATTATAGAAGCCAGCGGCCTGGACCATATTGCGTGGTGTGAGGAGATAGATACCGCGCATAGCGCCGAGCAGCATACCTATAGGTGAGCCTGCGTGCCATATGCCTTCTAGTCGATGGCCGCGTGTGCGTATGATGGCGGGAGCCATTTGCTGTCCAGCAGATCTATAGCGCACTGTAGCGAGATCGTCCGTGAGTGGAGACATGGCATAGACGAGGTAATCGAGATATTGCATTTCTGCTATAGGTCGTAATCCCCTCATGGCTGCGCCTATGGCGCCACCTGCAATAGACCACTCACGGATACCTGCATCAAATACTCGATGCACGCCGTACTTTTCTTGCATACCCGCAAAGCCTTGGTTCACATCCCCTATCTGGCCTACGTCCTCACCAAATGCGATAAGCTCGGGTCTGCGCTCCAGCATGATGTCAAAGTATTCATTGAGTATCTGGTAGCCATTGAGCTTTTCGCTGTGCTCAGAGTAGATCGGGCTTATGATCGGCACCTGAAGAGCCGAGGCCGAGGTCTCGCTGTGCAGGTGTGTATGATAGTACTCATGCGCCTGACTCATCTGACGATCAATCCAGGCTTGTAAGTCCGAGGTAGCAATCCCCTGCGCGCGATAGTCATCACGTAGCTTGCGTGCTACACTGAGAATATCAGAGCTACTGGGAAGGAATAGATCACTGATCGTCTTATTCACAGCTGCTTCCGCTTCTTTGCCGTAGGCCGCTGCCACTACACTGGTGAGCTCATCGCGCACCTCGTCTACACGTGTCTGTAGACTCTTCCAGGCCATTTGCTTTTGCTCCTTGACATAGTTTCTTGCCTCTTCGCGGAGCTCATCAAGTCGCTCTGCGGTGGCCAGACCCACTTCGATCATCCACTTGCGCATGAGAGTGATGCAATCATGATCCTGCTCCCACTGGAGTCGCTCGGCATCTTTGTATCTCTCGTGACTGCCAGATGTGGAGTGGCCCTGCGGCTGTGTACACTCCGTGATGTGAAAGAGCGCTGGTATATGTTGCTCCCTACATTTCTTGACGCCGCGAGCGTACATCTCTACCAGACCTGGATAGTCCCACGCTTGATGGACGTACATGTCTATGCCATTACCCTGATCATCGATCAAGAAGCCCTCAAGTGCTCGAGAGATACTAGACTTGACTGTCTGAAATTCGCGAGGCACCGAGATTCCGTAGCCATCATCCCATACATTCACAGCCATAGGCACTTTACTTACAGCAGCGGCATTGAGCGTTTCCCAGAAGGCTCCTTCGCTTGTGCTCGCATCACCAATTGTTACATGCACTACCTCATCTCCGTGGTGGCTCAGATGCGGAGCGCTGAGCTGGTCATTGACTCTGTAGAGCTTGCTTGCCAGTGCGAGACCCAGGCCACGAGCCATCTGACCAGCGGTACTGCTGATATCAGCTGCTACATTGTACCTATCCGTGTGATCTGTCCAAGCGCCTTGGGCATCTATGAGTGGTGTGGCAAAGTGGGCATTCATCTGTCTGCCACCGCTATGCGGATCATTTTCGGGATCTGCGTACAGCTGCGCAAAAAACTCCTGCACAGATAGCAGGCCAAGTGCCATCATGAGGGTCTGATCACGATAGTAACCACTGCGGAAGTCACCTTTCTTAAAAGCTCTCGCAAGAGCTACCTGCGGCACTTCTTTACCATCACCTAGGATTCCAAACTTTGCCTTGCCTGTAAGGACTTCCTTGCGTCCCATCAGACTCATCTCACGACTTACACAGCAGATCCAATAGTCCTTGAGGACTTCATTAGCATAAGTCGACTGCTGATTTTCACCTTCTGTGAGCAGAAGTCTAGTTGGCATATCTAAGGAGTCTATCATAGCTAAGGTCGATTAAGAAAAGGTGGTGGCAATAATCCTATGGCTTTCGCCAAAATGCGCGCACGTACTCCACATGAAGCACCTGCGCCTGGTCACTACAAAGGTATGCACAGATACATGCGTGCATGGCTGTAACGCCTCTGATATCCTATAGGTTTAGCCATATGGCTCCTTGGGGGACTTCCTGCATGAGCTGCGGTATAGATCAAGACAGGAAGGCGACAATAGTCCGCTGATCCTATCGCTTAACGAGATCTTAACGAGAGATAACAAACTTCTATGCCGCTGACGGCCTTTAAGGTTTGTATCTTTGACCATATAAACTGAGTAAAATCGAAACACACATGAAAAAGCTATTTTCTTTCTTCCTATTTGCTGCTGCTCTATCTACAGTAGCATTTGCCCAGAGCCCAAGCACTATCGAAGCAGCTCCAGAAGCTGAGCAAACTGGTGGACCAGTCATGACATTTGAGACTACGACTGTCGATTATGGTACCATAGAGCAGCACAGCGAGCGTGTGCGCTTCTTGAAATTTTCTAACACTGGAGACGCTCCTCTACTCATCCAGACTGCCAAAGGCTCATGCGGCTGCACTGTGCCTACATGGCCCAAGGAGGCGATCATGCCTGGTGAGTCTAGCGAGATCAAGATCAGCTACGATACCAAGAGACTAGGTAATATCAATAAGCGAGTGACTATCACGACTAATGAAGGTGGTGAGCCACATGTACTCAAAGTGATCGGTAAGATCAACCCAGCCGAGAAAGATGAGGGAGTACCTGCTGCTAAGCCAACTGTGATCAGCGCTCCTAGCAAAGGAGGAAGGTAAGCCACTATCCCATAGAAATAATGAACCCGCAAGCTTCTTGCGGGTTTTTTTTTGCACATAGACACTCTAGACTATATGATCCTACTCTCTCCAGCCAAGAGCCTCCGTCCAGATCTCATCAAGACTCATAAGTCTACTGACATCAGATTTCCCTCAGAATCGCAAGAGCTGATAAAGCTATTGCGAGACTTTACGGAGGAGGAGCTGTCGCGACTCATGAAAGTCAGTGACAAGATCGCCGCTGAGAATAAGGAACGATATGCTAGCTATTCCTACCCATTTGACGCAGGCAGTACGCCCGTGGCGATTCATAGCTTTTTGGGTGATGTCTATAAAGAGATGCACACAGAGGACTGGAGTGCGCACGATCTCAATTTCGCTCAGAAGAATATCCGTATCCTCTCAGGTCTATACGGATTGCTGCGTCCGCTCGATCTCATGCATCCTTACCGCCTCGAGATGGGCACCAGATTAGCCAATAACAAAGGACCCAATCTGTATGCTTTCTGGTACGGCAAGGTCACCGCTGCGCTCAATGAAGATATCTATAAGGGTGAGCACAGCTTTATCGTGAATCTTGCGAGCAATGAGTACTGGACTGTCTTGCAGGCTGCGGAGCTTGACGTCCCCGTGTACACCATCCACTTTCGTGAAAAGCGTGATGACAAATTGAAATTTATCAGTTACAATGCAAAGAGAGCTCGCGGTATGATGGCATCCTACATTATCGCCGAGCGACTCGATGCTGTGGAGGCGCTCAAGGCATTTGATATGGATGGATATGCATTTGCGGAGGATATGGGTAGCGAGACCGATCTCTACTTCGTGAGATAATGCTACCTTGGTGCTGTCAGTCTCACTTGACTGCGCTGATAGACATTGATCCGTACTGCTTACGCTATATTCTTAGTACTGTGTACCGCTTGCCTACTTTGGCTAGGAGGTAATCCACAGCAGATAGGCGGCACGCGCTTACCAGCTCTCTTTCCGCTTCTGAGTCCTACACAAGGCTTTTGGGCGCAAGCCGAGAAAAGACAGAAAAGCGATAAAATCTATCTTGACGGCGTGCAGGAAGAGATCAGCATCTACTTTGACGATAGACTCGTACCCCATATCTATGCGCAGTCCATGGACGATGCGCTATATGCTCAAGGCTATCTCCATGCCAAGTACAGGCTGTTCCAGACGGATCTCAGTCATCGATCCACCGCGGGTCGACTTGCCGAGATTCTTGGAGCCAATCTGCGTGCATATGACATAGACAACATCAAGAAGGGCATTCCTCATACGATTGCTCTTACGGATAAGGCTTGGTCAAAGCATGAGGCCTCCTATGATCGCGTGAGTAGCTACTGTGCTGGATACAATACCTATGTAGATCGCATGTCCCGAGCTGACCATCCCATAGAGATGAAGCTCATAGGCTATGAGCCAGAGCACTGGTCTCCCGCTAAGGTGGTGTCCATCATCAAGTCTATGCAAAAGGTCCTGGCCCTGGGGAACGATGATAAGAGGCTGTCCCGTACACTTCAGCGTCTTGGACCAGAGAAGTTTGCCGAGTATCATCCGCTCTTCAATCCCCAGACGATACCTATCATACCAGATGATCCATCTTGGTCTAGCTCAGAAAATAATGTTGCTCCTCAACCTGTAGATGTGGGACAGCTCTCCTTCCCGTTGCCTAGTGATCCTGTGACAGAAGGCATAGGAAGTAACAACTGGGTCGTGAGCGGCAGCAAGTCCAGTACAGGCCATCCGATCTTAGCCAATGATCCTCATCTCCGCCTCACCTTGCCATCCGTCTGGTATGAGCTACACATACATACTCCCGAGGTCAATGCCTATGGCGTATCTCTGCCTGGTGTCCCTGGTATAGTGATAGGACTCAATGATCATATGGCCTGGGGCATGACGAATGTGGGGCACGATCTCACAGACTGGTACGAGATGCGGTACAGTGATGATCGCGATGCGGTCATGATAGATGGTGAGCAAGAGAAACTTATAAGTACCGACCACACTCTGAGCACACTGAGCATGCCTGATACGACTATCACAGTGAAGATGTCTCGCCTGGGGCCTATCTATGAGAATGATACCAGTGCTGTATGCTATGCTTGGAAGTGGATAGGAAATGAAATTCCGCAGGAGGATGAAATGAGTGTCTTCTTGGATTTCATGGCGCAGACGAGCTACGACGGTAGACAGAAGATCTTGAGTAGATTTATCGCTCCAGCACAGAACTACGTCTATGCTGATAAGGAAGGCAATATAGCCATGGATGTACAGGGCAAGTTTCCTGTGCGCAGCTATGGCGAGGGACGACTCGTACAATCCGCTGATAGTACTGCAGGAGCATGGAGTCAATGGATACCGCAGTCAGATCTGGCACGATCACTCAATCCAGCTCAGGGATACCTAGCTTCCGCCAATCAGCGCAGCACTTCTGATGCTTATCCGTATCACTACGTGGGCAGATTTGACGATTATCGTGGTCGTACCATCAATGGTTTCTTACAAGACCAAGACAAGCATAGCACGCAAGATATGATGAGTTACCAGCAGAGTAGCTACTCGCTCTATGCCGCAGATTTTCTGGACGCATATCTACCATTACTTCAAGCTGACCAGCTGTCTACTCGACTGCGGGAGAGTTATGACCTACTTGCTTCGTGGAATCGGAGCTTTGAGGCAGACGAGCGGGCGCCGATACTGTTTGATCTGTGCAGTGAGGAAATGTATACAGCCATATGGGATGAGTACAGCGCGGACATGACCTCTCCAGAGGATTGGCGGACAATTGATCTGATGACTGATGCTAAGGCTATGTGTCATGATATCCTGAGTACGAAGAAGATTGAAACAGCCGAGGACCTTGCCTTGATAGCACTGGATAGTGCCACCGCCAGGTATCAGCAGATCATAGAGTCTGAGGTAGAGGACTATGGTGATCACAAGGATTTTTCTATCCCTCATCTAGCGCGTCTGGATCCTTACAGCCGCACAGGACTGCGCACAGGTGGGCACTGGAGTAGTCTCAATAGTATCCGTGAGGGATCCTCTGTAGGACCTTCCTGGCGTATGATCGTAGAGATGGGCCCTGAGATCAAAGCCTACGGCATCTATCCAGGGGGACAGTCTGGAAATCCTGGAAGTCCCTACTACAGCGATATGATAGACGATTGGCGTACTGGTCAGTATTATGAGCTGGACATGGCCAGTGATCCAGATCTGCTAGGGAATATTGAGTCCACGCTTATAATCAAGCCAAGATGAGGAGCATCATAGACACCATAGTGATGATACTACTATCCTATCAAGCTTGCTTACTGGTGGGATGGTGGGGACTAGTGCCCATATGCTTTATATCTGGCTTGTTCCAGTCATGGAGTGGAAGCGCCAAGTACTGGCCTGGCATGCTTGCTGGTGCTGTGCTCTGGGGAGCTCCCGCGATCTACCATATACTTGCTGGCAGCAGTAGCTTTGTCCATCAGACTGCTGAGGTGCTTCAGTTATCGTCATCTTGGTTACTTGTCCTGGTGACAGCGCTAATCGGCACGCTGATTGCAGGCTTATCAAGAAAGATCGGTGTAGTAATCTCGTCACTTTATAATAGTGATGGCGCCCACACCGCCCCTTCTAGATCATGAGCGAGGAAGAAGAACCACTGAAGCGAAATCATAAGCTGAGACATCGTCTGCACGAAGTCATCACAGAAGCTGATACTCCTGCGGGACGGTGGTTCGATATCATCTTGCTTGTGTTTATCATGGCAAGTGTATTGATCGTGATCTTGGAGAGTGTGCCTAGCCTAGACAGTCGATATCATACAGCATTTAAGGTAACAGAGTGGGTATTTACGATCTTCTTTACCATAGAGTACGCACTGAGGCTTTATAGCACGTACAAGCCGCGTAAATATGCGACGAGTTTCTTTGGGGTGATAGATCTACTCTCTATCCTGCCTACCTACCTCAGTCTGATCGTCGCTGGTACGCACAGTCTCATGGTGATCAGAGCACTTAGACTACTGCGAGTATTCAGGATACTCAAGCTGGCCAACTTTACCCGTCAGGGTCGGATCATCATGGCTGCACTGGTGTCTAGCCTGCCAAAGATCTTGGTTTTTCTGGTATTTATCCTAGTGGTGGTAATGATATTTGGCTCGATCATGTACCTGATAGAAGGCGGGACGAATGCCAATTTTGATAGCATCCCGAGATCAATCTACTGGGCTATCGTCACGCTGACTACGGTAGGCTATGGAGATATCACGCCCAATACTAATCTGGGCCAGTTCCTAGCAGCCTTCATCATGATACTTGGATATGCCGTGATAGCCGTGCCTACAGGCATCATCTCTAGCGATCTGATCAAGCAGACCAGCAGGGATATGCGTATAGAGATCAATACGCAGCAGTGTCAGTACTGTGGTAAGAAGGGGCACGCTGATGATGCCCAGTATTGTAAGTATTGTAGTAAGCCGCTCAAGTCGTGATCACCACTTACTGCGCGGAAAGCTCATGACATTGAGCAAGCGCTTGACACTGTAATCACCACTTCCATTGACAAATATTACCAGTAGTCCTCCAGCTATGGCCAGATTCCTCATGAATATGAGTGAACTGGTGCGACGGAGAGCCTCTGGATCATTCCAGAAACTATAAACGATGAATGTCACAGGAATCCAATACAGCAAGAGCAGCAGCGCCCCAAAACGCGATCTATATCCCAGAAGCACAAGCGTAGCACCTAGTATCAGAAGCACCAGAGCAGTCACCAAGAGAAAATCTTGGTGCTTTGGTAATCCGTAGGACTGCATAGCCACCTGCGTATCCTCATAAAACTTGATCGTATCATAAGCCTCAAAGAAAAATAGGAAAGCTATGAATAGCCTGGCTATGAGATCTGCAATATTCTTCACGTCACGCTAGTGTGAGCTGCTAAAGTACGCAGACTTGGCTAGAGAATCTTTTAGCTCTTCTCCTTGTCGTCGATATTGTCTTCTACTTGTTCGCGGCTATTGATATTGTGCAGCGGATCCTTGAGGTGATCGGGCATTCCCTCGATTTTTTGCTTTTGATCTTCAGGAAGGATGTCGTTAGCGTCTGGCTTGTCAGTCATGATAGTTGTATTTATATAGCCTAGCTCTAAGCGACGTGACTATGTTCGATTTGCTTGATTTTGGCCGCATTTGCACGTAAGTGCTCCAAGTCTCTGGGATTGTCAATAGCCTCCTCCATATCATGCTCTAGCGCTGCTACTTCGGATATGACACTGCTATGCTGAAGAGTGGTGATGTAAGGCCTTTCGGCCAAATGCCGGAGCATCCCTAGCAGCTTTCTTACCATGATGGGATCCTCCTTGCAGTAAGTCCTATACTCGGCCATCACCTGATAGAGTGTCTGCTCAAAACTGATAATTCTCACCTGCACAAATCGATCATCGTCGCTGATGCTCTCATACTCAGGCAATTGCATGCGCAGGGCTAGTAGCTCGGTAAGATAGTCAATGGTGATCAGGGCGGTACCAGGATCATTGATACCAGGCGACATGGCCTTGACCCCCACCTCCGTAATTTGCTTGATGCCAAGTGTGTAATCCTCATCCACGATCTCCTGTGGACTAAATTGGATATACGAGCAAAGATGCTCTGCGACATCTTCCTCTACAGGCTTTGATGCCAGCATGATGGCAATGTCTTGCTGAATGTAGGAGCCCCGAGGATGATGAATATAGAGATCTACATCGTGCTCCTGAGCCGCTTGAAATAGTCCCTTGTGGTTTATAGATCTGAAATATCCTACTGCCTCTTTTGTCACATCATACCACTGCGCATCAGGATCATAATGATTCTCAAACTCTACTGATCTATCGAGCAATCCAGTAAGTCGTTTTTTGGACTCCTCCCGCAGTCGCTCTAGGATCTGACTGATCTGTATACTTGCACTGATAGAGTGTATGAAAAACACGAAAATACCCAAGCAATGCATTCCAAGTAGTACTGACATAAAAATAGAAAACGCATTGGGCTGAAAGTCCTCTCCAGCTGTCGTCACGCTGAATAACACCAGGACTGTAAATGCTATCGTCCCCAGGAAAGTACCGAGAACAAATTGATTTTTACGATTGCTGACGAGAGACGGTATGAGCCTGGGGCTATAGTTGGTACTTGCTTGATTAAGCAGTACCATCACCATAGAAAAACTGAATACAGTCAATGAAATGAGACCACCGATCAGAGTGCCTAGTACAGCGCGCGCTGTGTCCGGACTCTTAATGACGAATGTAGGAAAATGCTCATCAAGAAACTCTGATAGAAACTGTCGATCCAGATAGAGCATCAGCATAGCCAGTAGGACGGAGCCGAGTGCCATGATACTCGGAAAGAAGGCAATACTCGAGATGATCCTGCGGAAGATCAATCTTGATTGTCCACGTATTTCTTTTATTGTAATCACTGGCAAGAAAGTCTGTTGACTTCTCTAAGCAGATAACAGCCTTGGGGTTCACTTTGGTAGATTCTCCGCGATCTTAAGGACGATGCGTATCCCATCTAGTGCAGCGGACATGATACCGCCGGCATAGCCCGCGCCCTCACCACAGGGATAAAGCTGAGGCAAGTCTGGATGCTGCAATGTATCATGGTCGCGTGGTATCCTGATCGGTGCACTGGTACGCGTCTCCACTGCTAGGATCTGAGCTGTATCAGTGACATAGCCTTTCATCCGCTTACCAAATTGCCTAAAGCCCTCTTGTAAGGCAGATGCTATATCTGCTGGAAGGAGAAGATCAAGCCGTGCAGGATAGATCCCAGGTATGTAAGATGTCGCACCCAGGTCTTTGCTCTCACGACCATGGATAAAATCTGTGAGACGCTGTGCTGGCGCCGCCTGCGATCCGTCACCATGCTGGTAGACTGTCTGTTCTATCCACTGCTGATATCGCATAGTACGCAGTGCGTCGTTACCCATCTGCTCAGGAATCTTATCTGCTGCGACCTCCACTACGATACCGCTATTGGCAAAGGGGCTATCTCTGCGCGATAGGCTCATACCATTGATCACCAGCTCGCCTGGCGATGTCGATGTAGGCACTATCAGACCACCTGGACACATACAGAAGCTGAATACGGATCTATCATCCACTTTGCATCTGAGCGTGTAGCGAGATGGCGGCAGCGGACCTCGATCATGACGCTTATACTGTAAACGATCTATAAGTGGCTGCGGATGCTCCACACGTACACCTATGGCAAGATCTTTTGCTTCTAGCTGTAGTCCGCGCTCATGGAGGGTGGTGTAAATATCTCGAGCGGAGTGCCCTGTGGCTAATATGACGTACTCTGCATGCACTGTGTCAGCATCAGCAAAGTGTATGCGCAGATGATTGTCTGCAGGTTCTAGATCTAGGACCTTTCGGTCAAAATGTACCTGCCCGCCATGCTCCTCTATAGAAACTCTTATAGCTGCAATGATTTTGGGAAGGCGATTACTACCTATATGTGGGTGCGCATCAGATAGGATACGCTCGTCTGCGCCGTGCTCTACGAGCATCTCTAGCACGTCGCGCACTGGTCCGCGCTTGTGAGATCGCGTGTAGAGCTTTCCGTCAGAGTAAGTGCCCGCTCCACCTTCTCCGTAGCAGTAGTTGCTGTCAGGATTCACGGTACCGTCTTGCTGTACTGCTTTGAGATCGCGGCGTCTTGCCTGTGCATCTTTGCCGCGATCATAGACGATTGGCTTGAGACCAGATTTGAGACATTGTAAAGCGGCAAAGTAGCCAGCCGGTCCTGCACCTATGATGTGCACAGGAGCTGCGGTAGTTACATCTCTGTATTGATCGCTATGCGTTATAGAGGCTGGTGGATCCTCTGCTACATAGACTGCATAGCGCAGCCGATAGTGTACAGAGCGTCGGGCGTCTATCGATCTGCGCAGTAGCTCATATGCATAGGACTTACCACGCTGAGGCACTACCTCTCTTTTGATACGCTGATCAAGATACTCTGTATCCTCTATGCGCTGTGGATCCACTGATATTTCTATCTCAGTCCTCATGCGATAGCCGCCTTGACACGGAGGGCTGACTCCAGTACAGCACGCATCTCAGCTAAGGGAAGCATATTAGCTCCATCAGATAGAGCGCTAGAGGGATCTGGATGGGTCTCGATAAACAGCGCATCAGCGCCTGCAGCAATAGCAGTGCGTGCCATCAGTGATATATACTCGGGTTGACCACCCGTAACGCCGCTAGCTGTATTGGGTCGTTGTAAGCTGTGTGTACAGTCCATCACTACCCTGTCACCATGATTTGCCATTTCTACCAGTCCACGAAAGTCAACCACTAGATCACCATAGCCAAAAGTGGTTCCGCGCTCGGTCAGCCATACTTCACGATCCGGAGATATAGCACGTATTTTCTCTGCTACAAATTCCATAGCACTAGGAGCTAAGAACTGGCCCTTCTTCACATTGATAATCTTTCCCGTGGCGGCTGCAGCAGTCAGTAGAGCTGTCTGTCTGCACAGAAAAGCGGGAATCTGTATGACATCGATGATCTCAGAGACGATGTCCAGCTCGGTACTCTCATGTATGTCAGTCGTAATTGGTAGATCAAGATCGCTCTTGACCTGTCTCAATATAGCGAGAGCCTTCTCATCACCTATACCAGAAAAACTATCAAGTCTACTGCGGTTGGCCTTGCGGTAGCTCGACTTGAATAAGAGCGGAATGCCTAGTTCGTCACAAAGGTCCTTGAGGGAGGAAGCCGTTTCCATGACGATGGACTGGCTTTCTACAGCACATGGTCCTGCGATGAGGAGAAAAGAGTCTGATGATGGATTCATCACGCGAAGTTACTTCAGCGCAAATCCCCAGGGCTTTATATCATAGGCCGATTGCAATTCACGCTGCAGTGAACTGGCCTCATCACAGGGCCCTATCACACCCACCCGGTAGAGACTTCCGTGACGCTTCATGTATACATTGTCTCCGTACTTATTGAGTTTTCGCTGCATACGGCTAGCATTGTCAGCACTACTAAAGGCACCCATGACCTGCACGCATCTCGACTCAGACGTCGCTACCCTTGGCTCTCTACTCCCAGCCTGCTCAGCAGATACTGCAGCATCAGTAGTCTCAGTGGAGAGAGGAAATCTGGATACACTCTCTGAGGAGGTGCTTTCATCTTCTTGCTCTCTCAGTTCTATAGTAGACTTTTGATGATCAGCGGAAGCCGGCTCTAGGTGATTCACCTGGTGAGCATATTTACTCAGCGTGTCGTCTCTCGTGATGATCAGCGATCGGGAACTCGTCTGCTGCTCCTCCACAGCGGCAGCACGCTCTGCGGACTTAGCATTGACTGATCTCACCACTAGGAACATGGCAATGATAAAACTCACAAGGCCCAGTGCCAGCCATACCCATGGCATATAATTAGTGGATGTAGCTGGTTCTTTGATGGATCTGGAGCTTGCCGTAGCACCTGCTGATGCCGCTGACGCTGCGATAGCAGCTGCCTTATCATCCTTGGGAGGTGTCTTAATATCTTCAAAGCCAGGATTGAGATAATTGATCCACTGATCCGCTGGCTGAAATTGTACTCCTGTGCTTCCTGCAATAAAGGTGCCCAGGCCATGCCACTCTACGGGTCCATCAGCGAGGCGAGTCTTCACGTCAGCGAAGTACTGCGCGATATCGCCCTGAGCAATGTCCTCTTGGTATCCCAAGTGATCCACAAAGAACGGTACGAGATCAGTAGAAGGAACATCCTTGGCATGAAACACCATGGTCCTTCGCGGTGCAGAGATCACGGTCTCCGTAGCAGGAGGACTCGAGGGCACGGTACTCAATTCGCCCAGGGAAGGCAGGGCTACTCTACCCGCATAGGATAGCTGGTGCAGCACGGCGCGGATGATATGTATTTCAGTATTGATCATAAGGCTTAGTCGTGTATGGTAGGTAAATAACGTAAGATGAAGAAAATCTGTCTTTTGCTTGCTCGTCTCATGTACTAACTCAGGCAAAAGACAGGCTGGCACTATGCATCATCAGGCTATACCGTGGGAGGACAAGAGAGAATCTTTCACTTACCAAACGGCACATATGAGTAAAATTAATCATATTTAGTCTATTATGGTTCAATTACTTGTAATTTTAAGACTTGCATAGCTGAGTTTTTACGATGGACTTCACAGAGTAGTACGCCATCGCCCTGGGTGATAGATAAAGTAGTCCCCCGTCCATGTCCCCTATCGGAAACATGAGTATCATGGAGCGACATAGAGCGTATGCATCCGTGGTGTAAAGTACTCGTCAGCTGCAGGAATAAATCTCTGGTAAGCTCATTGACATCTCAACGCATATATCCGTATGGCACTACCTTAGCGAGCAGATCTATAGCAAGGACGAGATCTTTTGACGCGGTCGATCTTTCTGCGAGATGATATCTGTAGTCTCGTAAATCCACTATATTAGTCACATTTCAAGTGAAGAAGAAGTATGTAGCAGTTGACATTTGCCAGACATGGCTCAGAGGCGTAAGAGCCTGCACTGTCATCGCTGTCTACTGTGCTGTCATATCTCCGATACTTGGTCAGGAGCTGCCACCCTTCTCTACGTACTCACCAGCTGAATATGATGGACGCAATCAAAACTGGATGATCTCTCAAGATAGAGATGGTCATATCTACGTGGCAAATAACATGGGATTACTAGAGTACAATGGCTCAGACTGGACGGCCTACCACTCACCCAATCACTCTGTGATGCGCAGTGTCCATGCCTCAGGCGACAGGGTTTACACAGGCTGCTATGAAGAGCTGGGATACTGGGAGCGCGATTCCTTAGGACAGCTTGCCTATTATTCTCTGATGGGACAGCTTGATAGCATGACGCTACATGATGATCAGGTATGGAATATACTGGAATATGGCGAGTGGATCATCTTTCAGACAGCTAGGTATCTCATCTTTTATCATCAAGGATCTCGGTCGATCAAGACCATAGCGAGCGATCACATCATATACAAGGTATTTCTACTCAGAGATCAGATTTACTACCATGTCGCCCAAGAAGGTCTGTATGTCTTGCGGGATGGGGAGCCAGATTTGGTCAGCGATGATCCTCTACTCTTGCGAGAGAGAATCATCCACATCACCTCAGCGGGTGAAAAACTCAGGCTACTGACACGCAATTCTGGATTTTACCTATGGCACGATGGGAAGATGATCAAGGACGAGATTCTTGACGAGAAGCGCCTTGAGGGACTGACAATTTTTTCTGGAATGCTGCTCCAAGATGGATCTTATGCGCTAGGTACCATAGCAGATGGACTCTTGCTACTAGATCCTACGGGAAAAATTGACTACCAACTGCATCAGCGAAATGGTCTGGCGGATAATACCGTTCTCTGTCTATATCATGATCATGGTAACAATCTCTGGCTCGGACTTGATCATGGTATAGCCTGTGTAAACACAAGTGCTACTCTCTCGCGCTACGAAGATCATGACGGTGACATAGGATCTGTCTACGCTGCAGCGGTAGAGCATGGGAAGCTATATGTGGGCACCAATCAAGGCTTATTTTCCAGAGATGCGGCAGATGCTAATGACGACTTTGAGCCTGTAAAAGGCCTGGAAGGGCAAGTATGGACACTGTACCACGATAAGGATCAGCTACTCTGCGGACATCACCTAGGCACCTATGCCATAGGCGATACGGACATCAGAAAGATTAGCGATGCACTGGGTGCATGGACTTTTAAGCAGATTCCAGGTAGAGACGAGCTGCTTCTGCGTGGCAACTATGATGGTCTCTATGTGATGCGTGAGATCAATGGCTCCTGGCAAGAATCTCACAAGGTGGAGGGATGGGATATATCTTCCAGGCACGTGGAGATCGACCAAGCATCTCAGATATGGGTAAATCACGAATATCGCGGACTGTATAGACTACGGCTTGATTCGCTGATGCTGCAGGCGCAGTCTATCAAGAGATATGATGAGATAGAGACTGGCCTGCACTCGGCCATCGTAAAGTACAAGGGTGAGATTCATCACTACTCACAGGAGGGCCTGCTTAGCTATGACCCTGCCCGCGATCAGTACGTTGCTGACTCTACGATGAGTAATTTATTTCCCTCAGATGATTACTCTTCAGGTAAGCTCATAGTCGATGACAGTGATCGCCTGTGGACATTTTCTCAGAGTGGTGTAGCCTATATAGACAATGATGATATCACAAATCAGATGAGTATCACTCGCCTGCCGCTAGCGCAACATATCCTCAGTGGCATAGCGGGATATGAGAATATCACCAGTATCGGAGATGATGGGTTTCTACTGGGCACGACCTACGGCTACCTGATCCTCGAAAACACCGAGTCACAAGAGGACTCTCCTCCATCTATCAGCCTTCATCAAGTCGTACTGCGTCCAGAGAATGGTCAGCCCATGCATCTTGACAAGAGGGTTCCCGGAGAGTGGCATCACAATATGGATCTAGTCAGCTTTAGCTACAGTGTGCCTCACTACAAGGAGTACGAAGAGCTGCAGTATCAGCATCGCTTAGTAAACTACAGAGATCACTGGAGCGACTGGACGAGCGATAGTCAAGCAGAATTCAAGAAGCTGCCACATGGAGATTATACCTTTCAGGTAAGAGCTCGCACGGGAGGCCAATTGACAGACAATGTGGCCAGCTATGACTTTCGCATACTCAAGCCGTGGTACATATCTACCCTAGCCATATGCCTATACGTGCTCCTGGCCATACTACTAGGTCTCATCATCCATAGAGCCTACCGCTATTACTTTGAGCGATTGCTCAAGCACGAACAACTGAAGAGCGAAAAAGCCATCATGCAATTACAGAATGATAGCCTGCAGCAAGAAATCCAAGGCAAGAAAAATGAACTCGCCATCGCTACTATGAGCATGGTTCGCAAAGGAGAGCTGCTCAGCAAGATCAGGAAAGAATTGCAATCTGGCAAGGTGGAAAGCACCTTGAAGCTCATAGATAAGAACATGAATGATGATGAAGACTGGGCGGTATTTCAAGATGCCGTCAACAATGCTGGACAAGGATTTCTCGATAAGATTAAAGACAAGCACGCCAATCTCAGCCCCAATGACCTGCGCTTCTGTACATATCTCAGAGCGAATCTTACCAGCAAGGAGATCGCTCCTCTGCTCAATATCTCTACCAAAAGCGTGGAAACTAAGCGCTATCGACTCAGAAAGAAGCTCGATCTGGCCCATGACGTAAATCTAGTAGACTACATTCTGAGCTTCTGAAGCGTACTTACGTACAAATGCACCACTACAATACCACTACAAGATCTCTCTGAGCAAATTACTTCAATTTCTTAACATCAGCTGAGAGCACGCGAAAAGTCAGGCACCTAGGGGATTTCTGGGTTTATATAGAGCTAAGGATCTGTCTAGCGAATGTGTGTAGTTGATTTGTAGTGGTCAATGACCCCAGAGACCGTCAATAGTCGTGTTAGATTTGCTTCGATCAACTCTTACATCTCTCCAATAACTAATCACAACTTACATGACAAACCAACAAAAAATGCGAGTCTGCTGCCTGCTCATGCTATCGCTATTTATGACTATCTCTCTGAGTGGTCAAATGAAAGTAGAAGGTAAGGTCCTGTCTTCTGCGAATCAAGAGCCTCTCATAGGGGTCAATATCCTTGAAAAAGGAACGAGTAACGGCACCTCTACAGATGTCAATGGGATGTTTAATCTCATGGTCGCTGAAGATGCTGAGCTGGAAGTAAGTTACATTGGCTTTTTCACGAAAGTGATCTCAGCTACCAGTGAAAGCATGACCATCACCATGGAGGAGGACGTGAGATCACTCGATGAAGTAGTGGTGGTAGGATATGGCACTCAGAAGAAGTCCGATCTGGTAAGCGCTGTAGCTACCACTGATATAGACAAGGCTGTAGCCACACCCACTGCTGATGTCAATGAAATGCTGCGCGGACGTATATCCGGTGTACAGATCGACGTAGGTGGCGGCTCCTTGCGTCCTGGCGGTACATCTGAAATCAACTTCAGAGGGCGCAGCTCCATAGAGGGTAATCTGAGCGGCATCTATGTAGTAGATGGCGTGGTACGGTCAGGCGGCATAGAAGACATCAATCCTGATGATATAGAAAGCATAGAATTTCTCAAAGACGCGTCTGCTCAAGCGATCTACGGATCTCGCGCAGTGAATGGCGTGGTGCTCATCACCACAAAGCGCGGTGCTACTGGAAAAGTAGATATCAACTATCATGGATACCTAAGTACTCAGAGCATCGAACGCAACTTTGACGTGTATGATGGTCAGGAGTTTGCTCAGCTGCGCCGAGAAGCCGTACGAGCAACAGACGCAGATGACCTCTACCCAGCAGACGAAGAAATTTTCTCCGAGACGGAGCTAGAGTCTATTGCCAACAATCGATTTGTAGACTGGGAAGAAGAGCTCCTGCGTAATGGCCTCATAAATAATCATAATCTCAGCCTTAGCGGAGGAACAGAAAAGACCAAAGTCTATGCCAGCCTCAACTACTTCAAGAATAAGGGTATCATACCCACATCCAGCTATGAGCGCCAGAATCTACGTGTCAATGTGGATCAAGAGATTTCTTCTAAGATCTCCACCACATTTGACCTCAACTTCCTCAATGATAGAACGGAGCGTGCTGCCAATGTAAATGTCATCACATTTTCACCTCTAGGTAGAGCATACGATGATGATGGAGATCTGGTGCAATTCCCAAGTGGTGAGGAGCTCACTGGAACTAATCCTCTGTGGAATCTGCGAGAAGCGGACCGCGACGAGCGCGGTAATGACTTTGTAGTCACTATGATCCCTAGATGGCAGATCAGTGACAAATTGCAGTATCAACTCAAAGCTTCTATCACGCGACGCAATACCGAAGAGGGTCAATACCTCTCATCACTACACTCTAGCGGTGATCAAGACATGGGCATAGCTCGTATACAAAATCAGAGACGTGAAGCCTATCTCGTGGAGAACATACTGACCTATGACAATCAGATAAACGAGACAGATAATCTCAATATCACGCTGGTCCAGGCAGTAGACGAAAACAGCTTCTCTAGGACCTTTACCGAGGGTCGCGGATTTTCTAATGAAAGCCTGGGATACAACGGTATCACTAATGCTATCGGAGCAGTATCCGTAGAGCGGCAGCAGACTAAGTTGCGTACGGCCTCCTTTATGGGTCGAGCACGATACAGCTTTAGGAATAAGTATATGGTCTCTGCTACTTTCAGAGCAGATGGTGCCTCTGTGAATAGCGCCGATAATAAATGGACGTACAATCCCGCTGCAGCCGTTGCGTGGAAGATTCACAATGAGCCATTTCTCGTCAATAGTGATGCCATCGAAGAACTAAAGCTGCGAGTGAGCTATGGCTCGCTGGCCAATGCGCTCAGCAGACCGTATACGTCACTCTTCACTGCGGATGGTCAGAACTATGTATTTGACGGTCAGTCTGCCTCTGGCTACTCACCATCACAAGCACTCCCTAATCAAAATCTAGCCTATGAGACCATCACGACATTCAATGTAGGCTTGGACTTCTCTATCCTCAAGAGATTTCTGAGAGGTAGCGTAGAGGTGTACAATTCCAGAACTACCGATCTCTTGCTCCGCCGTGGAGTACCCACGACCACGGGGTACACATTTACATATTTCAATGCAGGAGAGGTAGAAAATAAGGGAGTAGAGCTGAGTCTACAAGCCAATCTGATCAATAAAGAAGATCTTCGCTGGTCTGTCTCAGCGAACTGGGCGACTAATCAGAATACACTGCTCGAGCTATACGATGATGGTAATGGCAAGCCTATCCTAGAAGACGATGCTTATGGATACTACGTGGGCCAGCCAGTAGGAGTGATCAGACAGTACGACTTTGACGGAATCTATCAGGTAGGTGATGACTTTGAAAACTCACCACAAGCCAATCCTGAATCCACCAACACACAAGAAAATCTACGTCCAGGTGACATCCGTGTGCGCGATGTAAATGGTGTGGATGAAGATGGGAATGTGACTGGTGTACCTGATGGCAAGATCACCCTAGAAGATCGAGTCTTTACCGATGGAGCGCCAGACTGGTTTGGTTCTTTATCGACTAATCTAAATTTCAAAGGATTCGATTTATTTATGGATTTTTATGCAGTGCAAGGCGCTACTCGCGTCAATCCTTTCTTATCTGCATTTAATAATGGCGGTACTCTACAGGGCAAAGTCAATGGCGTAGAAGTCCCCTATTATACTCCAGAAAATCCATCGACAGAGTATCCTCGACCCAACTTTGATTCTGCACCGCAGTACATCAATTCTCTTGCACTCCAGGACGCATCATATGTGAGACTGCGGACTATCAGGCTAGGCTACACCTTACCAAATAGCCTCAGCTCCAAGATCAATCTAGACATGATTAATGTCTACGTGACGGCGACCAATGTATTTACCATCACAGACTACATAGGATATAGTCCTGAGGTAAATATAAGAGACACTTTCTCTGCTGCTGACACAGGATATCCTGATTCTAGAGTATTCACCTTTGGTCTGCGCTTGGGATTATAATCATTACATTCATCATCTTATATTTATATCATGAAATCAACATATTTAATTAGTGCGCGTATCAGCTGCTTGGCCCTGATAGGGGTGGCGGTCATGATGAGTTCTTGTAGTGATTTTCTAGAAGAGCAGCCGAGTACAGAAATCGATGCAGCTTTTGTCTACAACACTGAGGACGGCCTCGAGACAGCCGTGGTGAGTCTCTATAAATTTAATCGCGATCGCTATGATGACGGTCAGGAAGATTTTATCGGAGCGCTTACGGTACCATCTCGAAGTGATCTGACATTTGTCAGATCTGGATATCTCGGTCTCATGGGCAGATATCAGAGAGGAATCAGTCCAGATGGATATGATTCACGGATATTATCTAATCGTTTCTGGAGACACTATTATCAGATAGCGACTAAGGCGACAGAAATCATTAACGCTGCCGAAGCCGCTACGGATCTTGACGAAGACGTCACAAGTCAAGCGATTGCAGAAGCAAAGTTTTTCAGAGCGGAGTCCTATTTTTATTTATACAGAATGTTTGACAATATATATGTGTCGACTGAGTCTATCACGCCAGAAAACGCTTTTGACGTCATAGAATCACCTTCTACCAGAGAAGAAATTTTGGGCCTGATCAGCAGTGATCTGGATGATGCCATAGACGTGCTAGATTGGTCAGGAGATTTTGGACGAGTCACCAAGGGCACTGCTAAGCACTTACGTGCAAAAGTCGCCATGTGGGAAGGTGATTGGGAAACAGCCAAGTCACAGTCCGAATCTCTCATAGAAGAAGGGCCTCATGCTCTCATGGCTACTACAGGACAGGTATTTGATGGAGACATGAATCACGAAGAGCAGCTCTTTGTCATTCAATTTACGGAAAATGCACTTGGTGGGGGAAATAGAAACTTTATCAATGCCAACCATGGTGTCAAATACTGGCTCGCTCCAGATAGCGACTCACGAGATGAGTATGGAGGCCGAGGATTTTCTCGCCTACTACCTAACAGGTATCTGCTGGGACTATTAGCAGAGGATAGTAACGACACCCGTGATGATGACACCTACTTCCGCCTCAAATACTTTTATAGCAGCGGCCCCAATATAGGCCAAGAGATTGACCTTTATCAGCCTATCACTGATCTAGACAATCCTAGCGATACCTACAAGCAATACTACGAAAGAACACATCCAGCATGCCTCAAGTTTGCTCAGGAAGGAAGTGATCCTACTACCTACTTCCAGATCAGTAACGTCATGGTATACAGACTAGCAGAGACCTATCTCATAGCCGCTGAAGCCAATATGCGTCTAGGTCAAGATGGATTACCTTATATCAATGCTGTGCGCGAACGTGCAGAGGCAGCTCCGCTGATGAGTCTAGATGAGCAAGCCATCTTGGACGAACGCGCACGTGAATTAGGGATGGAAGGCCAAAGATGGTTTACCCTCAAGCGTATGGGATCTGATGTGCTCAATCGTCAGATGACGACTTACGCTGGTGATGGCCCTTACTTCCCAGCTAATCTAGGCGTGAAAGATCCTAGGACCAACTGGAAAGACCACTTCATCAATTACCCTATCCCGCAGCAGGATCTCGATCTTCTGGGAGCGAATTATCCGCAGAATCCAGGGTACTAATCCTTAATCTGCCTAGTTAAGGTACATATTACAGAAGGACAGAATGCACGTAAGTGCTTCTGTCTTTTTTTTATTGATATCTATTATCTACGGCTCATCTGTAGTGCCGCAGAACTTCACCTCATCTATGCGCTACGCTATCCTCTCTATCGTCTTTCTCGCCCTTTACTCGTGCGACACTTCTGATCCAGATCAGATACAATTTGCTGATAATCCTGTCATAGCTCATCGCGGTGCATGGAAGACGCAGGGTCATCCACAAAATTCTATTGCCTCTCTCAGAGAAGCCATCGCGCTACAGTGCGCGGGTAGTGAATTTGACGTGCGTATGACGGCTGATGACGTACTCATCGTCACGCATGACAAGGACTACGCTGATCTACTCGTAGAAGAAAGCAGCTACGCCGAGCTCGCGCAATATCTCTTGCCCAACGATGAAGTGCTTCCAACTCTTGAGGACTACATTCTCGCTGGTATGAAGGACAATAGCACTACGGGTCTGGTCTGCGAGATAAAACCTTCTGCCACAGCAGGCCGCAATGAAGAAATGGCCGCGGCAGTCATTGCACTTGTAGAGCGCCTGGGTGCTGAGAAATATATGTCCTACTACATCAGCTTCAGTCATAAAATCCTGATGGAA
Organism: Saprospiraceae bacterium; assembly: GCA_020630495.1. Lineage (GTDB taxonomy): Bacteria > Bacteroidota > Bacteroidia > Chitinophagales > Saprospiraceae > JAHDBH01. The sequence goes on from JAHDBH010000011.1 coordinate 48,912, forward strand.
ATCGAGCGTCTATCGCCCACAGCGCGTACTCTCTATCTCGATGGATCTATCGCGCCAGAGAGGCTTAAGATTGCAGGTCTCACCGGCCTTGACTACCACATAGCTAAATATCGTAAAAAACCTCACTGGATCTACGAGGCAAAGTCCCAGGATCTCGTCCTTAATGCATGGACTGTAAATGACACTGCAGATATCGATTGGCTGCTCAAAAATGACTTTGACCTCATCACTACAGATGAGCCAGAGCTTGCTCGAGAGAGAGCAGCACGCTATCAGACCACAGATGACTGGCCGCTGGTTTGGGCTGACGAATTTGATTATGAAGGAGCTCCAGATCCTGAGAAATGGGGCTACGAGACGGGATTTATCAGAAATCAAGAGGATCAGTACTACACAGATAGTTTGAGAAACTCGCGGGTTGAAGATGGTCATCTGATCCTAGAAACTCATCGCGAGCGTATGATCAATGCTGCCTACAAAAACGATAATGTCAAGAGCTGGAAGCAAAATAGATCCCACGCCGAGTACACAGCTGCGAGCCTCACCACTAAAGATCTCGCCGAGTGGCAATATGCGCGTATCGATATCAAGGCCAAGCTACCGGCTGGACGTGGTCTCTGGCCAGCATTCTGGATGCTCGGCGCCAACTGGAAAGAGGTAGGCTGGCCCAAGTGCGGCGAGATAGATATCATGGAGCACGTAGGATATGAACCAGACAATATCTTTGGCACCATCCATACAGAATCCTACAACCACATGCGAGGCACGCAGAAAGGCAAAGACATATTTATAAATAATCCTTATGACAGCTTCCATGTCTACTCCCTGATATGGACACCTGAAACCATGGATTTTCTCCTAGACGATGTGGTCTATAACTCTATACCCAATGAGCACCTCACAGAGGCCGAGTGGCCATTTGATCAGAAGTTTCACCTAAAGATAAATGTGGCAGTCGGCGGGATGCTCGGAGGGCGTGAAGGCATAGATGACAGCGCATTTCCTAATCAGATGATCATTGACTACGTCCGAGTATACCAAGCTGAACTATGACCTCCAGATTTTCCACATTATTTATTCTTGCCTTGATCGCTATCACATCATGGAGCTGCACCTCACCAGGCACCATGAGAGTGATGAGCTACAATATACGCCTAGATATAGCCTCTGACGGAGAGAACAGTTGGGCCAATCGATCTGACTTCCTTATATCTCAGGTGCAATTTCTCGCTCCACATATCATGGGAGTCCAAGAGGCTCGTCCAGGACAGATGAAGGATCTCGCTGCTGGGCTACCCAGATATGACTACATAGGCACAGGAAGAGACGGCGGTGATGCGGGCGAGTATTCTGCTATATTCTACGACGCAGATTATCTCAGCGTCACCCAAGAAAACACTATATGGCTATCGCCTACACCCGATCAATTTTCTCAAGGCTGGGATGCGGCTTATCCGCGGATATGCACTTATGGGCTATTCGCTAGTAAGACGGGTAAGGATAAATTTTGGGTTTTTAATACGCATCTTGACCATGTAGGCAAAGAAGCTCAGATCAATGGCACTCGCCAGATCTTAGAGACTATCTCTGTATTAAATAACCTGGACCTTCCTGTGATTTTCATGGGCGATCTCAATGTAGAGCCAGGCAGTACTGTGTATAGTGATATCACCGCTAGTATGAGAGACAGCAGAGCTGAAGCTCGTGTCGTATTTGGTCCCGAGGGTACATTTAATGGATTTAGCTATGAGCAGTCTGTAGAGCGTCGTATTGATTATATTTTCCTCAGCGATGAGGCGGATGTACAAGTGGAAAAATATGCCGTGCTCTCCAGCGCCATAGATCAGAGATATCCATCTGATCACTTTCCTGTCTATGTAGAAATCTCCACGAGAAAGTAAGCCTTTGGCTGTGAGACAGCGGGTAATTGTCTGAGATATCCGTCACTCAGCATGTGCGTCCCACCAGCCCTGGTATGCCTGCTCAAGCTGGGCCACCACATCAGGATGAGTCTCTGCAAGATCATGACGCTCGCCTGGATCAGCCTCCAGGTCAAATAGCTTGAGCGTCTTATCATCACGCACAGGTGCAATGTACTGATCAGAAGGATCGCTCTTCCAGTGATTCTCATGAGCATTGGTCAGTTTCCACTTGCCTTGGCGTACGGCCCAGGTCTTTTGCCATTTCCATACCAGTACGCGATCGTCATCTCCATCTGTAAGCAGATCCTCTCCATCCATAGGACTGTCATCCAGTGTAAGGCTTGTGATACCTGCTATCGTAGGTAGTATATCTAGAGCGGAGACATAGCGGTCCGTGACGATCTCTGGCTCCATCTGTCCAGGCCATGTAATGGACATAGGCACGCGGATTCCACCTTCCCAAAGCGAATACTTGCCCGCGGTGAGCGGCGAATTATCGGCGCCAGTGAGAGGTGAACCTCCATTGTCCGAGATAAATATGATGATTGTCTCCTTATCTATACGTGCCTCCTTGACTGCAGCTATGACACGTCCCACATTGTCATCAAGGCAGTGCAGATTTGCCAGGTAGTACTGGCGCAAGTCTGCTGGTGAAATGGCCTCTACGCGTGAGTATTTGTCATAGTAAGCGCTATAAGTACCTGCTTCCCATTTACCATATGAAAGGAGGCTGTCTGGATCATAATTATGGATAGGCTCCACGTCATACATCTTCAAGTACTCATCAGGCACTTGGTGTATCAGATGATGCAGGGCGCTGTAAGAGACCATCAAGAAGAATGGCTGCTCGCGCTCCTCACGGATGTACTCGATAGAGGCATCTGTGATGATATCAGTCATATAGCCCTCTTCTATGCTAAGTTCGCCTTCGTCATGTAGGAGCGGCCCTAGTAGAGCACTGGTGGCGTAGGGATCTGGTGTCCGCTCTCTTATCTCAGCGCTATGATGCCAGTAGTCGTGTGCATGCGCAGAAAATCCGAGAAACTCATCAAATCCATGTCTCAGTGGATATTCTCGTACGTCATGCTTATGAAAGTTGCGCCCGAGGTCATTCTTGCCCACCTTAGCTGTGGCGTAGCCAGCTTCTTGTAAGTACTCGGCTATTGTCTTCACATCATCAGGTAATCCAGGACCCCAGCTAGCGGGTTTATCCCAGCGAAATTGATTTTTTCCCGTGAGCAATCCCACACGTGATGGGCTACATACGGGCGCAGTGACGTAGGCTTGCGTATAGACACGTCCAGCCTCACCGAGTGCTTTAATATTTGGACTGTGGACGGCGGGAGACATTTTGCCGAAAGGCGTAAAATCCGCATATCCCTGATCATCCACGATGACGAGTATAATATTGGGCTTGTCCACTCGCTGATCAGGAGTCGAAGATGCAGGATCGCAGCTCGCTACCCCAAGGAGTAAAATCAAGAATGTTACCAAGTGCTTCATAGCAAGAGAATTAATGTCCCGATCACTGGGCATATCCTCAGCGCTCCGACACTCTGGCTAAGATAAGGATTAGATAGATCCTAGCAGTGACGACTCATTACTATCTTCCGCATGGATCAAACGCAAGGTACGATAGGAAGCAGAAGTAGCGCTAAAAACCATACACACAAGTGTACCTACTATCGGGATGGCAAATAGAAGTAAAAATGCCGCTCCATTGCCTATAGCCATTCCGCGGTGCTGTCGCACAAATAGTTTGCTATTTTTTACATCATAGTGGCGCTCCATGGCAAAATCCATATTTCCAAATCCCGCAAAATATGCTTGAATGATAAAAATCAGTGGCACAGTAACAAAATTGACGACTGGAATAAAACTGAGAAGGTAAAGAGGCACCGTGTAAAGAATTTCTCGGAAGATATTGCGCAGATTGACTCGAAGTCCGCGGATGAGGTCACGTAGGAAGCTTTTCCACGTCAGTGGCGTCTCGCTCTGCCCGTACATCTGCTCCTCCATCCGCTCACTCAGCAGACTCATGAATGGTCCAGAGCAAATCAAGATGAGATACTTAAATACAAAAAATGATCCCGCCGCAAGCACAAATCGCCCGATCCACTCCTCCACCACATCCACAATGCCGCTGGCAAAGTCCCACTTCCACCAAGAAAACATCCAGGCACCTACATTGTCACCCACGTGATATACCAGCGGGAGTAAAGTAGCGCCTAGGACGACAGTGAGAATGACGGGTGCGATGGCATAGCTCCATAGCCGATAGCGCGTGAGCAACTGAGGTGCGCGGAGCACATGCAGAAATGAATCTATAGCGTCTCTGATCATGGACACAAATATGAGCCACCAATCTGATATGGGCTAATCGTATCTACGAAGTAGGCTCACAGATCGACATAGTACGGAGGAAGGCCAGTAGTATTATCTCAACTTAGCACCTTGGCAAGTCGCCATTGCAGAGATCAGCACTGGACCACTGGTCCAATAGCAAATGTACTCATGCATTAGAAATGACTACTTAGACTCTACCGGCTTTGGCTTGCGGCGTGTCTTGAAAAGCTCTACCAACTGCTTGTCCGTCATGAAACTCATATCTGAGAAAAATGACTTGACAAATTTCTTGATGTCCTGATAGTCCTTGCCACGCTTATCTGTGTATCGCTTAATCAGGCGCTTGATATAGCGAAGGCTGATCTCTTTAATGCGCTGATTAAATTTCTGATTATCACAGATCGACATGTAGCTCGTAAAGACCTTAGTCCACTCAAAGTACTCTGGATATTCCTCTACGGTAAGCGCCTTGATGGCCTTGTCAAATTTGAAGAGGAGTAGTTGTCTTAGAGCTTGATTGGGTAGAGATAAGCCTTCGTGGCGCGCCTGGTATTTGCTCACGGCATCTAGCGTGTCCTCATGCGTAAAGCCTTTAGTGTACAGCTCTTGAAGGACATCCATAAAGTGGAGAAACTCATCCTTGATATCTCGATCTACGGCAGGATATAGCGCTGCGTGTAGCTGCTGATTGAAGCCGAGGCCTCGCTCTAGTAGCTCAAGGATAAACTTGAAGAATGCCTTATCAAATCCTTCCTCCTTTCTGGCTTCATTGAGGCGAGCAGCCACCTGCTCACCATCTTTCTTGGTAAACTGCATGAAGATCGCAGCGATCAGCACAATCTCATTGTACCCTTTGGCCTCGTGGAGGTCTCGATTATTTATCAGCTCAAGGATCGGTGTGATGATGGACGAATTGTCCAGATCATTGGTCACACGGAAGATAAGGAAGTCGCGCAAGCTTGGAAACTCTACGAGAAATTCGCTCGCGGACTTAGGAAACTTGGCTGTATGAAAGTTGAGATCGTCAAATTGCTTGGCATAGATGCGGTGCGCACGGATGCGCTCGTCTATATCACGATACTTATCCTGCTTCTGAGCAGAGAAGTAGCTTTTGGCGCGTTTGCCTTGCATCTCAGCGATGAGATTAGTGATCCAGATATCACTACTGAATGCAAATCCCGCCTGCACACCTTGACCCACACGGCCAATGATGTACTCGAAGTTGGAGGAGGAAGCAATGGCTAAAATCACTTCGCGGAACATCGCTTGTGGACGTACATACTTAAATCGCTCATTCAGCTTGCCGCGCAGGATGCTATAGCCTAGCAGCTTGGGCATGTATAGGCCTTCTAGTGCGGGATCTAGGATCGCACGCTCTAGCGATATGAGCTGGAGAGGATGTTCTACGGCCACCTGCTCATAGAGCTCATGGATCTGCGGCTCGTAGATCTCTGTGATAGCTTTATAGTCAGCATCTTCCTCAGACTCGAGGAAAGTGGATAGCTGCTCAGAATTTTGAATAGCTTCTGAGATCTCATCCAGGCGTTCTCGATAGGGCTTAAATAGCTCTTGCATGGTGTCGGGAATTTAAGGGATTGCGCCAAGGCGCAGTCTCTATGAATGATAGATCTACTCCTCTTCGTCTGCTACTGGTGCAGCTTCTTCGGTCGCAGGTGCAGCTTCCGCTGTTGCAGGTGCAGTCTCCTCTGTGGCTGGTGCTTCTGCTTCTGCAGCAGGTGCTGCTTCTTCTGTTGCGGGTGCTTCTGCCTCCGATGCAGATTCATCTGCTTCTGGTGCAGCTTCTTCCACTACAGGTAGCGGTTTTGCAGTACCTGAGACCATTTTATGCCATTCTTGTTTTTCCTTGGCTGTTTGCTCCATGCGAGCCTGTACTTTGGACTCTTTGCTATCTACAAATTCCTGGAATTTGGCATTCGCATCTTCGATACTCATGGCGCCCTTCTTCACACCACGCATCAGGTGCTTGTAGTACATCACGCCTTGGAAGCGCAGGATAGCCCTGGTAGTGTGGGTCGGCTGTGCACCATTTTCAAGCCACTCGTAGGCTCTCATGCGGTCTAGCTCTATGGTTGCAGGTGAAGTCATCGGATTGTAAGATCCGATCTTCTCGATGAATTTACCATCGCGTGGAGCACGCGCGTCAGCGATGACGATATGGTAGAAAGGTCTCTTGCGGCGGCCTCTGCGGGCCAGTCTGATTTTTACAGGCATGTCTGCTAAAATTTAATTGGATGAACCATTACCTCCTGGCCAGCTAGTGGCACAGAGGATTTCAACGGCGCAAAAGTACGACTTCTTTAGCAATTTTACGCAGATAAGCTAGATACGAGCTATACCGTGTGGCTTGTCAGCCAAATGCGTCTGGAGAAACTAAAAATCATACAAGGATGAATGCCAGCATGTCTGAATGATCTATCCCACGGGGTCATAGAGCAAAGAATAAGCTGACACCCTCTGCGCTGCCCCACTGTCCAGAATCAATTGCGCAGCACTCTGCA
>JAHDBH010000094.1 GCA_020630495.1 Saprospiraceae bacterium
CCTCTTGTGTATGGTGTAAATAGATCCCAGTGCTATCCAGCTTAAATACAAAATGGACATCATCGTACTCCTTTCTTTGTATCACCCACCAGCTCTCTCCATCCATGGCTTTACATGCAGTAAGATCACTACTGAAGAGTGTATCTCGCAAGAGAGGTTCAGAAAACGTTACTAACGAATCATCCTCCAGAACAGTATAGCGAATATACTCTTGAAACACATCGATTTCTGGCTCAAGTCCAAGGTTGACATCTGTATGTAACAATACTGCAGATGTACCATTCTCTTTGATAATCGGAAGAAATATCGTAGTTTGAGGAAAATTAAAACCAATAGGGCAGATACGATCCGAGACATAGCCTGGATTAAGATTCTCGGATCCAGGTATTATGCCATCATCAAGAGACGCAATCGCACAACCATTGGTGTAGTATCTCAAGTTTCCATCTTCATCTGAGTACGATGCATTACTATCCATGCAACTCAATTCACCCCTTACAGAACTTAATAGAAATGGACTATCGCTGAAATCCATCACTGTCGTGGCAAAGTTGGTTCCCACATCTCCCGTACTGCCAAAGATCCAGGTGTAGTCGTGCTTGTGCTGGGCAGTTAGGGTACATATGCCTAGGACTAATAAGAGCGCCACAAATGAATATCTCAATTTATAGGCACTTACCATTATCCTAGTCATAATTATCTATTTTATTTCACTCCTCTCCCAAGAACGGATAGCGGTAGTCTTTCGCTGGCACGAAAGTCTCTTTTATGGTGCGGGGTGATAGCCAGCGGTAGAGATTGAGTACAGAGCCGGCCTTGTCATTGGTACCGCTGGCTCTAGCTCCACCAAAGGGTTGCTGCCCTACTACCGCGCCAGTAGGCTTATCATTGAGATAAAAGTTACCCGCGGCATTCTTAAGTGCTTCTGATGCTTCTAAGAGTGCATATCTGTCTTTGCTAAATACGGCTCCCGTAAGGGCATAGATCGATGTATCATCTACCGTCTGCAACATAGAGGCCCAGTCCTGGTCTTCGTAGACATATATAGTGAGTACAGGTCCAAAGAGCTCCTCGCACATGGTGGTGTACTTAGCGTCCGAGGCCAAGATGACAGTGGGCTCTATGAAGTAGCCTTTGCTCTTATCGCAGTTTCCTCCAGCGATGATCTCAGCATCCTTATCAGCCTTAGCTGCGTCTATGTATTTCTTGAGTTTGTCAAAAGACTGCTCGGTGATGACCGCATTGATGAAGTTGGTGAAGTCTGTGGGAGGTCCCATCTTGATGCTGTCCAGATCGCTCAGGAGGCGCTTCTTCACAGCGGGCCAGAGCGACTGAGGTATATATGCTCGACTCGCAGCGCTACACTTCTGTCCCTGATACTCAAAGGCTCCACGCGTGAGAGCAGTAGCTACTTCGATGGCATCTGCGCTAGGATGCGCTACCACAAAGTCCTTACCGCCTGTCTCGCCTACGATCCGTGGATAGCTCTTGTAGTCGGCAATGTTGTCTCCTATCGTCTGCCACAACTTGCGGAATACTCCTGTACTTCCTGTAAAGTGCAGACCTGCAAATTCTCTATGCTTAAAAATCACATCACCTGCTGTAGGTCCATCTACATAGACCAGATTGATCACACCTGCGGGTAGACCAGCTTCTTCAAAGAGATCCATGATTACCTCTGCGCTGTAGATCTGCGCTTCGCTCGGCTTCCACACCACCACATTTCCTAGCATGGCTGGTGCCGCACAGAGATTAGCGGCTATGCTGGTGAAATTGAACGGAGTAAGAGCAAACACAAATCCTTCTAGGGGTCGATACTCGAGCCGATTCCAGAGTCCATCCACGCTCTCGGGCTGCTGTGAGTAGATCTCCGTCATGTACTGCACATTAAATCTGAAGAAGTCGCACATCTCTGCGACGCTATCGATCTCTGCCTGATAGATATTTTTGGATTGGCAGAGCATGGTGGCGGCATTCATGCGCGCACGGTATGGGCCAGATAGGAGATCGGCAGCTTTGAGGAATATGGCTGCTCGCTCCTGCCACGGCATCGCTGACCACTGCTCGCGCGCTGCGAGTGCAGCCTCGATGGCTTGCTCTACATGCTTTGCTGTGCCTGCGCTGTATTGTCCTAGACTATGCGATAGATCATGCGGCTGATGGATGTCCACTTTCTCACTAGTAGTGATGCGCTCACCATTGATAAACATGGGTACGTCGCGTTTTTTGCCGAGAGCGCGCTCGAGAGCAGCCTTAACTTCAGCTTTCTCTGCGCTACCAGGAGCATAAGAGAGTACGGGTTCGTTCACTGCGATGGGTGCATCAAAATAGGCGTTGGACATAAGTGGTATAAGCTTGTATGGTAATGAATATATGATTGAAGTGTGCTATCAGATCTGTAGCATCGAGTGCAATGCAGGCGGCACAAAGGAGGTCACATCACCGCCACCCTTGATAATCTCGCGCACGATAGTGCTGCTGATGAAAGAGTATTCTGGACGAGTGATAAGGAACACTGTCTCCAGATCATCACCAATGACATGATTGAGCTGCGAGATCGTCTTCTCATAGTCAAAGTCACCGCTACTGCGGATGCCTCGTAGAAGATAGTCTGCTCCCTGGTCTTTGCAATAGTTGACGGTGAGACCCTTAAAGTGATCTACGCGCACTTGCGGCATGGTAGAGAATACTGCTTCCAGCATATCCAGCCTGTGCTCTAGGGAGAAGAGATACTTTTTCTGATTGTTCACCCCTACTGCTACGATGATCTCATCAAAGAGCGGCAGAGCTCGCTGCACGATATCGAGATGACCCAGCGTGAGCGGATCAAATGATCCTGGGAAGATTGCTACTTTGCTATCGGTTTTCATCACAGCAAAGGTAGGGAACATCGTGGCGCTCTGATCCAGAATAGGGCCATAGAGTCGTCTGCAATCGCAGCTCACCACGAGTATCACAGTTCCCGAGCGCGATGACTGCAGAAAATGACTCACATTTGTGCTCCGCGAGTCACGCAGACGCGCGAGAGTCTAAGGACGTAAGCACCCACACACTATGGAGACACCACAGCTACTTGATCGACTGGCCGCACTAGAGACTACGGCGCGTAGACTACACCTGGATGCAGAGACATTTCAAGATCTATCGCAGCAGGCTATCGACAGTGCCAATCGCTTTGCTCTGGAGACGCTAGAGGGCGATGCGTACAGGCCCGTGCCTCCTATGGATATGAAGCAATTTATGCCCACAGAGAAGGGCGCAGACTGGTCAGATCTGATCACGCAGGCGGAGACACAAGTAGCGGAGACAGGGCTGCTGTGTGCCAGTGAAGGTCATCTGGGATATATCCCTGGAGGTGGGCTGCGTACGAGTGCGCTGGGTGATATGCTGGCTGCGGTCTACAATGTATATGCTGGTCTACACTTTGCTTCGCCGGGAGCGGTACAGATGGAAAATGCCATGATACAGTGGCTGTGCAACATGGTGGGCTATCCCGAGGGTAGCTACGGAAATCTGAGTAGCGGTGGCAGCATCGCTAATCTCATGGCCGTCACCGTGGCGCGCGATCAATCGGGCATACGGGCAGCGGACTATCACCGCATCGTCATCTATCTCAGCGAGCAGACACATCACTGTGTTCACAAGGCGATCCGCATAGCGGGCTTGGGTGAGGCGGTCCTCCGCGATGTAAGACTAGATGATCGCTACCGTATGGATACGCAGCATCTGGCAGATCTCCTGCGTGAGGATACAGCCGCTGGTCTACTACCGATGATGGTGGTCGCATCCGCTGGCACTACGGACACAGGTGCTATAGATCCGCTAGATGAGATTGCTGATCTCTGCGCAGAGCATGAGCTGTGGTATCATATAGATGCTGCTTATGGCGGCACCTTCATGCTCGTAGATGAGCTACGACCTGAGTTTGCTGGTATAGAGCGGAGCGATAGCCTTGCGATAGACCCGCACAAGGGCCTGTTCCTACCTTATGGCCTGGGTGCGCTGCTCATGCGCGATCGCAAGGCACTGCATGACTCGCACTTCTACAAGGCTAATTATATGCAGGATGCCCTGCACGAGATGAATCCTAGTTCGGCCGATTTTAGCCCTGAGCTGACCAAGCACTTTCGGGGTATGCGGATGTGGATGAGTCTCAATTACTTTGGCGTAGGGGTATTTCGTGAGGCTCTGGAGGAGAAGTACTTGCTGTGTAGATATTTTTACGAGCGAGTGGGCGCCCTGGGATTTGAGCTGGGACCGGAGCCGCAGCTGAGCGTGTGTATCTATAGGTATAGCGCGGGCGAGCATACAGAGGCAGTCAATCGGGCTCTTATCCAAGAGCTACACGCGGATGGACGTGTATTTATCTCGAGCACCTCTATCGATGGCGAGACTTGGATGCGTATGGCGATTCTATCCTTTCGCACACACCGCAGCACTATTGATATGGCGCTGGCAATGCTGGAGCGGTGTGTGAAGCGCGCTGTAGATCGAGTGATTAGCTAGGCAGCAGCTGAAACGATTCTATGAAGTAGTTGGACCGCTTATTGAGTCTGGCGCTGGGGACATAGCTCATAGCGATGAGATACATGCGGTCTTTGTAGAGGACAAATCTGCCTTTGAGCGCCTTGCCAGATCCCAGACTATTGGACCTAAATCTGATCTCGTCATGCGTAGGAAGATGGAGCACATTATCATAGATGACTTCATGACGGAGCGAGGCTGCTAGATCCGCCAGCGCTGTCTCGAGGATCTCAGCTCGCTCTTTTCCCTGTGGTACTTCCCTGTAAGCACTGAGCTGATACATGCTTACATAGCTGATGACATCATCACCCTTATAATTTTCCGTATAGGCAATGGTGCGTACGCCATGTTCATCTTTTTCATAGTCCGTTCGGACAAATTCTTGACTGCCCTCAATCTTAAATCCGTAATCTTCAAAAACGTATCGAGTCCATTCGCCCAGAGGATTTTGGGAGATCATGACCAGTGTACAGGCAAGTGTCAGTACCTTCATGCTGTACACAACGATAAATTACCCATGAAGGTATACGCCTACACGCTCATCGCACTGCTGCTCATCTCCTGCAAGGCCGACGTCTCACCAGAGCGTGGGCCAAGCGAGGACAAGGAAGTGAGTATGGAGGAAGCGTATCTACGCGATTACAAGACGTCCAGGATCAAGTGGGGATATCTGAGCACAGATGGGGAGGTAGCCCTTTCGGGCAAATGGGATGATTGCAATGACTTCTCAGAAGGATTAGCAGCAGTGAATGTACAAGGCAAGTGGGGCTACATACGTACAGATGGGAGCTATCTCTATGAGCCTCAGTACAGAGCCGCGTGGAGTATGCAAGACGGTATGGCACGTGTACTACAGATGGATGGCAACTATGCCATCGTAGATGCAGCAGGTGGCGTGATCGTACAGCTAGGAACAGATATGCCTGCTCATCCGAGTGACGACATGATCCGCATGACGCATGATGGCACCACCTACTACGTAGACATGCAAGGCAATCGACAGGTGCAGGCTAATTACTCCACGGGGACAGACTTCCAGGAGGGAGCCGCTATAGTATCCAGACAATCCATCTACGGGCTTATAGACAAGCAAGGCGAAGAAATCCTTCCAATCACCTACGATCGTATCAGATACGCAGGCTCAGGCTATTATCGGTTGTACAAGAATAAAGCAGAGCAACTCTATCATCATCCGTCTGGAAAGATGAGTACCATAGGGGCACAACGCTTTAGCAACGTCCAGGATGGACAGATCGCTGCACGCACTGATGGTGTTTGGGAGCTCTATACGCTGGCTGGTGACAAGGTTGCGTCCTGGCCCGAGGCTTTAGACGCACGAGCAGCTGGCGCAGGTAGGTGGCACGTGCAGTTTCCGCGAGGCGTCCGCCTGGCTGACAGCTCAGGCAAGTATCTCAGCGATCAACTCTATACCATGATCAATCCCTATTCCGAAGGTCTCGCTGGAGCTGCCGTAGGCGAAGACTGGGGCTATGTAGACCTCGATGGTCAATGGAGAGTAAGACCTCAGTACCCTATCCTATGGGACTACAGCGAAGGCCTAGCGCGCGCCATAGGCCCGCAAGGCATACAGTACATAGACCCACGTGGAGCAGTGCGGTTTCGCACACAGTACTTTGAGGCGCGAGACTTTCATGATGGTCTGGCGCGGGTGGAATTGAGGAAGTTTTTTTGAGGGGGGTATAAATAATGCAATGGGCCCAGTTATTATCCACTATAGTAAATGGATTTACGTGATCAGACAAGACAAATGAAAATACTGCTAGACATAGACGGCGTCATGGTTCCCGCTAAGCCTTGGATTCATCCAGCCAGGAGCTCAGACGGATTCTACGTATTCAAGCCAACGGCTGTAGACTCACTTAATGTCTTGATCAGTAATCATAATGCAGATCTCTTATTAACTACATCTCATCGCCATAGCTACTCCTTAGAGAAGTGGCGCGACTTGCAAGTAGACCGTGGTGTCATCGTTAATAGTCTGAACAGATTACCGATCCATCACGGCAGTGCCTCACGCAGGGAAGAGATCATGCGATGGATACATAATAATCCATCTACTGAATTTATCATCATTGATGATGATTCTTCTCTTCAAGATCTTCCATCAGAGATTAAGCAGCGGTGGATTCAAACAAAACCTTACATAGGATTGACTAGAACTGCCGCTGAAATGGTCTCTTATAAGTCGCTTCCGTAGGCAATCCCTATCCCGTTGAGACATATCTGACAGATGGCTTGCAAGATCTTTTGCACGTAAGTGATCCAATTCGTCAACCTGGCGGTTAGTTCTCTCAGATATCAGCATTTTTAACTTATGAAGTATCTAGCCCTTGTCCTTATCGTCCTCTCCTCACTGCCTTTTCTGTCAGCGCAGAGCTACGATTGCCCTAGTGATCCACCTGTCAATACCTGGCTGGCTGATTCTCCATGGCCTACCTATCACAGAAATAGTTATCGGCAGTCATCTACATGCCTTCAAGGGCCGCTACCGACAGATAGTCTCGTGCTCAAATCCAAGTTAAATCTCCGCGGAGGTACTTCTCCATGGGTCTACATCTCGGAGCCCTATGCAGATGGTAATAAGGTGCTGTACTACAGCAATGCCACATTTGTCTACAAGCTCTTGGATGACGGTGAGAGCATACGGACACTTGATAGCTTTAGGATAGATTTTGACTTATTGGATTTTGGATGGAATTTTTTGCTCACTCGCGATCGCATATGGTTTACCTATGATCCTAAGTCCACTCTGAGCAGCAATGGTACCACTGCCCTCTTTAAACTCACTGACGCGGATACCACTGACAGTGCATCGGAGATCATCGCTGTGGACACCTTTCTTTTTGAAGGCATTTCCGATTTGGACATTCAGATTTTCGCTCTTAATTATGATGGACAGATCGTGTTTAATAGCAAGCACGAGGAGGACAAGGGATATGCTACCCTGGGCATTATTGATCAGGATTTTAATTTGCTAGACACCATCAGATATCCATGCAGCCCAGGAGAGATCGTTCATCACAATGCCGTAGCCGTAGATGAGAATAACTCGGTATTTGTAGTGACGACGGAGCGCCTCATTCGATTTGACTGGGACGGCGATGAGCTTACACTTGCCTGGAGCGCGCTATATGATTTTGTGGCAGATGGGCCTACAGGTTCTTTCGCGGAGGGCAGCGGCACTACGCCCACGCTTATTGGCCATGGCGAAGGGAATGATAAATTAGTCGTAGTGGCGGATGGTCACGCAAAGAATCACCTAGTGGCTTTTTGGCGAGAATTGCCTGCAGGATGGACTGGCAGGCCAGGCATGGACATCCACTTTGCAGACTCTATATCGATTCCCTATGCGCAGTCATTTAGTAACACCTTTCAATCTATAGAAAATTCACCCACTGCGCACCAGTATGATATCGCCATCGCGCAGTTCAATGGATTTCTAGGCTACGCTTGCGATAATCTAAAAGGCGTACAGAAATTCAGATGGGAACAGGAGCAAGACGAACTATCCCTGCAGTGGGCCACAGACGAGATCAATATGAACGGCGTCATCACCTACTCCGAGACGAGCAACATCGTCTACGGCTCAGGTAAGGAAGCGGATTGCAACTATTACTACTACGGTCTGGACTGGGACAGCGGCGATGTAGTCATGCGTCATCTCCTAGGTCCAGAGAGCGGCATGATCACTAATGATCCCTACTACGACGCCGGTAATAATAACATCATCGACGAAGACGGCAACATTTACTTTGCTGGTGGAAAATCAGTCATCAAATTAGAGAATCTCAGCAGGACGGTATCTACTGCGGAGACGCTTAGCTCCAGCTCTACACTACTCTATCCCAATCCAGCCAGTGATCAGCTATGCATCCTATCCAAGGACGCTCGCACGATCAGACGCTTACAGATCTACAGCGCCAGTGGCGTGCTACATCTCAGCGGTGATGATGTCTCTCTGCATGGTGATTGTATCGATGTGAGTTTTCTTGTCGCCGGAATGTATTATTTGATTTTAGAGTCGGATAGCGCGGTGGAGGTGATGAGTTTTGTGAAGATGTGAGAGACTTAAACAAAGATGAGCTTTTTAGGAAAGGCACAAAAGATTTAAGATCAGGATAACCTGTACCATAGATGACAAAAGAAGAATTTGGCAAAATCATAATGAAATCTGACAAGGATGATATATTCTCTGGTAACTTTAGCGGCCATGAGGTGTTTAAAATGGATTATGACAAGGGCTATTTGTTTGGACAAATTCATTATTAATTAAACCTATAAATTGATGCCCAAGACTATTTA
>JAHDBH010000095.1 GCA_020630495.1 Saprospiraceae bacterium
AGTCGCTTACGCTAAAAGGCATTGGCGTAGATCGCAAGACTTATGTGATTGAATAATGCCACCGCGCTCCACTGACTGTACGCACCGACTGATCGAGGCTTTCCTATAGTACAATATCTTGCTGTCCGCGTTGGGCAGGGACTTGCAATTTTCATCGTACTTAAAACCTAGGTTAACTAGACATTGAAAATTGATACAGTCAACCTAGCTGCATACTACACTAAACTTAATGAGAAAGCGTTAAGATCAAGACCATGCAAGAAACAACATGACGAGAAGATATGCGCTACTAATTTTAGTTATCGCCATAATCTGCTTAAATACGCTTATTTATATCAGAGCTCAGTGTACAATCGCCAATCCAAATGAAGTATTTGCCGAGTGCGCTAGGAATTCTGGAAGAACAGCAGCTGCAGTGAATTTGGTCATCCTGTTGATGATAGGACATTACGGCCTACTATCAATATTTAAAAACAAAAGAAAGCATTTTTTCCTTTTTAGCCTATCAGTCACATTTGCAATAAATCATCTGATTCATTTTTATTTTGTCTATCAGAGCTTCAGCAGTAAAAATTATAACCTAGCGATATCTGAGAATATTCATGGATTTATCACATATTTATCAATACTATTGGCACCTGTGATCATTAGTCGCTTTAAACCTTTAGGTAACGTAAGCTATTATCTGCTACTTCTCCATTTTTACAATGTAACCTATTTCATTAGTGTTTCCTTTTGGAGTAGATATAAGCCTGTCGACCCAGCCTATCTACATAGATTAGGGGTGCTCATCATGATCATCGCACTGAGCTACGTAGCCTTTCGGGTTTACCGCGAGAGGACAAGTAAGCTTACAGCCTAGATATAGTAGCCCACAATTATATTATATTGATGTAAGTCATTATTTTGATGAGTGGACTAGGAGAACAGTGACACCCATTGACCTTAGGGTACGTTGTCTAGAATTAAGATCAGATCACCTGTTAGGCACTCCAGTAGAGTTTGTCCATTGTGCACAACATATCTCGGGCATGAATCTTTGATGGATAGGTGTTAGCTGCAATAGCGTCAGGTACCAGAGACTGAAAAAGGCCTGCTGGCGGACGGGCAGAAAGAGCCTAGGCTCGAGGCCGCTCGACAGAATTAAACACGCGACAATTAGATCTTAATAAATCCAATATCTGTCTGTAAGCAAATATCACGCTCGAATAAGGCAAGTCGATTAACTTATGTCATTGGATACCTATTGCTTATCCTAAATAGTAGTCCAGACCAAATCTCCTATTGCACAATACGGGTACAACTTAAGCAAGCCAGCTCCGTATTACAAGTTATTAGAGTCTAGCTTTTCAGAGCTTAATTCTGTAAGAGCGCATATTTACGTAATTGACATACTCTTTATTGTAGGCAGATCTCTCGCATATTCGCCTCGAGTTTCTACACCGTGGGGTCACCTACAACTCAAAACTCACCTTCCCAGTCTCGATATCATACATTGCACCCACGATATCAATCTCGCCATTTTTCTCCATCTGAGCAAGAATAGCGCTCTGCGATCTGATCTGCGCTATGGCATTTTTTACATTTTCTTCGGCGACCTCTTGGACTAGAGCAGCATTGGATGAACCCTTGTCATCGTATTTTTTCTCCACCGTCTCTACCACGGGAGTAATCTTGCTGAGCATCGCTGTGAGGTTCCCCATTTCTACATGATCGCATGCGCCTTTTACTGCACCGCAGTGGGTGTGCCCCATGACTACGAGCAGCTTAGTACCAGCAAGCTTACAGGCAAATTCCATACTACCCAGAATATCGACATTTACAAAGTTTCCTGCCACTCTGATACTGAATACATCACCTACTCCCTGATCAAAGAGCAGCTCAGCAGAAACCCTGGAATCTATACAGTGCAAGATTGTAGCAAATGGATATTGGCCTGACTTGGTCTCGATGACCTGATCCATCAGTACTCTATCTGCTCGCAGATTATCTACAAAGCGCTGATTACCTTCCTTAAGTATATCGAGTGCTTGACTCGGAGTGATGGCTGCTTGTGTTTCTGCCGTATGAGCTTTCATATCTTTCTAGTTAGCGTGATTATAGTGATTACTTTTTTTATCCAATTTAAAGAACTCAATATAGCTCGGAGGATTATCTACTGTTCCCCTCTCAGAGACCAATCGGATATCGATATTTCTCTCTTTGGCTCTCGTCGCAAAGTCTTCTAGTATCTCTATGATATCGTGATCTAGATATCGTGTCTTACGTACGTCAAGTTCTAAGAATGAATTTTCGGGTAGGCGGTCTAGCTCCTTTAGGATAGCACCCTTATTGAAGAACGTCACCTCCTCTGCGAGTGTCATTTTGATTTTACCGTCTTGTACATCTTCACCCTCCTTGTGTAGGAAATAAGAGTTCTGATAACTCTTGATGAGAATGATCACGATACCTACGATCAATCCCAGACCTATTCCCCACAGCAGATCTATAAATACAATTCCCAGCACCGTCACAGTAAATGGGACAAATTGCTTCCAGCCGAGATCATACATCTTCTTAAACAGCTGCGGTTTTGCTAGTTTATACCCCACGATCAGCAGCACAGCTGCTAAGACGGATAGTGGAATCATGTTGAGCAACTTAGGTATGATCATCACCGAGATCAGCAGAAAAAATCCATGGATGATAGCTGACATCTTGCTTCTACCACCAGACTGTATATTGGCCGAGCTGCGCACGATAACTTGCGTGATCGGCAGACCACCGATCATTCCAGAGATGATGTTTCCTGTGCCTTGCGCGAGCAACTCTCTATTCGTAGGCGTGGTGTTCTTATGAGGATCCAGTTTATCTGTAGCCTCGACACATAGAAGTGTCTCCAGACTCGCCACGAGAGCAATCGTAAACGCCACCACCCACACATCTACTTGTGTGATCACAGCAAAGTTGGGAAAGCTAAACTGACCGAAAAACGAAGCTGCATCCTTTGGCACAGGGACATTGACAAGATGAGATGAATCGATAGACAGCGTCTCATTGGACTTAGTGGCCACATAGAATATGATACCGGCTATTACCGCTACAAGAGGTCCCTGGACGATCTGGAAGAACTTTGCCTTCTTGGACAACACTCTGTCCCACAAGATCAATATAGCCAGTCCTATGACGCCAATGACTAGAGAACCTACTTGCACGTAATCCATTGCCTTGAAGATCTCAGAAAACGTATTCTCCCCGTCTACCTGGAAAAAAGAAAAATCGCCCTCAGGATCAGCATCGTAGCCTAAGAAGTGAGGTATCTGCTTGAGGATGATGATGATACCTATACCCGTAAGCATACCCTTGATCACTGATGACGGAAAGTAATAGCCTATGATTCCCAGCCTCAATATGCCAAATATCAACTGAATCGCGCCGCCTAGTACCACTGCCACGAGGAAGTTTTCGTAACCTCCTAGCGATGCTATGGCTGCCAGGACAATCGCTGCTAGCCCTGCGGCTGGTCCACTCACGCCTATATTGGATCCGCTGAGAGCACCGACTATGATACCGCCCACAATACCCGCGATCAGACCCGAAAATAGAGGCGCACCACTCGCTAGAGCTATACCCAGACATAGCGGCAGAGCTACAAAGAATACGACGACACTTGACGGTATATCGTTCTTAAGGGTAGAAAACAGCTTATTACTCATGATCCTAAGGGCTTTACTATGTGAGTGTCTGAGCAAATATAAAACTAATGACCTTGATGATAGTATTGCTATCTTTTGGACATCCAGATGCGCGATCCTTTCGACGATTCTGGTCTGTACCACTCAAGTAGTGTTCCACCACTCACGGCATGAAGCACCCAGTTATAATGACTGAAACCTAGCAGAGTTCACCTACGGTAGAGTAAGTTCCTTGATGGCATGAGATCGGGAACACGGAGAAACCTAGGTGTGGCCTATCTCGTCCGTAGACGTTAGCCTGTCCATGAGATTCGAGGAGTGCAAATGCCTCTCCCCAGTACATTCTATCCTATCAGATAGAAACGGCCACTAAAGCAGGGCATTTACGGAAATAGGAGTATCACTCGCGCCTTCATGATCTAAGCATTTATTATCGTGGTCAGATAAACAATTAGGAGCTTTACCACGTAAGCAGGAATCGGACTACACTGCCTATTAAGCCTGAAAAGCCCGAGCATCTATCTCTGAGCGAGCTATTTACAGACACTATACCCTAGCAGTATTCAAGTGGCGCTTTCTATAAAGTTTTTCCAGATTGTCCAGGACAAGATTCCTTGGAACTAAGGCATGAAGACCAATCTAATAGTTAGCGGTGCGGCCCAAGAACAACCCTTCAGTACTTGCGTTTAGCCAGTGAGCATCCCTTTACTTCAACTCAATACAAGACTGTGTTAGATCAGACCGAATTGCAAGAGAACTTTGAACAACTGATCGCTGACAAGTATTCTCAGCTTCAGGCTACAACAAAGTGGAACCAGACAATGTGGCACATAAATGGCGATCTTGTGGTCAGCCTCATCCACATGGCCAATAAATCAAAATTTTGCCTCTTCAATAATGATGAACTGGACTTGGATAAGCTACAGCGATGGAACACGACAACGTATTCTAAAAACCTCGAAGTGCATGACTCAAAGTCTATAGATTGGAGTTTACTATCCGAGATGATAGATCAGACCATATCCCAGTACACCACGACTCACTGAGCGGTGATCAGGCAGCAGACTTTCTATCCGTAGACGTGACCTCAGCGGAAGAGTTGCGAGCCTGGTTACTCGCTCATCACGAGCAAGAAGATGCTGTATGGCTCATTACTTATAAGAAGAGTACTCCCGATGCTTATATTTCTAGAGACCAAGTCCTAGACCAGCTGATCAGTTTTGGCTGGATCGATGGTATCCGCAGAAAACTTTACGCCAACAGAACGATGCAGCTCATATCACCCCGAAGAGCGCAGCACTGGTCAAAAACTTATAAAGACAGAGTAGAGAAGCTCCTGCAAGAAGATGCCATGCATCAAGCAGGTCGTGACTCTGTAGCTCGTAGTAAGAAGAGCGGCCTCTGGAATTTTATGGATGACGTAGATCGGCTCATCATACCAGATGACTTAGCTCAATCCCTTAGAGAAATGAACGGCGCATACGATTTCTTTATTGATATCAATCCATCCAGCAAACGCTTTGCCCTACGGTGGCTCAAGCTAGCTAAAACTGAGAAGACACGCACCGCTCGGATCAAGAAACTCACAGCTCTCGCTGTCCAAAGGAAAAAACTTCCAGGGAGCTAGCCGGTAGTCAAGTCATGTTACAGTCCCTAGCAGATAGGCAATCCATTAAGAGAGAGAGTACGATAGATCAGCAGTTCCCCCGCTACGATGACAAGGTAATCCTTAGCTTTACCTTGCTCTCATCACATCATTCCTAGGAGTACTCCGCACGATATAGATAGCATAGCTCTAACGTAATTTCTCAATTAAGCTTTCTTTACAAGCAGGTAGCACAAGTCTTATGATCAGATCTATAGCAAAGTGGAGACGTCAACTTATCAAACAGGGCAAGGTGCGTCAGTATCTTGCCTATGCCATAGGCGAGATAGTGCTCATCGTAGTCGGTATACTCATAGCACTCCAAATTAGTAATTGGAATGATCGAGAGAAGCAATCTCGCCAAGGCACGAAAATCGTGTCTGATCTACAGCGCGATCTAGAAGGCGATCTCGCTGAGCTCAGCTCTTTCATATCCAACCAGGAATTGATCTACAAAAGCCAAGCTCTGATGTCTGATTGGCTCAGTAGCGACCTTGCCTATGCCGATTCCCTCTCATACTACCTGCCAGCCACCTATCGAGCTACTGACTACAGCGTCAATCCGACCAATTACGAAAGTCTCAAACAACTTGGCTTTCCTAGTATGGAGAGTGATTCTCTGGTACATGCTATATCCAATCTCTACGAGGTGAAATATCCATACTTTATAAAATTCACTCAGATATATCAATCTTTCCT
The DNA here is from genome assembly GCA_020630495.1 of Saprospiraceae bacterium. Lineage (GTDB taxonomy): Bacteria > Bacteroidota > Bacteroidia > Chitinophagales > Saprospiraceae > JAHDBH01. The sequence goes on from JAHDBH010000095.1 coordinate 6,019, forward strand.
CGACGAGCTACTAGAACAAAACTCAAAGCACTTTAATGAGCTCAATTATGTAAAGCCTACCATGCGTCCCATAGACCCTTCTCGCTTGCAGTCAGATAGAGAATACGCCTACCACTTCAACACTCTTAAAAATTTTAATTACCTGCTCATGCTCCAGGGTCAGCAACTCAGAGCGGAATTGATAAGAACCTACGAGCTGCTCCAGAACTAGTAGTCTAACATGCGATACAACCAAGTCAGAGAGTCCGATCAAGCGTATGACCACCTCCGCGATTACCAAGTGTCCCTATTAAGTTGTCCAAGCCATAAAAGAGTTAGGCCTGCTACTACTACGAAAGCTCATCCTCAATGATTACTATCAAGCGTAAGGCTCGACACGTGCTATCTACTACGTACTATTCCCCTAAAACATCCACAGCACTAGGCGGGATATTGATATTGATGGGCGTGATAATCTTGCTCATTGCATTGACATCAGGAGCCACGACTGATGAATTACCGCCGAGAATGGCTGTCTCCCTGAGTATAACGTTTATGCTTGCAGGATTTTTCTTTTTTCTACCTTACTATACCTTCCGCTTGCACATCTCACATCCGCTCTCATATAGACCTTTCGCCATCGGTATTCGCAATATCATCGGCAGCCTCATGGCACTGCTATTTATCGTATTCTTCTTGTCAGTATTTTATGGCATACCAGGACTGAGAGACCACAAAGATGGATTTTTGATCCTTAAGATATTTAGCGTACTCTTTCCCGTCATTTTTGGTTTCATCTTTCTTAGAGAGATTTGGTATACTGTGAGGGACTTAAAATATGGCACTTCTAGCCTACAGCTGAGCACACCTATGCTCAGAGGAGAAGTAAGCAATGGGACATTTTCTAATAGCAAGCTCGCTGGCTCTCGTCAACCACTAGATGTCTACCTAAGAAATCTGAGAGAACACCCCGCTGCAAACCGCAATAGATCTAGTACCAAAGGAAAACACGTCTCATCTAATAGTTTTATTACAGAGGTACTCTATGAACAGCATCAATCCGTATCTCTGCATGATGCTTCAGCGACCCTCTCGATCGCCATACCAGAATCTGGCGATCCCACTGATTATAGAGCTGATGGCTCTACCTATTGGGAACTTGAAGTAAGTCAATCTGACACTGGATTTCACAGTCGCTTTCTCATAGCGGTCATCCCCTGATAAGATATTTATACTACGCAAGCCTCTTAGTCTCACGAGAGTCTAGGCATGTAAATATCCAAATCTCCGAGAAACCAGGACTTTTCAACCATAACTAAGCATGATTGTCTTGTAGGTAGAAGTGCTACACTATGAAATCATTTTCGCGAGATAAAAAACTACTCATCGCTGGACCGTGCAGTGCGGAGACAGAAGAACAAGTGATGCAGACTGGCCTGCGTCTAAAAGCAACAGGCCACGTAGATCTTTACCGCGCAGGGATATGGAAGCCAAGGACACGACCAGATAGTTTTGAAGGTGTAGGTGCCGATGGCCTACCCTGGATGACAACTATGCGTGATGCCACGGGCCTTCCGCTTACTGTGGAGGTAGCTAAAGCAAGTCATGTAGAACTATGTCTTAAGCACAGTATCGATGTGCTGTGGATAGGTGCTCGCACAACAGTGAATCCATTTGCCGTCCAAGAAATAGCAGATTCCCTGCAAGGTGTAGAAATACCTGTGATGGTCAAAAATCCTATCAATCCTGACTTTGCTCTTTGGCTAGGAGGGATAGAGCGTCTCGAAAAGGCTGGTATAAAAGAAATAGCCGCAATACATCGTGGATTTTCTAATCTATCAGAGACCTACTATCGCAATCGACCACAGTGGCAGCTTGCACTGAAATTCCACGCAGAGCGTCCAGATATTCCCATTATCTGCGATCCAAGTCATATGGGTGGAAGACGTGATGTGCTGCTTGAGCTTTCGCAAAAAGCCATGAACCTCGCCTACGATGGTCTCATGATCGAGAGTCACATAAATCCAGATGAAGCTTGGAGCGATGCGCGACAGCAAATTACACCTGAGACATATGGCGAGCTCATCGATGCTCTCATCATCAGAGAAGATCACGAAGATGATCAGCCACTACAAATAGAACTGGATGAGCTCCGAGAGCGCATAGACCAGATCGATGACGAGCTATTGCATCTATTACATAACAGAATGAGCGTAGCCCGAGAAATAGGCGCCTACAAAAAACAACACAACATCACCATACTCCAAAAGAAACGCTGGGCACAAATTCTAGGTCGCTATCTTGATCAAGCCGAAGATAGAAAACTGAGTAAAGAATTTATGGAGAATTACCTAGCAGCGATCCATGATGAGAGTATCGATCAGCAGCAACGGGTGATAAATTGATGCTCTAAACAATTATGTCCTACTAGGAGAATTAATCAAGTAGGAGTAGAAAGAAGGAAATACAGACGAGCTTACTACGATTTTTGTAAATTCAGAGACTTTCGAAGGATGGTGCTTTGATTTAAGAATACGATGAAAGAGACACTGGTCACATATAACCTCTTGTCACTTTGGCTTGACCCAAAGTAACCAAAACTCAAGGCTGTTCGCGGTTCTTAACGGCGAAAAGAACCTCTCACTCGCTAAAGCATGCAAACTCGACCTACATCAATAAGTGAACTCGCGTTAATCAGTAATTCATCCCATAACAGGCTTCATCGTAAGAGGGTCTCAGACATGCATTGCTTCTTAACGCGATGATAGATCCTTTTAGCCTAAACCGCAAAAGGCCAATGGACTCTGCAGGTATG
>JAHDBH010000096.1 GCA_020630495.1 Saprospiraceae bacterium
TATATCACTGACGCCAAGCAAGATCGCACCAGCGGCTGCTATCTCTCTGTGGCTACGCGCTACAGCACCATCCTCAAGGAAAGCAGCGCTTTCGTCAGTGTTAATCTGGCTTATGTCAAGCTGGATAAAATCGAACTAGGGCTCTCAGGCACAGGCTTTATCTCTGATCGACTACAGGATATAGGCGAGAGGCGGAGCAATATATACGGAGCCTACGGCGGTATTTTCGTGGCGCCTATCATACCCATAGCTGGTGATCTATCTGTCACGCTACCTATGCGCACGGGATTTGGTGCAGCAACTTATAATCGGGACAATTTCACTGCGAGCAGTGAGGAAGTCGAGTTTCTGGTAGTGCTAGAGCCAGGTGTCACGCTGGATTATCAGGTGGCCAAGTGGGTGAAGGTAGGTGCAGAGGCCACTTATCGAATAACTAATGACGTAGAATTTGAAGATATAGCACTCAAGGATCTCAATGGATTCTCAGCTGGGATCTCGCTGAAATTTGGCTTGCTATAGATAGTTATAGCAACTAGACATTACCTTAAGAGAGCGCGCAGGTCATCGTGAGTTGCTAGTGTGCGCCTGTGCGCTTTTCTTTTGGTCTATAGAGCAATGATGAAGAAGTGTGCTCGACTATTTCTCGCGATCTGTGACAAAACCAAGCAGATCCTCAAAGGCCTGCCTATAGACTGACTCGGGAAAGTCCACTAGGATATCTAATGCTTTCTGCTGATACTCCTTCATAAGATTTTCGGTGTAGCTGATGCCATCTGACTGATGGACGTAGTCGATTACCTCACGGATTTTTTTCTTATCGTTTTTGTGATTTTTTACAAGTCGAAGTATACGTCGCCGCTCGCGCTTGTCACTATCCTGTAAGGCTTTGATCAGCGGCAGGGTCATTTTTTTCTCTTGGATATCTATACCCTTGGGTTTGCCGATCTTGGCTTTTCCGTAGTCAAATAGGTCGTCTTTAATCTGGAAAGCCATACCCATGTACTGGCCCACCTGATGCATCATTTGCTGCTGCTGGTCTGTAGCGCCTCCACTAGCGGCACCTGCCTGACAAGCTGCAGCGATAAATGAGGCGGTCTTCTGCGAGATGATATGCAGATACTGCTCTTCTGTGATATTGAGCTTGCGCGACTTTTCCATCTGGAGTAGCTCGCCCTCACTCATCTTCTTGACTGCCAGATTGAGAATCTGGAGCAGCTCATACTCCTGATGATCTGTAGCGAGGAGAAGGCTGCGTGAGAATAGATAATCGCCTACGAGGACGGCAATCTTATTTTTCCACAGAGCATTAATAGAGAAGAAGCCTCGACGCAGATAGGACTCATCTACCACATCATCATGCACAAGTGTGGCTGTGTGAATCATCTCCACAAATGATGCACTCCTGTACGTCGACTCCGTGATCTTACCGCATATGGCAGCGCTGAGCAGCACGAGTAGGGGGCGTAATTGCTTACCTTTCTTCTGCACGATGTAGTGCGTGATGCGATCCAGGAGTGGCACCTCACTCTTCATGGATTCTCTGAACTTTCGTTCAAATGTGCCTAGCTCTGCCTTGATCGGCTCCTGTATGCTCCGCAGACTTACAGCCATGAGGTGTGTAGATGGTACATTTGGTCGTATATAGAATCGCTAGGAAGCATGATGATGGAAGAGTCCAAAGTTATTGAAGGTTCAGCGGGTAGAGATATCACCCTTGATTTTCGCTATGACACCGCTCTGGGTAAGCAGCCATGCATTGTGTTTTGTCACGGAATCAAGGGCTTCAAGGACTGGGGGATCTGGAATCTGCTCGCAGACGCATTTGCCCGAAAGGGCCTCGCCTATCTCAAGCTTAATTATAGTCACAATGGCACGAGACCAGATCATATGACTGATCTGGTGGATGCAGATGCCTTTGCGGAGAACCGTCACAGCTATGAGCTCGCGGACGTATGCAGAGTCGTAGATGCTCAGCGTGCTGGAAATCTGATTCCGCATGACCACTGGTCTGGTGAGATCTATCTGATAGGGCACAGTAGGGGTGGTCCGATCGTCATAGCCGCTGCTGCCGCGCTGGGAGATGTAGATGGCGTGCTGTGCTGGGCGAGTGTGGACAAGCTGAGCTATGCCTGGCGAGATCCTGATAAGCTCAAGCAATGGAAAGAGGATGGCTACTTCATGGTGCGCAATAGCCGCACAGGGGAGGAGTATCCTATACGATATAGTCTGTACGAGGACTATCTACTCCACGAGTCGCGACTAGACACAGAGCAGACGGCTGCGGAGATGAACTGCCCCTGCCTGTGTGTCCATGGCTCTGGCGATGAGGCTGTACCTGCCAGCTCCTCACAGAAAATCGTAGAGTGGTGTAAGGATGGCGAAGTAGCACTGATAGAGGGTGCTGGACATACATATGGCGGGAGGCATCCATGGACATCAACTGATATACCCGCTCATGCCGCTCAGCTTGCAGAACTGAGTATAGACTGGATCGAGCGCCAGCAGCTGGATAAATAGAATATCTTTGGGTCTGGTAAAATTGCCTACGCCTTGCTCTCGCTATTCAGTAAAAATTTCTTTGCCCATCACATGGCACTGCTGGTCTATACGGTGGTGGTCAGATCATTTTCCTTCTTCAGAGATGAGACGCTATCTACGGCGCATGATGGTGTGCTGATGATGCACATACGCGAGTGGACGAGCCCAGAGGGCGTCCTCACAGATATAGCGGTGATCATCCTGATATTTCTGCAAGCGACATTTATCAATCGATATGTCATCAAGTATAGGCTGGCCTCGCAGATTACCCTGTTTCCTGGTCTGTTTTACATACTGCTCTGCAGTCTGTTACCTAGTTACCAGTCGCTATCGCCAGAGCTGGTGGCTAACACATTTGTGATTCTATCATTTGGCGAAGTTTACAAGATCTACAAGAAGAAGGTCTATGCACTGCCTTTATTCAATGTAGGATTTCTTGCAGGTATGGCTTTTCTGACGCAGCCTGCCTATGGACTGCTACTTCTCTGCGCCGTGCCAGCCATAGCCATCATGAATGCCATCAATGCTAAGAGATTTATCCAGACTCTGATAGGTGCGCTGGTGCCAGTGGTATGGATGCTATTCTTCTATTTTATGGTAGATATGGGTGATATGCTATGGCCTCGTGCGGTAGCTGGGCTCGGTCTCGTAGATCCTGGTACACTCGCAGAGGTGACGCCCTGGTACGGTCTGATCGTGTATGCCCTAGTGATACTATCGTGCTTGCTGTCTTATAATTCTAATCTGGCCAAGAAGCTCATCAAGTCCCGCAAAGGCATAGATGTCCTCTACTGGCTACTGCTAGCTGGCAGCTTGACGATACTAGTGCAGAAGGACTTTGACGAGTACAATCTGCTTGCTGTGATGTTTCCAGCGGGAGCACTGGTGTCTTTCTATTTTTCTGATACTAAGAATACGGGCTTGGCGGAGCTGGGGCATTTTGTACTGTTTGTGTTTTTGCTTTTGCTCAATGTGTTTGAGTATTTTACCTAGCGAGGTGATGCGCAGATTGCTCGTACTTTTGAGATCTACTTACATAATTTTCAGAGAGCTATGAAATTTGGCGTGATAGTATTTCCAGGGTCCAACTGTGATGATGATATGATCCATGTCCTCGGCGAGGTGATGGGCCATCCTGTGGAGAAGATCTGGCACAAGGAATCCGAGTTGCCAGATTTTGGCTCAGAGGATGTGATCATAGTGCCTGGTGGATTTTCCTACGGAGATTATCTCCGTGCTGGAGCACTAGCTAAGCTAAGTCCGGTAATGCAGGCTGTGGGAGCATTTGCCCGACAGGGCGGACATGTCATAGGCATCTGTAATGGATTCCAGGTTCTCTGTGAGGCAGGTCTACTACCAGGCGCACTGCTGCGCAATCGTGATCAGCAGTTTATCTCTCGCGTCTGCCACCTAGCGACGGTGACGCATGACAGTGCACTTACCTCAAAGATTCCTCACGGCAAAGCGCTTGCTATGCCCATGGCTCATGCAGAAGGGCGATACTACTGTGATGCGGAGACACTTGCAGCACTCAAGGAGAATGATCAGATCATATTTCGCTATGCCTCGCCTGAGGGGGAAGTGACGGATGAGTACAACTGGAATGGCTCTGTGGAGTCTATCGCTGGGGTGTGTAATCGAGATCGCAATGTATATGGCATGATGCCCCATCCTGAGCGGGCCTCGGAGGATATACTTGGTGGAGACGATGGACAGCATCTATGGCGGAGCCTCGCTTCATGGATCCCTAGCCGTGTGGTGAGTCCCGTGGAAGGCTAAGTAGCGTTAATCTATGGTTAAGCATCCGCAATGAGGGGCACTACTGTGGAGACACATCTATTATCTATGTATCTATAATCAACTACACAAGCATACACAATACTATGAAAACTATTCTCGCTACGATCTTATTCTCATCCCTTACTCTGATAGCGTCTGCTCAGATATTCACGCCCGTAAAGTGGTCTACTTCTATAGAGAAGGTCTCGGACACGGAATACGCGATCCAGTTTGTAGCATCCATCGATGCTGGCTGGTATGTCTACAGCGCTGATATGGCAGATGATGGTCCAGTACCGACTACGATAGATTTTGATACAGAGGATGGCTATGAGCTCGTGGGCAATCTGGTAGAGACGGGAAAGGCTAAGGAAGGCTACGACTCTGTCTTTGAGATGGACGTGAAGAAGTATGCTGATCAAGTGACATTCACACAGAAAATCAAAGTGGAAGCAGGTCTAGAGGAAATCGAGGGCTATCTCAGTTTCATGACCTGTGACGATAAGCGCTGCCTGCCGCCTGCGGATGTGGACTTCAGCTTTGAGCTAGAGTAAGCACCGTCTCGGGCGTCGGCGCCACTACATGATTATACCTGTGATTCACCTAGTATCTCTGCTAGGGTGCTATCTTTATTTGATAGATCATCCATTGACATAGTCTTTGGGTATCATGTGGGTGCGGGTTGTCGTCTCTAGACTTACAAAGTCCAATTTGTCTAGATCAGAGCAAGCTACTCACATAGACATTCATGTCAGAAAGACCATTTACAGATACTCATCTTATGAGAAGAATATACTCCGTAGTCCTTACCGTCCTCGCGCTCTCTTTCATGGGCGATCTACACGCACAGATCAAGAATCCGGTAAGCTGGAAAAGCCGCATAGAGTCTACCTCAGAAGCGGATGTCTATCGACTAGTATTTGATGCGACCATCGAGGATGGATGGAAGATGTACAGTAGTAATGAGACCTGGGATGATGGGCCTTTACCCACGGAGATCGTGGTGGAGCTAGGTGATGGCCAGAGCCTCGTGGGCGAGGTGCAGGAAGTCGGTAAGTTTAAGAAGGTCATGGATCCATTCTTTGATGCAGAGATTACCTCTGTGAGAAACAAAGCGACATTCAGTCAAGCGGTCAAAGTAGATAATGTCGAGGATGCTATCAAAGGATATATCTCCTTCATGAGCTGCGATGCCACACAGTGCACTCCGCCGATAGATGCAGATTTTGTCTTCTTTCCTAAGCTTGCAGATAAGCCTAGTGATACATCTGAGGATGATACTAGTGTAGAAGATGATCAGGTGGTCGCTAGCGGTGGGGTGCAGTCTGCCAATCCTCCATCGACTAAGCTAGACGGATGGGAAGCACACCCTGACTTTCCTCATGCGACCTATGATGGGGACAAGACGCTTGATCAACGCATAGAGGTGATGGCGGCAACATATAAAGATCCACTTGCTGACTGTGGTGAGGAGCAGCTCGGTGGCAAGAAGAATTTGCTCCTCACGTTCTTAGGCGGCTTTCTTGGTGGGCTGGCGGCTCTGTTGACGCCCTGTGTATTTCCTATGATTCCGCTGACCGTAAGTTTCTTCACCAAGGGTAGCACAGATAGGAAGAGCGGCATACGCAATGGACTGATCTTTGGCGCTTCGATCATTGCAATTTATCTCGCCATCGGACTGATCATTACAGGCTTATTTGGTGCGGCGGCTCTACAGGCTTTATCGACTAACTGGATCGCCAATACACTGTTCTTTTTGCTCTTTGTAGTGTTTGCTTTTAGCTTTTTTGGATATTTTGAGATCACGCTACCTAGTAGCTGGACCACTAAGACAGACAGCATGGCTAATAAGGGTGGACTGGTAGGAACTTTCTTCATGGCCTTCACGCTAGCCTTAGTCAGCTTTAGCTGTACAGGTCCTATCATAGGTACGGCACTGGTGCAGTCGGCCACTAGTACTGTGGGTCCTGCTGTGGTGATGCTCGGCTTCAGCACGGCGCTGGCACTTCCGTTTGGTCTATTTGCAGCATTTCCTGGCTGGCTCAATAGTCTGCCTAAGAGCGGTGGATGGATGAATAGTGTCAAAGTGGTACTTGGATTCTTGGAGCTCGGTCTAGCACTGAAATTTCTCAGCGTAGCTGACCTAACTATGCACTGGGGCATCCTGAAGTATGAGCTATTCCTAGGGATATGGGTGCTGCTAGCTCTACTCACTACGCTGTATCTGCTAGGGCTCATCAAGTTTCCACATGATAGTCCTGTGACGAAGCGATCCGCGACTCGATGGGTGTTCACGGCGCTCTTTGCTGCAGCTACGGTGTACCTAGCTATGGGCTTTAGAGTCAATAAGGACACAGGCAACTACGCAACTCCCAAAGCGCTGAGCGGCATCCTGCCTCCGGCACATTACAATTTGTTCTTGCCGCCTGGTAAGGTCAATGCAAAGATCAAAAAGCGATATCCAAGCTACGGCAAGTGTGCCAATAATATCAATTGCTTTAAGGACTACAGCGAAGGACTTGCCTATGCCCGTGAGACAGGTAAGCCGCTCTTTATAGATTTTACAGGTCACGGATGCGTCAACTGCAGGAAAGTAGAGGATAAAATCTGGGTAGAAGGCCCCGTGTGGCAGAAGCTCAATCAGGACTTTGTATTAGTCTCGCTCTACACAGACGACCGTGAAAAGCTCAAGAAAAGTCTCATATCAAAAAATACGGGTGAAAAAATCAGAAACATTGGCCGCTTATGGGCTGAATTTCAAATTGAAAATTTTGAGCAAAATTCACAGCCCCTCTACGTCATACTCAATACTGACGAAGAGGTCATTGCTACACCCATAGGATACAATCCTGATGAAAGATGGGAAGATTACAATCAGTACATGGTCTGCGGTCTGGAGAATGCTTTGAGTAGTATGAAGTAAAGTGCAAATAGATCTCTTGAAAGCCGCGGCTGACCTAAATGTGTTTATCGTAGTGGCCTAAGGCAAAGATTGACTTTCAGGAGCACGTCTTACCGTATGATCTCTCAGATGGGAAATTATCAGATCTTGTAAACTGTGTCATCAGAGCGTACTCAATCTTTGTCAGGTCTCCTATAGTGCTGCAGCTGCGCTCCATCATAGCTAAATACTCCACTTCCTGTGCCGATCCAGATCACACCTTCGCGATCTTCTCCTATACCAAAGAGCATAGGGCCTGGTGTAGCTACAAAGTGTACCTGCTGAGTGACCAAGGTATCTGATTGAGAATGATCAGGTGCTTTCCATCCGCGATATATACCATGGGTTGCGATGGTCCATATCTTACCGTGCTGATCTTCGTGTATTCCTACCATCATCTCTTTAGATAGTTGAGAGTAAAGACTGTCGCGATAGTACCAAAGTCCTTCAGCGCCGCCTAGCCAGATGCCTCCTTGTTGGTCTTCTATGATGTGACGGATGTTTCTAAGATATTTTCCATCTTGAGTCCGTATGGTAGTGAAATCTGAGCCGTCATAAGTACAAGCTTGGCTCCGAGTAGCTATCCAATAGAGACCTGTGCGATCCTGAATAATGCGATTGATATCGTCTGTGGGGAGTCCGTCAGATTTATGATAGTTTCTCCAAGTGGAACCGTCATATCGGCTGATACCTCCCATAGTGGAGATCCAGATATCTCCGCTCTGATCTTCGTAGATATCGATAGTGCGGTCGTGGGTCAGGCCAGAGGAATCTGTATAGTGTGTGTATTCACCAGCATCATACTTATATACTCCGTAGTGATTACTGGCAATCCAGATCTGGCCCTGACTGTCCTCTAGCGCGTCAAAGGCATCAAAGCCCTCAAAATCCGCTGGATGAGGTAATGGAGTAAACTTGTCGCCATCATAACTGAGCACATCATCATAGGAGGCAAATAAGAGATCGCCGTTGCTCTTGTTTCGTATCCTCCGAGTGATTCTGCTTGGTGCAAAGTCTATTGTAATAGTATCCTTCTCTGAGTGCGAGATTGCGGAATCAGAAGTCATATGTACGGCAGCAATCTCTTTTCCTGCTTGTGAGGCTGAATCATCAGCGCAGCTGATGAAGAGCGCAAGTACAAGCAAGAGATGGAGCATATAACGTTTCATGTAGGAAGCGCGCGCTGCGGTACTATTATTTTTGAGCAAGGAGTACGTAGTAATTATCCAGATCTCTGAGAGCAAATTCCATTTTTCCAGAATTTGCGCTTTTGGCTATGGGTGCTGCGATACTCAGTCCTAGCTGCTCGGCTTTTTGCCAAGTATCTTGGAGTGAGTCTACGGTGATGTATAAGATGAGTCCATTGCCGGGCTTATGGCAGGGTGCGGTCAAGGTAGGATGCTCGTGATCTCCCCATCTATGTAGATAGAGAAGTATCTCGCGACTATTGTCGAGTAATATCTCAAATGTATCTCCACCATGACCACTTGTACAGCCCAAGAGAGCTTGATACCATTCAGAGCTTTTTTGTACATCATTTACG
>JAHDBH010000012.1:0-1205 GCA_020630495.1 Saprospiraceae bacterium
GGATACCGTTATTACAGGAATGGATATCCTACTCGGTCGTGAGTCACCCTTTGCTATAGACATGAGAGTCAGGGAAATCAGCCTGGGAATAAAAGGCCTTTGGCACTTGGCAGATGGTAGAGTGCAATTCTCTGCAGGAGCGTTACTAAGTCGAAATGTATATATGCTGGATCGCCTGGACTTCCAAGGCTCATTAAGCGAAACCAATGATCCTGCGGATCGCTTAGGCACAAGAAATTTTTCCCTAGCAGGTGAAGTCGATATATGCTATAATCTGCTGAGAAAGGAGACGTGGAATCTGGGTATAGTGGCCGGCCTACTTCAACCACTTAGCAGAGACTTTGAGGTGAAGCTTTTGGAGGAAACTCCGACTAGGTTTAGCTATCGTCGGTACTCGCTTGGAGTGCGTCTTTCATTACCTTAGTATTCCAGAGATGTGTGGTGTCCATATTCCATGTGCTTTGGTCAGACTATGACTTTCAGTCACCTAAAGATCCTGGTGGCAATTGCTTATCAGATCTGGCTTAGAGGGACATACACATTTGGGCGAAAGCCCGCACCTCCAAAAGCCCTCCTCATCTCACAGCTACCAGCTCATCATCGGATGAACTGAGCAGGAGCCAAAGTCCTTACATTTGTCATTGTTCGCATCCGTACAGACGCAATCACTCACGTAGACATCCCGATATGACAAGTAATAATCCAATGCGCCACTTCGCCTCTCTTTGCTTTCTCACCCTCGCCATGATGATTTCCGCACCTGCTGATGCGCAGATTTTCGGTGGTAAGAAGAAGAGCAAGACTAGTGCTCCTGCCAAACCCAAAGAGGAAAAGGGGAAGATCAAACCGTACAAGGAAGTCATCACCAAAAAGGCCGTTACGGATCCAGGCCTCATTACAGTGCACAAGGTGGACGACAAATACTATTTTGAGCTGAGCAAAGACGTCATGGATCAGGAAATCCTGGTGGTGACGCGGGTCAGCGGTTTTGTGAAGGGTTTGAATTTTGGAGGAGCCGGGACGAAATCTCGACCGCAGCAGGTCATCCGATGGGAGCGCAACGATTTTCAGATTCTGCTGCGTGAGGTATCGTATAATAGTGTAGCGAGCGAGGAAGATCCGATTTATCGCTCCGTAAAGAACAACAATTTCGAGCCCGTCATCATGGCATTTGACATCAAGGCTTACAGCCCAGATAGCACTGG
>JAHDBH010000012.1:1305-54819 GCA_020630495.1 Saprospiraceae bacterium
TACCTCATGCAAGGTGTGAATGACTGGCAGAAAAGCTTTGAGAAAATCGGATTTAGCAATGCTATCATCGCTAAGGAAGCGCCTACACCAGAGGAAGATCCTGAGTGGAGTCCAGAGGATGCTCGCTACTCCGTCATACGATATATCACCACAGATATCCAGAATGCTCAGGGTCCACACGTGCACGATCCGCGTACGGGCGAGATCCTAGAAAGCGATATCATGTGGTATCACAATGTGATGAATCTGCTGCGCAATTGGTATTTTGTGCAGACAGCCGCTATCAATAAGGACGCGCAGTCTGCTAAGTTTGACGATGATGTGATGGGAGAGCTGATCAGATTTGTGGCCGCTCATGAGGTCGGCCATACGCTAGGACTGCCTCACAATATGGGATCCAGCGTAGCTTACCCCGTAGACTCTCTCAGGTCTGCAAGCTTCACGTGCCGAATGGGCGGCACAGCACCGAGTATCATGGACTACGCACGATTTAATTATATAGCACAGCCTGAAGACGGTGTGACTTGCCTGTATCCTGGCATAGGTCCATACGATCACTGGTCCATCGCTTACGGCTACAAGCCCATCCCTGATGCTAAGGACTGGCAAGATGAAAAATCGACACTGCATCAGTGGGTACTTGAGAAGGCCGGAGATCCGATCTATCGATATGGTGCTCAGACATTTGACCCAGCGGATCCCACAGCGCAGACGGAAGATCTAGGGGATGACGCTATACGCGCCAGCACATACGGCATCATGAATCTCAAGCGTATCATGCCCGAGTTGCAGGATTGGGCGACCACAGACGGCGAGGACTACTCCGATCTCAGCGAGCTCTATGGCAATGTGTTGGGACAGTTTGGCCGCTACATGCGTCACGTAAGGACTAATATAGGTGGTGTGTATGACTACAAAAAGCGCTCTGACGAAGAGGGCCAGATCTACACGCACGTAGAAAAGCAGAAGCAGAAAGCAGCGCACGATTATATCCAGCAAGAGCTATTCCAGACCCCTGAGTGGATGATCGATAAGGACATCCTGGCGCGTATAGAAAACGGTGGTATGACCAGCAGGCTATCTCGCTTACAGCTCTCTAGCCTTCGCTCTATGCTATCAGAAAGACGATTGCTACGTATGATCGAGAATGAGACGATGAATGGTAATACCGCTTATGCCCCACTCGATTATCTCCAAGATCTGAGTGATGGAATCTGGTCAGAGCTCGGCTCAGGCAGCTCGATTGACACTTATAGAAGGAATCTGCAGCGCCAGCATATAGAGGAGCTCGGCAAGCTCGTCAATACGCAGAACAGCACCTATAATCTAAGCGATACCAAGGCGCTCGCGAGAGCATCGCTCACCAGTCTAGACAGGCAGCTCCAGCGCGCAGAAGGATCGGCATCTGGCCTGAAGGGCGCACATATTAGTGATGCCCGTGCACGGATAAAAATGATACTTGACCCAAAGAGCTAGTATGAATAAAGGACTTATAAGTGTCATTGGATTTTTGCTATTTCTGCTGGGCGGACTTAGCTTGGTCTTATCCTTGATAGGTGTGAACTTGACTTATCTGCGATGGCTAGAAAATCTCGGCCTTCTGTGGAGCTTCTTGATTAAAATCCTTATGATCGTCACGGGAATAGCGATGGTGTATGTGAGTCGCATGGGGCCTGATGAGTAGTACTCAGTATGGCCTATGAAGATAATAGTCAGCCTGGTATAAGTGATGCAGTAGATCGACACTGCGACATGTAGGCACAGTCAGTCGCGGTCGAGTGATGACCTCTTGTTCGCCTTGCATCGGCTAGGGTCTATGAGAGATCCATAGATGTATTTCGATACTCGGCATTTGTCATTGCTAAGCCTCGATGTGTGCGATATCGCGGCGCCCTAAAATGCTTCCTTTACTCCTACTCTATATGTCCAGCCGCCTTCTGCCTGGTCACCTTGGCTGTATACAGCGTCGATTTCAAAAATCCGGAATACGCTAAACCCTACATCACGTAGTCCAAAATTAATTTCTCCATAGTCTCCACGTTCTCGGGTGGATAATGCAGCTGCACCTGCCCCAAAGGTCCACTTGAGCTTTCGCAGTAGAGGAATCTTATCCGCAATGAATCCATTAAATGAGTGCTGATAATGAATATCAAAGGCCTGAGATGAAGTGCTATATGCATAAAACGGCAAGGCATAAAAATGTGCTACGTTGCGAAAACGTGTGAATTTACTTTTGGTCCCTAGGAAATGATGATAATCTACAAATGATCTAGGTGTGTCGCCAAGAAAGTCTGCGTATCTACCAAAATATCGTCCATCTCCTACGAGACCAAAACCTACGCGCCCGCTCAGAGTGAGGCTATAATTAAGCGCAAGTGCATCTCCGAGCTCCACATCAATCTCCGGATAGTAGTGAGCACGTACAGCAAGAGTAACACGCGGCCAGTCACTACCGAGATATCTTATCCTATCTGGCAGTGTCTCAAAGGATTCTTCTGGCAACCATCCGAGCACAGCTCTCGCAGTGACTGCTCGTGTTCCAGGCAAATCTAAGCTACCTTGATCTACTGCGGGATGATCCATGACATTGGGCTCAAAGGTCTCATCCTTCCTTCCTATACTCCAATCCGTGGTGGACTTTAATTCTGACCGATCTTCGTATCGTAAGCCTATGGATCCTCTCCAACTAGGCGCTAAGACTCTAAAGTAGTTGGCATAGATGAACTCAGCCTCATACACACGCCAAAGATTGACCTTGTAGAGCAAGCTAGAAAAAGTATTAAATTGCTCATCAACTGGCTCAGCTCTATTAAACTGAAAGACCTCTCTGCCTATACCGGCTTGCAGCCTACCGTAGCGCTTTCTGTCTTTTCTGAGGTAAAACTCCAAGCTACCTCTAAATTTTTTATCTGAGAAGCCGTATTCTAATCTAGGACTTATAACTCGACGGTAGCCATCATCCCGATACTTATAAAAATCAAGTTCCAAGCCTATATTCACGCCCTGTACAGTATTGTACTGAGCCGCTTCTAGAGGTGCCCTTATATTCCAGCCATTTTTCTCGTAGCTGTTACTATAGGAATAGCCGGCAATAAGGTGGATAGGAACAAATCGATTATTCTTTTTATCCAGGCTATCCAGGTATGGCTTGGATTCCCAGAGGCGGCGCAGGCTATCTTTCTTCACATAGTCCTTTACTTCTGTATCGAGAAGTGGAATAGGTCTGATATCTTTCCAGTGCACATCCTCAGACTTGATGGCGTCTGCCTCTATGCGGACTGCTTCTCGATCACCCTGAAGTGTAGCTGGATCTAGGTCACGATAATTATTATAGATGGAGGTGAAAATACCCTCAGCATTAAAGCCCATCAATCCCATACCAAATATCAGCTGCTGATCCATCCTGTGCCAGGCGGATAGCTGTGGGATATAGGCATAGTTTTGCCGAATCCGCATGGTATCTATGATAGCGCTATTCACAGCCTTGGACGTGACGTAGAGGTCTACATTCTTGACAGCGTAATCCTCATCATATATATAGATGACTCCGGCACAAGTAGGATTTTCTGGCCGCTTGGAGATTACTTGGATCTTATAGATCTTTTTATCCTCTAGGAATGTACTTCCTAGTAGACTATATCGATAATATGCCATGGCCCCGTCAGCTACGGGAGAGACTATATCCCGCTGGAGCTCTATCAGATTGTCATAGATATTAAAGTCCGTATATATAGCTCGATTAAAACTCACGCCCTGGTCCTCACCGCTCACAATACTGCTGTGGATAATTTCTTTATTGACAGAACTGCTGACATAGTGATAGGTGCTTGCTGTCTCGGACAGATATAATATGCCTTGTCGATTACTGTCGAGTATACCTGCCATATCCCCTACTTCTTGGCCAAACATCTTTTCTGGAGCGTCTGTGAGACTTATATTTCCTTTGATGTATACGTCTGTAGTGTAAGGACTCATAGCATCCAGAAAATCACCACGGCGTGCAATCACTTCACGCATGATACGGTAAGCTGGATCCTCAGCATCGGCCGCTATGACTACTTCGTCGAGGCTGATCTGCTCTGATGTCAATACCACACTATGATCATATGGAGCTTGCGTAAGGACGATAGTACGTCGCTCTGACTGATAGCCCAGATACTCTACTATGATCTGATAGGTACCTGGATCTAGGTATAGTTCGTAATAGCCTTCTGCATTAGCTGACGTACCACTAGAAGTGCCTTCTACATAGATATGAGCGTAAGGCAGCACCTGTCCCGATACGTCCTTGACTGTGCCGCGGATCTGAGCTGACAAGTGCATCGCAAAGAACATACACAATAGGAATAGAACATTTCTCATACCATAAAGGTGGTCTAAATGCTTGATACGGTTATGTTCAATTGACATCAGCATCTATGACGGATAAGTGACTAGCAATGTTACGTGACGATTGCCAGTGCACACACTACCTTTATTGAATGAGAAAGCGATACGTTGTACTCATATCACTTGCAGCGTGTCTAGTCCTCCTCCTCATGTTTTTATCAACAAGCAGCCTATCCAAAAGTCAAAAGAACACCTTGCACGAGGTGATGTCGGACACGACTGAGTATAGTCCATACCTCGGGAAGGTAGCTATTGCAACTACGGCTGACTCAATTAAGATCTGGTATGAGTCTGTAGGTAATCCAGACGATCCTGCCGTGCTACTCATCATGGGTCACAGCTTCACGGCTCTACATTGGCCCAACTATTTTGTAGAAGCTCTAGTCGATGCTGGATATCGTGTGATTCGCTTTGATAATCGCGGTGTGGGTCTGAGTAGTCGACTGCTACGATGGAAGAAGTCAGAGGCCTACTCTACTCAGGACATGGCAGGTGATGCGATTGCCATATTGGATGACTTGCAGATTGACAAGGCGCACATAGTAGGCGTATCCATGGGTGGGCTCATAGCGCAAGACCTGGGTTTGGATTTTCCCGAAAGGGTAAAAACTCTTACTCTTGCCATGACGACGGGAGAGCTCTTTGGCAAAGGGCTGAGTAAGCCTAGTGCCTATTTTATCAGCAGCGTACTGAAGATCATGGCGCAATCCCGCGGTAAGATGACTCGAAAGACTTCACCAACTATCAATGTCGCTTTTGCCAATGTGCTTAACCGCAAACGTGTAGATGTAGAGACGCGGGCTCTTGCAAAAAATGCGCTGTACGAATATGATCATAGAGGTGGCTGGACATTTTCTGCTGCGGCCCAGCATACCGAGGCAATGAAGCTGCGCGGAGGAAGATGGGATGAGCTTGCGAGTTTAGAAACACCCACGCTCATAGTGCACGGTGATCGCGATCCGATCTTTGGTGTAGATCATGCCAAGCGACTTCACCAAAATATACCTGGGAGCAAGCTTGTCATAGTCGATAGCCTAGGTCACTATCTACCGCAGGCGAGAAATTCTGATCTCGTTGATCCTTTAATCCAGCATTTTAATGAGTAATTGGTCTATCTCAAGTTGTACTCACACCTCACTGAAAAGAACCAGCGCGATGTCAATTGGGTCTGGATGAAATTCTTTCCGGCTTATTGATTGTAATTTTCCTGTGTGAAACACCTATTGCTGGTATGTAATGTGCTGATGTTCATTTGCGCGAAAGCGCAGATCGACGAAGACATAGGCACCCCAGTCGACATCGAAGAAACGCTCGAACTAGAAGATGGTCAGACCGACTTCGCCTACGACAACATCCTAGAATATCAAGATTTCCTGCAGAGAAATCCCCTTGACATCAATCGAGTCACCGTAGAGGAGTTGCTGCCTCTAGGATGGATCAGTGAGCGTCAAGCCCGAGCGATCGTGGATCACCGCATCTATGCTGGCGACTATATTTCTCTGCTGGAGCTGCAGGCTATCCCAAGTATCTCCACACAGGAAGCTGCTCGATTATCACAGATCTTGACCATTCGTGGCGGCGGTGAATCGCTTCTGCCCACAGTATGGGAGCGAATAAAGACGGGAGAGAATCAGCTCTTTCTACGCTATACACGAATCCTTGAAGACCAACAAGGATTTGTACCTGACGAGAACGGTGAGACGGCATTTGAGGGTAACGCAGATAAGCTCTACCTGAGATATCGACACAGATTTGGAAATAATCTCAGCTATGGTGTGACGGCAGAGAAGGATGCTGGAGAGGCATTTTTTCGAGGTAGTAATCCAGAGGGATTTGACTTTTACTCAGCGCACCTGTGGTGGAAGTCACCTGGAAATCGTGTAAAGCAGGTGGCGCTAGGTGATTTTGTGATCAGTATTGGCGAAGGGCTCATAATCCATAGCGACTTTGGCTATGGCAAGAGTGGATTTGTAAAGGATGTGAAGAAGAGCTTTCGCAAAATGCGTCCCTACACTTCGATCACAGAAAGCAACTTCCTGAGAGGGGCTGCTATCCAGTATCAACTAGCCGAGCGCCTAGAGCTAACCGCCTTTGCTTCTTATCGAAGGCAGGATGGAAACTTAGTCATACAAGATAGTCTGGATCAAACTCAGAACTTTTTCAGCAGTCTACAGATCAGTGGTTTGCATCGCACCAAGTCTGAAATCGAGGACAAGGGTGCCGTACGCTACCTCACCGCTGGTGGCCATATCGAGTATGAACATAAGCGTGGATATGTAGGCGTCACAGCAATGATGAATCGATTTGATCCTGGAATTCAGCGCGGGGATTCTCCTTACGTGCGATACGACTTTAGCGGAGAGCAGCTCTGGAACTACGGATTTAATTATAGCTATTTCCTTGGTAGTCTTCATCTCTTTGGTGAACTGGCATCAGCGAATCCTGGCGGATTGGCTATAGCGCAGGGGGTTGTGAGTTCGCTTGATACCAAGCTTGACCTCGCTCTCTTTTACCGTCGATATGATCGCGATTACAACAGCTACTGGGCTAATGGACTTGCTGAAAGCAGTCGTACCACCAATGAAGAAGGTATATACGCTGGCATAGAGTACTATCCTGCTTACGGCTGGCATATACAGGCGTATGCAGATCTGTGGAGTCATGAGTGGCTCCGATTTAGAATAGACGCTCCCAGCACGGGACGTGAGCAACATCTACGAGTAGCATATAAAAAGAGACGCAAATACGAGGTCTATATGCGCTATCGATCAGAAGAAAAGTACCGTACAGAAAATGTAGAGGGGATCGCCATAGACAGGATATTTCCTACACGCAGAAATCAACTGCGACTGAATGTGGACTATACGATCATACCCTCTTTACGATTGCGCAATCGGATCGACTTCACATGGTGGCGCGTAGAGGGAGTGGAGCAAGAGAATGGATTCATGGTATTCCAAGATATCATATACAAGCCACTAGGAAGTGCCTTTTCTGCGACGGCTCGCTACGCTTTGTTTGACACGGATGGATTTGACAGCAGGATCTATGCGTTTGAGAATGATCTGATTTACAATTTTTCTGTACCTCCCTATTTTGGTGTAGGTCGGCGCTATTATGTGAATTTGAGATATAAGTTGACCCGTCAGCTGACTGTTGAGGGTCGCGTAAGTCAGTGGAAGTATAGTGATCGTGATGAGATTAGTAGTGGAGTGATGCGGATAGCTGGAGATCGGCGTACGGAGGTGAAGTTTCAGGTGAGGTATGCGTTTGATTGAGGTCGTTTGGTCAAATTTTTACATTTTACTGTAAAATGTAATTTATATATCTTTACCCCATGAACACACCAACCGCACACTCCCAAATCCTGGCCCTCCTCCATAAACACCATACCCTACGCCCCATACACATCCAAAAACTTACCGGCCTCTCCAGACAGCGCATTCACTCCATCCTCAAAGCTCTCGTACAATCGCAAGTAGCTATCAAGAAAGGTATGGCACCGCGCACATACTACTCTCTCAGCAAACCTGGTAGCAGATCTTCCGAAACCGTGTTGCAGCTCACAAGCGCTCAGAGAGAATCCCTTACTACAGAGTTCATTCTTATCAAGAAAGAAGGACACCAAGTTACAGGGCAAGCAGCCGTGTGCGAATACGCTTATGAGCACAATCTTGACCCGCAAAAAGTCGCTGAAGAATTTCTACAAGATAGGGCCCAAGCAGCTCCTAACGACCCTGAGGAAAACGATCACTTAGTAGAACTGCTAGAAGAAAAAAAAGCTGTGAAGGCTGGGACACTGACTCACTACAACTTCGCAGATTACAAGGAAACTCGACGATTCGGCGCCACAGCTCTTGCTCAGCGCCTGTGTGCCGCCAAATCAAGCCAAAATCTGGTGATGCAAGTAGAGATCTTCAAGAAAATCGAAGAGCAGATTCACGCATTCATAGATGAATGTATGATAGATGCTGTGGCTTTTGTACCGAGTAGCACCGCCGCAGGAAAGACATTTATGCGCGAGTGGAAAGAGTATCTTGACCTTCCCTTTCCCCACATCAATCTCGTCCATCCTAGTAATGGTGACAATGTGCCCCAGAGCGCGATTTCCATGACCACGCACAAGACAGCAAATGCCGAGCAAAATATGGCCATCGACGATCACCGTTGCTACACACATGTACTCCTCCTGGATGATACTGTGCTTACTGGCGCAACTCTCCAGAGTACCGCCGCCGCCCTACTCGATCAGGGTCGCACGCAGCAGGTATCAGCCTTTGCTATCATTCACAAGCAGACTCCAAGTCAATCCTTTGGACAAAGAGCAGAAAATCAGTAGGCTACGCATATGTTTCCTTAGGATTTCCTCTCGCAAGAGGGCATAAAAAAAGGAAAGACATATGCTCCCACATGTCTTTCCTTAAAACCTTTAACCTAAAACACAGCCGAAAGGTATAGCTAATTTTGGTTAAGACATAGAATTTTTAATTTTTTTTGAAATAAAGTTCACCCATTGAGTCATTTGGCCGCCTCAGGCCCTACACATCACTCCCCATCACCCATGTACCAGCCCATGACACGGAGGATACTCGCATAGATAGGGCGCTTTCGCGCAAATGCTGCCGCATCCATCCACAGCGCCTCCTCTATACCCTCTTCTTGCTGACCCACTAGCTCCGTCATCGCACCTGAAAAGCGATACCAATGCGTCTTCTTCAGGACACGGCGATCCTTGCTATCCCTGTAGACATGATAGGTGCTTCCCAGCTTAGCCTCTATGCTCAGCAGTTCTAGACCTATCTCCTCTGTGATCTCTCTACGAGCTGCAGGTTTCTTCTTTTCGCCCGTCTCTATCTTGCCTTTCGGTAGATCCCACACACCATGTCGCTTGATGACAGCGATCTTTCCCTCAGCCTCTACCACGCCACCCGCTGCACGCAGAAATCGAAACAGCCCCTTAAAATCAGCATACATACTCTTCACATCCTCGTCCCAGAGGATGACCCGCTTCACATTGGGTGATTTCTCCAGGAGATCAATGTAATTATGGAGTTGCTTGACCTTGCCTTGGTAGCGGATGCAGAGGTCATTAGGTTGTTGATATGTGTTCATCTCACGTCCTGTACAGAGCAAGAGTTGAGAGTCATTAAAGTAGATGTTGTACATTTGAACTAAGCGATAAAGAGGGCCATTGGAATCAAAAAACAGCAAAGAAATAGCAGCAGGACTACTGCAAATAGGTGCCATAAAGTTACAAGTAGATCAGCCCTTCATCTGGGCAAGCGGATGGAAATCCCCGATATACTGCGATAATCGTATGTCACTCAGTCACCCAGCTCTGCGAGATCTCATCAAGCGAAGTTTTCTTGAGTACATTGACGACCATCAGCTCACCGCAGATGTCATCGCCGGAGTAGCCACAGGAGGCGTTCCCTACGGTGCATTGATAGCTGATGAGGCAGATCTGCCCTTCGTCTATGTGCGCAGTCAGAGCAAAGGCCACGGCAGACAGAATACTGTAGAAGGGGATCTACAATCTGGTCAGAAGTGCGTGGTCATAGAAGACCTCGTATCCACAGGCGCCAGCAGCATGAAAGCAGTAGTCTCCCTCAGAGAAGCTGGAGCTGTGGTCACTGATACCATTAGCATATTCACCTACGGATTTGATCAATCAGGAGTACTATTCCAGAATGGAGACTGCTCACTGCACAGCCTTGTACACTACGACGATATGATTACCGAGGCCCACCGCTTAGACTACATCAAGCCTGATCAGATCAAGGAACTCAAACAATGGCGCCAGTCGCCATCATCGTGGAAGGCATAGCTGCCTACCTTTACCTCACACTACTAGCCTCACTCTACAAGCGCAAGATATGGCCTCAGCAGCTGACAAAAAAGCAGAAAAATTTTTACACGATTACTTTAGCAACGCCGCCCCCACTGGATACGAAAGCAGCGGTCAGCGTATATGGCTTGACTATATGGCCGATTACTCTGATGAGTGGTTTATAGACAACTACGGCTCCGCATGCGCCATCATCAATCCAGGCCAAGACTATAAGGTCGTCATAGAAGCACACGCTGACGAGATCTCCTGGTATGTCAATTACATCACGGACAAAGGCTTTATCTACGTAGTCCGCAATGGTGGGTCAGATCATATCATCGCCCCCAGCAAGAAAGTCAATATCCACACCAAAAATGGATTCGTAGAAGGTGTCTTCGGATGGCCTGCAATCCACACCAGACGTGGCGAAAAAGCTAAGCTCTCTCCCAAGACAGAAAATATCTTCATCGATGTAGGCGCTACTAGCAAACAAGAGGTCCTGGATATGGGCATCCACATAGGATCCGTCATCACCTATCCAGACGAACTCTGGATGCTCAATGATAGATACTATTGTGGTAGAGCACTTGACAATAAGATGGGTGGCTATTGCATCTCCCAAGTGGCGAGAAAGCTCACAGAAAACAAAGACAAACTGCCCTACTCTCTCTATGTCGTCAATGCTGTACAGGAAGAGATAGGCCTGCGCGGAGCGCAGATGATTGCTGAGACTATTCAGCCAGATGTCGCCATCGTCACTGATGTTACGCATGACACGCATACACCCATGATCGATCTTAAGATACAGGGCGACATCAAGTGCGGCCTTGGCCCTTGTCTGGCGCATGCACCAGCCGTACAGACTAAGCTCCTAGAGCTCATCATAGCGGCAGCCGAGGACAAGAAGATAGATTTTCAGCATCGAGCCACCTCGCGATCTACAGGAACTGATACCGATGCATTTGCTTACTCTAATCAAGGTGTACCCTCTGCCCTTATATCCCTTCCGCTGCGGTACATGCATACTACAGTAGAGATGGCCGATAAGAAAGATGTAGTAGGAGTCACAGATCTCATCTATGAGTCTCTTCTCCGTATAGAGAATGGCCATGACTTCAGATATTTCTAGCCATCACATCTCCAGATCAGCTCAGTCTTTGGGATCATCTAGCGATGTCACAGATCATCGTAAGCTGTGGAGCAGCAGCTCTATACACCTCTACTCAGCTGGCAGTCGCGCATAGCGCGGATCTGCGGATGACGGCGGCCGTAGCCGCAGCTACATGGATGATGTATTGCGCCCATAGGTGGATAGGGCTGCGCCTGCATCCTGAGATCAAAGACATTCCAAGATTTCACTATGTGGCCTCTAGATCAGTCTTGTTTTTATCAGGAGCCATCCTTTGTGGACTCTATCTTTTAGTCAGTACTCCTCACATGATCAGGACATTGGGATGGCCCTCTTTGCTTGGCCCAGTAATGATCAGTGCCCTCTATAGTCTACCTGTCATTGGATCCAGAAGACTCAGAGATCTACCCTACATCAAGATCTTTGTCATAGCAGCTATATGGACTTGGATTACTGTTCTTTGGCCTCTTGCTGGACAGTCATTTGCGCACGTGTGGTCCCTCGCGGCGGCATGTTGCCTTTTTATTATCGCTATTACGATACCATTTGATATCAGAGACCAGCTCGTGGATCAATTGAGCAAACTACCCACGCTCGTCACAGTACTGGGCCCCGAGAGTGCTAAGCGACTCGCCGCAGGCCTTCTACTGATTGCTGGGGCACTGATTCTGTATTCCTACACACGAGAGATTGTATCGCTGGACTATGCACTTGCCTTACTGATTACTTATGTCATCAGTTGGAGACTTATCGTAGCAGCTGATCAGACACGGCCTGAGAGATATTATAGTGGCCATATAGATGGAGTCATGACCATCCCGCTCATTGCTTATTTCCTCATTTCTGCACTTCTAGACATGCTACCCATGTAGCATGTGGGAGCAGATCTCATATGCGAGACATCGCCCTCTAGTCCAGTAGATCAGGCCTACGGACCCTAGTGCGCTCCTCAGCTTTCTGCTGTCGCCACGCCTCGATCTTTGCATCATGACCACTGAGAAGTACAGGAGGCACTTTGTGCCCGTTCCACACTTCCGGTCTGGTGTAGACAGGTGGTGCCAATAGTCCATCCTGAAACGAGTCGCTAAGAGCACTCGTCTCATCATTGAGCACTCCAGGTAGTAGTCGACCTATGCTATCTATTACTACCGCTGCAGGCAATTCGCCACCGCTCAGGACATAGTCCCCTATGCTGATCTCACGTGTGATATAGGTCTCGCGGATTCGCTCATCTATTCCCTTGTAGTGGCCTGCTATGAGCATGAGATTACTCCGTAGACTGAGCTCATTGGCCATGGCTTGATCATAGCGAGTACCGTCCGGCGTCATGAATATAATCTCGTCATATTCCCTCTCACTCTGCAGTGACTCTATACAGGCCGCCAGAGGCTCACACATCATCACCATACCACTACCACCGCCATACTGGTAGTCGTCTATGCGCCGATAATTGCCTATACCATAGTCGCGCAGGTCCACCAGCTCTACTTGTAGCAGGCCTCGATCCTGTGCGCGCTGCATCATGCTGTGAGCAAGCGAACTCTCCAGCAGTGCCGGGATCGCCGCCACTACGGTGATATGCATCACAATATATCCAGCAGTGTAATTTCAAATATCAGCGTAGCCCCAGGAGGTATCTGATCTCCTGCACCTTGCTCTCCGTAGGCTAGATGACTAGGTATGATCACTTTGCGCTTCTCACCTACCTTCATATCCTGCAGTGTCTCCTGCCATCCCTGGATGACCTGTGTCACGCCAAATTCTGCGGGCTGCCCACGCTGCACGCTACTGTCAAATACCTCTCCATCCACAGTAGTCCCGTGATAGTGTACGCGGACCTTGTCCTTGGCCTCTGGTATCATACCACTGCCCTCCTCAAGGATGACATATTGCATGCCACTAGCTGTCTTTTTCATTCCTTCCATAGTCTCTTGTTGTTTCATATACGCAGCACCTGCAGCTTTCTGGTCATCACTCACAGCTGCTTGGCTGCGCTGATGCATCTGTGAAAATAGCTGACCTGCCTCCTGCTTTGACATGATCGCACTTCCAGCGGCAGTCCAGCTGTCACCTATCGCCTGCTTCACGTAGTCATGATCCACTTGCTTGTGGATTCCCTTGCTCTTAAGATCTTCTGCTATCAGCAGCCCCACGGCATAGCCTGTGCGCTGCTCTTCAGTCCATGTTGATATATCGGTGCTCATAGATTATGCTTTCAGTTTGCTGTAGTGATGATAGAAATACGGTATGGTCTCTATACCGCGATGAAAATTAAAGATGCCGTACTTTTCATTGGGCGAGTGGATATTATCCGAGTCTAGACCAAATCCCATCAAGACAGTCTTTACGCCCAGTATTGACTCAAATAATGCGACTATGGGTATACTTCCTCCACCTCTGGCGGGTATAGGCTTTCGCCCAAATGTCTCTTCCATAGCCAGCGCTGCGGCCTGATACTCCGGCGTGTCTGTAGGTGTCACTGCGGCCTCACCTCCATGATGTGGCTTCACTTCTACGCGTACGCCATCTGGAGCAATACTCTCAAAGTGCTTCTTGAACATCTCCGTGATCTCATCACTCGACTGATCTGGCACTAGCCGCATACTGATCTTGGCATAGGCCTTGCTCGGGAGCACCGTCTTGGCGCCTTCACCCGTGTAGCCACCCCACATGCCATTGACATCTAGCGTAGGTCGTATGCTGGCGCGCTCCAGTGTCGTGTAACCTTTCTCTCCAGCAACGGTCGCTATGTCGAGGTCGCGCTCATACTCGTCTCTATCCCATGGAGCGTCATTCATCGCCTTGCGATCTGCTGTAGATACCGTCTGTACCTTATCATAGAATCCTGGGATGGTGATATGACCATCATCATCCTTCAGACTGGCAATCATCTCGCACAGGGCATTGATCGGATTGGCCACTGCTCCGCCGTACGTACCTGAGTGAAGATCACGATTAGGTCCAGTGACCTCTACCTCCACGTAGCTCAGACCGCGCAGACCTACTGTGATAGATGGTGTATCATTAGCGATGATACTGGTATCTGACACGAGGACTACATCACAGCGAAGCCTGTCCTGCTGATCCCGTAGAAAATCCTCAAGATTATCAGATCCTACCTCTTCCTCACCCTCAAATACAAATTTCACATTGCAAGGCAACTCACCTGCACTCATCATCGCCTGGAAGGCTTTCACATGCATATACATCTGTCCCTTGTCATCACAGGCTCCCCGCGCATAGATGTTGCCATCTTTGATCACAGGCTCAAAGGGTGGCGAGTCCCATAGCTCCATCGGATCTGGTGGTTGCACATCATAGTGACCATAGACTAGGACTGTGGGGAGTGATGCATCTATGATGCGGTCACCATAGACTATGGGATGCCCAGGCGTCTCCATGATCTCTACATTTTGCCCTCCGGCCTCAGTCAGCTGCTTAGACACCCACTCAGCCGCACGACGTACATCGCCTTTATATTTTTGGTCAGCGCTCACGCTGGGGATCTTGAGAAATTCGATGAGCTCGTCTACCATCTCATCCTTGTGCGAGTGGATGTAATCTTGTGTAGCTTTCATGGCTTTCTTCTTGTTGTGAATTGGCCGCAAAGGTCGTAGTTTTCGATTCACTTGGTGGGGGCTTGCCGCCAAAAGTCTCCGAGCTCCTGCATCTCAGCATGCAGCATGAGCAGAGCACGCATTTGACTGACAAGTCACTCCCTTTACCTAAGCAGATATATGACCTCGATCAATAAGCTCAGAGGACATTTGACTGACAAGTCACGCCACCACCAGAGTACATATCACTCCGTGATATGATAATTGCGCGTGATGACTTCCTTGAGCTCAGGACGACTGCCGATCTTGCGCAGTTCACCATTTATCGCATAGCTGATATCACCAGTTTCCTCAGAGACTACGAGCGAGACCACCTTGCTATTCTCGGAGATACCGATGGCCGCTCTGTGTCGGAGCCCATAGGTCGTAGCCAGCTTCGTGTTTTCTGATACAGGCATCACGGCGCTGGCCGAGTGGATTCTATCTTTTACGATAATTACCGCCCCGTCATGCAAGGGACTGTCTTTCATGAATATACTCTCCAGCAGCGCCTCCGAGATCTGTGCATCAAGCACCACACCACTATTGTCATAGAGCCCTATCTTCTGATCTCCACTCAGTACGATGAGCATTCCTGTACGCGATTTGCTGAGGCGCATCATACTATTAGTGATGGCATCGATGATCTCATCAGACTCGGTCATCACGGCTGTGCTCTTAGGAAATAGACGCTTGAGAAATGTGTTCTGTCCCTTCATCGTGGTATTGCCCACATACAATAGGAAGCGGCGGATCTCTGGCTGAAAGATGATCACCACGATCAGCACACCCACACTCATAAATGCTCCTAGGATATTACTGAGCAGCGGCATCTCCAGCCACTTCACGATCCACCATACGCTGTAGAGAATCACGATACCGATGAAGATATTAAAAGCTATGCCTCCTCTCAGCAACTTGTACAGCTGGTACACCAGAAATATCGCGATCAGTAGATCGATGAGATTCACTACACCTACCTCGTAATTGCCTACCATGAAGAGTGATATCGCCCCCATCTATCCCTTGATATCGTATCTGAGACTCTCGTCCATATGATAAAACATAAAGCTGTAGACATCAGCCGCCTCAGCAATGACCTTGTCCGTAGGCTTACCAGCACCATGACCCGCGCTCTTCTCTATCCTGATCAGTACGGGGGCATCCCCTTGCTGCTGAGACTGTAGCTCACTGGCAAATTTGAAACTGTGAGCCGGTACCACCCTATCATCATGGTCTGCGGTCATCACCATTGTAGCTGGATAGTCAGCTGGCTTCACATTGTGCAGAGGGCTGTATGCCTTGAGATACTGATAAGCCTCTGGATCTTCGCTCAGTCCATAGTCTGTAGCCCATGCCCGCCCTATGGTAAACTCATGGTAGCGCAGCATGTCAAGTACGCCCACACGCGGTATCGCCACAGCATACAGATCTGGTCTCTGTGTCATGCATGCCCCCACGAGTAGACCTCCATTGGACCCGCCCTCTATAGCGAGCTTATCCGAGCTGGTGTAACCCTCGCTGATGAGAAATTCACCAGCAGCTATGAAATCATCAAATACATTCTGCTTTCTCTCCAATGTCCCCTGCTCGTGCCAGTCGCTCCCGTATTCTCCGCCACCACGGATATTAGCCACGGCATAGATGCCATCATTTTCTAGGAGAGGCAATCGCGTGATAGAGAAACTAGGCAGTATAGAGATATTAAATCCGCCATAAGCATAGAGCAGCGTAGGTCGCTTACCATCCATCTTGAGTCCTTTACGATGAGTAATAAACATGGGCACCTTGGTACCGTCCTTACTCGTGTACCACAGCTGCTCCGTCACATATTCCTCTGGATCAAAGTCAACTGTGGGACGCTTAAATACAGTACTCTCACCTGAGCTCATGTCATACTTGTAGATGGTACTAGGCGTAGTGAAAGAGGTAAAAGAATAGAAACTGATATCCTCGTCTTTTTTGCCAGAGAACCCTCCTACTGTACCTATACCTGGCAGCTCCACCTCGCTGTGCATACTTCCATCATAGTTGTATACACGCACCTGCGTACTTGCGTCCTTGAGGAAGCGAGTGACTAGCTTGCCTCCTACCACAGAGATACCCTGGAGAGGCTCCTCCTGCTCAGGGATGATGTCCTGCCACGCTGATCGTGCGGGCTTATCAGGATCTATGGCCACGAGTCGCTTGCGACTGGCACCATCATTAGTCTGTACATAGAGCTTGCCATCGATATGATCTACTACATTGTAATCATGCTCAAAGTCGTCATTGATCACAAGCAACTCACTATCTGGATCATCTGTGGGGCGATAGTGCAACATGTTGCCGCTCGTATTTTTCCAGGTGCTCACGACGAGATACTTTCCATCCTCGGTCACACCTACATTGAAGCCATGATCTGGATGCTTAGGATCCTCGTGTACTAGCTTATCATCGGACTGCTCGGTGCCTGCTCTGTGATAGTAGACCTGCTGATTCTGATTGCGACCGCTAAGAGCTTGATCATCCGTGGGCTCTGGATAGCGACTGTAGTAGAATCCGTCTTCGTACCACGCCATACCGCTAAATTTGATCCACTCCAGCTTTTCGTCTAGCATCTCTCCCGTACTGAGATCCTTGATGTAAGCAGTTCGCCAATCAGATCCACCCTCTGAGACAAGGTAACTAAAATAGCGGCCGTCTTTGCTAAATGCGAGACCCGCCAGTGACGAAGTCCCGTCATCACTCAGCGTATTAGGATCTAGAAATACTTCGGGCTCCGCGTCTAGATCATCTTGCACGTACATCACACTTTGATTCTGCAAGCCATCATTTTTAAAGAAGTAGTACTTGCCACCTTCCTTAAAGGGTGATCCGTATTTCTCGTAGTTCCATACTTCTGTGAGTCGCTCACGTAGAGCATCTCTGTAACTAATCTGGTCCAGATAATCGTATGTCACCTTATTTTGTCGATCCACCCAGTCCATGGTTTCCTCACTATTATCATCCTCAAGCCATCTATAGGGGTCAGCGACTTCCTCACCATGATAGATGTCCACTATACTGGTATCCTTGCGTGTATCAGGATAGGTCACTGGATCGATGGGAGCATTCATAGAAGAGGGTTCGGTGGATTGGCAAGCTATAAGGAGTAGAGGTAAAGAATAAATAAGGTATTTCATAGTGGCTGTGATCTATCTGACCATATCGTAGAGGTCAGAGTCTAAAGGTAAAATAATTGACACCCGCCGCACCATATACCTCTATGTATTACATATGTGTAATTTTAGGATATGAAAACCCTGTTTACCCTTCTCTTACTTGGCTGTGGCGTGAGCGCTTTCGCGCAAATGGACAGCCTTGCATACATCAACTGGATATCCAAAGCTGATCCCGCAGAAGTCACTCAGCTCCTCAGTGAGTCCACAGAAGAATTTGCCCTGCGCCAGTACAGATTCATGTCTGGGTGGGAACAGACACTACGCCGCGACTACCTGGAAGCTAAAGAATCACTGCGAAGTGAAGAAGTCCGATCAGATGCCGAAATGCGCAGCAAGACCAAGATGCGTGTGGAGTCGCTACGCGAGCAATGGACTCCTGCTAGCGAACTCTTATCAGCTACCAGAGAAGTCTATCTCAGTCGGGAGGGCGCCACCTTGCCATCTGTACCTAGCATACCCCAAGACGACATAGCTGACAGTGCTCCTCGGCCCTCTAGCGCTGACAGACCGTCTACCACATCTCCATCCAGCACTACCACTTCACCAACTCGCAGGGAGACAACGACCAGCCCGACTGGTGGTAAATCTGCTGCACAGCGCTCACGTGAAATGGAGGCTCAGAAAGAGAAAGAAAAAGAAATGCTTGCTGAGCAACAAAGGAAGGAGGAAATGAAGCGAAAGCAAGAAGCAGAGCTAGAGCAACAAGAGGCTAAGCTCAGAGCTGAAAAACGGCAAGCAGAACTACTTGCTCAGCAAGAACGAGAAGCAAAAGAAAAAGCCGACATGGCTCAGTCTCGCTCAGAGGCGCAGCGCTCGACATCGCGTAGAGATCCTCCGCGCAAGCCCTCACGCAGCAAGAAAAAGAAAAAGGCCACTAAGGAAAGACCCGCATCAGCCCCCAATAACTCCAGACCTACAACCACTCGTAGAACTACGAGTGCAGTAAGTAACACGCAGCCCAGCCTCAGCTCTGCCACCCCCGCAGGGATCGGGTCTGTGTGCGACTGGAGCGATGCATCACAGTGCACATCAAGTGAAGAGGTCATCCTTCTATATGATCCTACTGGCACAGGCGACCTGTACAGTCAATACTATGTAGAGATCAGCAGCCAACTCAAGCTAGTCAATGATCAAGTAATACTTAGCTACACGATCATGCTCGAAGATGTGCCTATGGCGGGAGATTACTCCCCACTACCAGCTGGAAGTCAAGTAAATCTCAGATTGCTCGGCGCACAGATGCTTTCACTCACCACCAGAGCTACGAGCAGCCCATCGGCCATATCCAATGGGAAGATAGAATATAGCTTTCAGTGCTTTCTCAGCGCAGATGAAGCTGCGATATTCCAGACAAGTATGCTGGATGGCCTAGAAGTCATTTGGCCGAAAGGCCCCCAAGTCTTCCCTATCCAAAACTCCGACATCTACAAAAGACAGCTAGAATGCCAGATGAAATGCAAGGGATAAAAATGCTCGGTCTCAAACTGCCGACTGATCCGCGATGGGTCAATCTGGCTGAGATGGACCTGCAGGAGATCCTCACAGATCATGCTTACTGCGAGCAGAAAGCTGCTACCACTTGCATCTCCATCATCCAGAAATTTCCAGACAGAAAGCGTCTCGTGAGAGAGCTGGCACCCATCGTCACAGAAGAGTGGGGTCACTTCAGACTAGTGCTACAAGAACTGGATCGTAGAGACCTTGACCTCGGGCCGCAGCGAAAGGATATGTACGTGAATGATCTCATGAATTTCATGATCAAAGACGGTGGCCCTACAGGCCGACTCGTAGAGCGTCTCTTGGTGTCTGCACTGATCGAAGCTCGCAGCTGTGAGCGATTCAGATTGCTCTCGCTGCATCTTACAGAAGAGCGCATGCGCGAATTTTATCACCACTTCATGGTCAGTGAAGCTGGGCACTATCGCCTATTTATCGATCTAGCAAAGCACTATGGAGATGAAGCACAGGTGATGAAGCGATGGCAAGAATATCTCGATCATGAAATCACCATCCTGGAGTCACTCGATGTCCGAGGCGATAGGATGCACTAGCCTGTCATCCATCCCTCCCGTCGGTAGATCTCTACACCTCGCTCTATTAATGCCTTCAAGTCGTCTTTCTCTACCTTGGCAGGCTTGAGATGAAAGCAAGTCTTACCCTTGAGCTGAGATCGCAATCCCTCTGCTATAAAGCTGAAATCGTCGGGATGCGTATAGAGCGGGAAAAAGTAAAATCTCACGTCCTTGGGCTTCTTCATGATGGTAGCAAAGTACATTCCCTCTACCTTCTTCTTGCCTTGCATGGTGGGTATAGTCCCACGCACTTGATAGCTTTCGCCAGAGTCCTTTTCTACGTGAAATGAAGCATCGTAGGAAGCAAGCATATCACGGATGTCTGTGTAGAGCGTATCAATCATGTATATAAATATAGGCGTCTCCCAGCAGTCAATAAACAAAGACGTCCTGGTACCGTAAGGCACCAGGACGTATATCTCACTATATATCTGTGTCTACTTGACGTATCTCAATATTCCGTTGTCATCTGTGACTATACGCGCATCATTAAATCCTCGCGACTTTACCGTAGCTAGTTTCTGCTGAGCGTCTTGTAAGCTTGATAGATTGCCTAGGATCATCACGGTATACTCATTGCTATTCCACTGCTCCACTGTACCTAGATCACTGACTTTATTCGTGTCAAACCACTTGATGTCTGAGTAGGCAGCTAGGCGAATCTTGTACACTTTGCCGTCACTGTAAGTCGTAGTAGTGGTGCCGCTTGTGTAAGCAGGAGTACTTGTGGTGCTCGATGTATGACTCATAGTAGTGCTAGTCGCTGAGCTGCTGTGTGTACTTGCTGCAGTAGTGCTAGCGCTTGGTTTACTGTAGCTTCCGCTGGTGTAATCCTGCGTACCTACTGTGCTCGTATTGACAGCCCTGAAATCAGATCCATTACTAGATACGATGAATGCATCCGCATAGCCACGTGCTTTGAGGCGATCAAGTGTCTGAGCAGCTTTTTCACGAGCAACAAATTTTCCGATCCTTATTTTGGTCATACCACGCTCATCATGACTATATACAGTGCCGTACACATCAAGATGTGTGTAATTATCAAGCTGTGAGCTGTACTGATCAAATGCTGCCACCTGCACCGTATAAAACTGCGAGGCGTCTGCGTAGCTCGTGGTAGCAGTCTCTGTATAGCTACTAGTAGTAGGTGATGTAGTCGTGGTACTCGTCACCACGTCATATATGCTAGTGCTGCTAGCGCTATTCGGTGAGCTTACAGTAGTACTGCCGTAGCTCGTGGTATTGGAGTAGCTATAGTTGCTCTCTGTATCTCTTACAAGTGTCACGGTCTTCTTACCATCGGCATTGACATAGCCATCTGCGAGTTTCACGATGGCCCTGAGATAGCCTGGTGCCGAGACACTGACTTTGCAGTCACGCGATGTACTCACAGTTGCTTTACCATATTCATTAGTGGTAGCTCCAGACTCACCACACTCAGACATATCTACACGAGCATCCTTGATACGGTTACCTGTCTTGTCCTGTACGATGAGTATGATGTCTTTGTCTAGCACCTGTACCAGATGCTGAGGACGTGAAGTTGCACTTGGTTCATTACTTGATGATCTGGATGTCACAGTAGGAGCCGTAGCTCGTGGTATAGGCGTGACAGATGTACCCGCAGACGATGAGGAGCTAGACATCACTGCGGTAGATGTCACTGCGGTAGATGTCACTACCTCGCCAGCTGCAGGACCAGAGACGGATGGCTTAGTCTGTACTTGTGAGAGCGACTGACGAGCTTGCAAGCGCTGCTGAGTCGATACGGCAGCTAGTGGCATGTCCGTACTAGAATAGAGATATAGATCTTCAGCTCCATAGCCACCTGGTCGATTGCTCACGTAGACGGAGCGATCTGCAGATAGCGGTGTATAGGAGTAGTCATCTAGTGGTGAGTTGATAGCTGCGCCGAGATTTCTTACAGGCATCCACTCGTCCCCTTCTTTCTCTGCCTTAAATATATCCATACCACCAAGGCCAAAGTGCCAGTCCGAACTAAAATAGAGAGTTCCGCCATCGACCTGTGGTGTTACTTCATTTCCCGCTGTGTTGATTGCTGGCCCAAGGTTTACAGGCTCTGACCATCCTGTGGCAGTCCTTACACTTTCGTATAGATCGTAGTTGCCGTATCCACCTGGGCGATTACTCGCAAATGTGATCTTGGTACCATCTGCGGATATATGTGGATAGTTATTGCTGTACTGGCTGCTATTGTGCGACCATGGCTGTATATCCGTCCAGTCACCAGCAGTACTGAGCGATGCAGTGTAGAGACCCACACCAGATTCACTGCCGTCGATCTGGCGCACGCCTTGCTGATAAAAGTTCTTAGCGAATACGACCAAAGACGCATCCTCCGCAATACTGAATGGACTACTATGCTGTGGATAAGCTTGAGTGACAGCTGGCGTACTTGGCATGGTGCGCTCTGTGAGACCATTCACATCTACCACAAAGTGATTACTGGACTCAGCACTATTTGCTAAGCTCTTAGCTGTCTGGGTGTTCCACTTGACATCCTTCCTAAAAGATGAATACACGAGCTGATCATCATGCACTACAGGAGAGAAATCTGCCGAGCGACTATTGATCTGCAGGCTGGTCGACTGCCCTACGGCACTAGCACCAGCGAGCTCCCTTGCTCTATCACAGCTCAGTAGATAGTGGCTTGCGATATACGCTTGCTCGCCAGTGACCATAGCGTAGATCTGCTGAGCGTCTACATATCGCTCCTGAGCTTTGAGACTGTGGCCATAAGCTAAGAGATGTTCGGCATCGAGCTGTCCCTGAGCAAGCGCTTTAGAAAACCACTTGACTGCGTCAAAGTGCTCATTGATCTGAGCATGCGCCAGCGCAAGCTGTATCATAGCTTCTTGGTGTGATGGATCATTTTGTATGATCTCCATGTAGCCAGGAATGGCGAGATCATATGCTCCTAGCTCCATTTGCTTGTTGACTCTCTGAAGCGAGGTCTGTGCTGACACACAGAAAGAGCTGCATAGCAGCGCACATAGTAGAATTGCCTTAGTCATGTCTTCGATTTATATATTAGACATAACAAATATATGAAAGTAACTAGTACACTGACAACTAAATATTACATTTTTTTATAATATCATGATCTTCTCGACATCAGGAACACAATCGCAGCTCCTAGAAGCGCACAGACTAGTACGATCGCCGTGTGGGGGCTGCCCATCAGGTAATCTCCAGGAAGCACGAGTTTCTCGCTGAGCACCTTCATCTCTGAGAGCTCCGTAGAAGCCAGCCCCACGGTATAGGGCAGTTCCTCTCCGCTGTCATTCATCAGCAGCACGGCATTGCGCCAGGGCCAAATCTTGTAGAGTGATCCGAGCACAAACCCCGTCATCAGTGCAAGCATGGGATCTCTATATGTCTGAAAAGCCCATGACACCACTCGTGAAAAGATCACCAGGCCCAGCAGGCATCCTACGGCAAAGAATATGATGATCTGCAGCTGCTCCATCTGCTGCGTCTCCACAAATCCTCTCAGCGCTCCGAGAACCGTGGCGTACAGACCCAGAATCAATAGCATAAAGCTGCCACTGACACCAGGAAGGATGAGAGCACTGATAGCGATCATACCACAGATGATCAAGTAGAGCGGATGACTACTTCCCTGTACAGGACTCAGTGTACACACTAGCAGGGCAATTGCCACGCCAGCGATGAGCAGAAGTATCTGCCCAAGCTTCCATGCACTGACTGTAGATGCTATGTATACAGCACTAGCCGCTATCAGGCCAAAGAAAAATGCCCATAGATACTCAGGGAATCTCTCGAGTAATTCTGTGATGGTAAAGACGCTTACACCTATACCTACGATCATGCCTCCTCCGAGAGCCAAGAGAAAACTACCATCAATCTTAGTCCACAGCTCCTTCCATCTGCCTCTCACTAGTAGACTTATACAGCTCAGATCAACTGCTGAGATAGCGAGCAAGAGACGCTCATAGATACCAGTCACAAATGCAATGGTACCTCCTGATACTCCTGGAATGGCCTCAGCGATTCCCATAGCCATCCCTCGTAGTGCTATCCCTAGCGTGCTGCTTGATCCTATCATGCTACAAAGCTACTGTCTGAGCTCGCGTACAAGATACGTCGATGCATTTATCTCTTCCAGCGATAATGAAGCCTATGGGATCCGACGGCAGACTATTATCATCAGAGCAAACTATGAGTCTCGCAAGCTCTCATCTGCCACGGTCTACTCACCACCGTGTGCCCTACCCTTAGGATCGCCCTGCTGGAAATCTTTGCTCCACTCTTCGGCTTGAGCTTTGAGTAAGTCGTAGTTGACCTCACCATCCAGATCTGGCTGACCTGCATCTACCCATGCTGTGAACCACACACTCCCGATAGACTGTACGCTCTGTCTCATACGACGCTCTACCATACCTCTCATAGCCTCCGCATACTTACGCGTAAATCCTTCGCACTGAGTCCGCACCACGCGATCCAGACGATTCTCGAAGCAGTAGATTTCATCTTGCGACAAGGATGCTCGCACCCGCTTTTCTACAAGCAGCACACTATCCAGATAGCTGTGTGAAGTGAGGACTATATCCCAGTAGTACTCACGGGGATTTTCTATGTACTCAGCCTTGCCCACCAGGAAGTCGTATTCTTCTGCTGCCATGAGCTCAGGTATACGCGACTCCCAGAAGGCATGTATCCCTATCTGATTGGTCATGGCTCCGTTGTAATTCTCTGTAGTATGTAGAGGGACATGTGCATCGCCCACATAGTGACCCATATCTGCAGAGATCTGAAGTATGCGATCTACATCACCTGCTTCAAAAGCTCTGGTCAGTCGGCGCTGATATCTCTCTAGATGGTAAGGGAGGATTCCATATTCGCTAAATCGGTCTACGACGATCAGCTCCGTAAATTCCGTACTGATCGTAGGGAATAATTGTAAGGCATCAAATCGCCACACCTCTTCATAGTACTCGCGCTGCACTTCCTTTCCAAAAAATGCGTGATATGCCGCGCTATCAACCTTGAAACTATGCCCATCCTGTACCCAT
Organism: Saprospiraceae bacterium; assembly: GCA_020630495.1. Lineage (GTDB taxonomy): Bacteria > Bacteroidota > Bacteroidia > Chitinophagales > Saprospiraceae > JAHDBH01. The sequence continues at coordinate 26,582 of JAHDBH010000012.1, forward strand.
TGATAGATACCATTACCGCCCATGCGATTCTGATAAGTGAGCTGAAGCGTATCACCACTAGACATAGGAAAGTACAAGTCGCTATATCTAGCTATGGCATCAGAGAAGTTGCGCGGAACATTATCAAACGGAGCCACACCCCAGTGATCTATATCGATATAGTGCCGCACAGCCTCATGCTTTGTCGCATAGCGGCGCTTATCTGGATCCACAGCATGCTCCGAGATGAATCCGATGTGCCGCTTATAGAAACCTATAATCTCTGGCGGTAGGGTGAATACCGCATACTTATTGATCTCGCGATGCCCATAGAAGCCCCAATCATCCACTTGAGTAGCGGCAATGCTCATCATCAGGACTGTGCATAGCAAGATGGGGCGAGTGAAGAATGACTGTTTATAATTCACTTTGATCGAGACGATTTCTTCGTTTTTCTTTTTTTACTAGACTTGGCGATCGGATTATACGCTATACAATGGTCTAGTAGTGCTCCTACGACTTCTTCATTTTCCATCATATCATTCTCGATGCGGACAAAACCTGTCATCTTTCGACCACCGTGTATCACTTGTTCCACACCATCTATAGCCACACTGTCATCCACTCTCTCTGGTCCTACACGCAACATCACTCCACCACCAAATGTGCCGCAAAACATCTTCTCATCCACAAGAAAACACACACCACCAAACATCCGCTTTTCTGTCCACTCAACGGAGCGAATGAGCATGAGATCACGCAACTGCTCTAGGACAAATGGATCTTGTGAAGTAGCCATATAGATGGTGAAGATACAATGAGTCTCAGGGTATGGATACTCCGTGAAAAGTCTTTAAGAAAATATATGCTAGCCTATACAGTAGCCTATCGCAAAAAGAACTCCTGACTCTGAAACATCTTCTGGAATACTGGCATCTGGACTAGTAAAAAATCGCCCTGACTAGTACCTACATACATGCGCTCTACCTTGCTAAATCCATCATCCAATTGCGCTATAGGATGGAAGGACGCGCGGTGGGTATCTTGATCAGTTGTGGCATACTCCAGCAAAGCAAAGGGTATCAAGGATAGAAAAGAATCTCTGTTGATCTTATCATTATGATATGCTTCAGCGACAGGCTCGGTAAAGTCATCGAGATAGGACATCACCACTGATGCATCTACTTTTTGCTTTTCTCCATCTGACTGTAGATAGTAGGAGCTGCCTTGCTTGCGGATATCAAATCCCTTGCCCTGCTGCTTAGGATAGATCAGACGCACCATCGTGATGTCCTCGGGATCTTCTTGGATGAGGTGTCGATCTCTCCAGTCTTCATTATCCATCAGGAATCTGTATTTTAACCCACCATTCCAGTAGGGCAAGTGCATCACATATGGCTGATCTGACCCCTCCATGATGAAGTGGGTTCCACTCTCGTCATTAGTCATCCCTCCTACATAGAAAGTCTTGATGTTTCTATCAGCAGAGTCATAGAGCTCTACCTTGATACCGTTTTTGGCCATGTCTCTGGTGATGCTTTCTAGAGCAGCTTTGGGAGGTATGTACTTCATTTCCACATTTTCGATCACCTCCAATACGTTTTTGACAGCTCCCTGGCGAGCAACGTACTTGTCATTGAGCAACCATCCAGAACCATCACGGGTCAGCGTGGTGGTCTTTCCGCTCCTATCAGCGATAAATATCTTATGCACTTGGGATATATTCTCTACAGCAAAGTGCCTGTCCGCTCCGAGCTCACTGGACGCAGACCCGTCATCTGTAAATAATACGTAGTAGGCGCCTGCGGCCAGCGCTAGGATTACAAGTATGGTCAAAAATGGCTTCATCGGACAGTGTATTTGCGTCGTCTATAGACATGAAAGCCCCAGCTCAGGAGCAGAAAGAGTGATAATGGTAGCAGGATATTTATAAGTTGCCACTTTAGCTTTTCCTCATTGGATTTTACGGGATCTAAGAGTCGGAGTTTCATCTCTTTTTTACGAGATTCCATGATACCTCGCTCATCTACCATGTAGTCAATCGCATTGATGATAAAGTCACGGTTGCCACCGAATACAAAATTCTCCCACTTGTTAAATCCCATCGCGGTAAATTCCCTCGTGCGACTATTGTATAGACTCTTACTTATATCCCCATCCGTAATGACGAGCACCTTGGCATCGCTGCTGCGCGACTTGAATTCGTTTCCCAGTTTCTTCATCGTCTCCTGCAGATCAGCAGGTACTCGATTTTCGTAAGCGGAGACAAATTCTCCTTCGATCAGCCAAGCTGTGGTCTGCATACCCTGATCAAATTTGCTTGCATCTGGCTGCTTGTGCGCCATGTCAAAGCTCAGACGCATGGGATATCTCTGTATGCGTGTATAGGGCGAGGTCTGCATGAGGGCAGTCTTTCTCAACGTCCCTTTTGTCTTCAGTGTATCTACCGTACCAGCAAATTTCAGATTGATCCGATCTAGCTGAGAGGAGATCGGATGATCAGGCATCCCGTGCACTAGTGGATGATAAAACCACGGGAACAGTTGCATATCTGGCTGACCACCCACCTGGCCTACCTGGAGTGGAATCCTAGTACACTCTAGGTCAAGTATCAGATCGGCATTTGGGCGAAAGCCCTGTCTGCTCCACAGATAGTCCAGTCCTAGATCACGCTGCTGTGGAATATAATTAGGGTACTTAGCGATGCTGTCCAGATTGACATCTAGCGCATCTACGAGCCACATGATATTGCCACCATTCATGAGATACTGATCTATCAGAAACTTATCACGCTCACTGAATGCGCCTCTAGGATCAGCCACGAGCAATACATCAATCTCAGGCGATATGGCTACCAGACTGTCGAGGGATGCGTGCGCCGTATTGTAAAATCGCCTCAGCTCCTGCTCTAGTGCTGCAGACTGCTGCTTGGTCAATTCGCCATGACCCTGTAGAAACAGGACATTGGGCTTGCTGTAGGCGAGCAGGTGCTGGATAGAGTTAGCAAATTTGTATTCTAGCAGAGCTGCACTATTGTTGAGAATGACTTCCTGCGGCTGTCCTGGTGCTTGACTCTCCAGCAGGTTTACGTGCGCCTTCCTAGAACCGTAGGATATCATGGCATAGGGAAAGATGCGCTGCTCCTTACTACTAGCACCGTCAGATACCATGAGCCTCACAGGTGGCATTCCATCTGCCATCATCTCTTGGATAATAGAAGCCTGCTGCTCGGGAGTACCATCGAGCGGATCAGAGAAGCGATATTCTATATTGGGATTGAGCTTGTGAAACTGGCGCATCAACTGCGCGACTTCTCGGCGCAGCCTTCTGAAGCCAGCTGGAAATTCCTCTCCATCAAGAAATATCTGGATGAAGATCACGTCATCGACTCCCTGCAGCAATTTCTCAGACTGCTCAGTGAGGGTAAAGCGCTGATCTGATGTAAGATCCCACTGGACAAAAAAGCGACTCGATATGATATTGACACATACCAGTACAAAGACCCAGATTACGATACGTAGGACAGTAGACTTCATGGGCTAGACGGATCTGTGTTTGACCCGCGTGATGACGGCATGACTGATGACAAGAAATAAGGTAATGATGCTCAGAAAATACAGCACATCGCGACTATCTATGAGCCCTCGACTCATACTACGATAGTGACTATCCATCCCGAGCTGCTCGATCAAGCTATCCATACCTCCAAAAAAGATAGGCAGCTTACTGATGTACAGAAACGAATAGTAAAACACAAAACACAGCAAACTACCTAGGATAAAAGCAATGATCTGATTGCGACTCAATGTGCTACTCAGTAGCCCTATGGCCACAAATCCACCAGAGAGAAGAAGCAATCCTGCGTAAGATCCTATGGCTGCTCCCATATCTACATTGCCCACTGGCGATGCTAGAAGGTAAATCGTCACCAGGTATAGCAGCGTCGGCAACAGCGCTATCACCACTAGGATGAGACAGGCAAAGTACTTGCCCAGCACGATATTCCAGTCCGTAAGAGGCTTGGTAGATAGCCACTCTATTGTCCCAGTCTGTATCTCCTCCGAGAAGGCACGCATGGTCAGTGCAGGTATCAAAAACATAAAGATCAGTGGAGCAATCTCAAAGAGCTGATCCAGTCCTGCGTAGCGATATACCAGGATGCTCGTATCCTGAAACACCCAGAGAAAAAGTCCCATGATCACCAGAAATACGGTAATCACCAGGATGCCTATGGCTGATCCAAAAAACGAATTGAGCTCTTTTTTCAATACTGCAATCATGAAGCCGAGGTGAGTTGTTGGAAGAGATCTTCGACCGTAGTAGATTCTTTGTAGAGCTGCTCTAGTACGATGTCTTGCTCGGCGCAGTAGCGGAATATGGAGGCGCCTGATGTGGTCCCTTTCGGGAAAATGCATCTGTACTCCCCGCGCGCGACTCTGTCCATCCGTAAGATATCTGGCAATTTCTCTAGCAGACTAGCTCGCGCATCATCTGCCGCGTGTACGCGATAGACTTCTTCCTCACGTAAGATATTGGGTAGGTCATCTATCTGGCAATCTGCTACCAGATTTCCCTGATGGATGATGAGTACTCTATCACAGAGCGCCTGCACCTCCTGCATGATGTGTGAAGAAAATATGACCGTCTTCTTCTCTCCTATCCTCTTGATGAGTTGACGGATCTCTACGAGCTGATTGGGATCAAGCCCTGATGTGGGCTCATCTAGGATAAGCACCTCAGGATCGTGGAGCATAGCCTGAGCCAATCCCACTCGCTGTCGATATCCTTTGGAAAGCTGACCGATACGCTTGTTTTGTTCAGGCACGAGTCCCGTCATTTCTATCATGTCCGCTACGCGAGCCTTCTTACGATCTAGCCCGTGGACACTGGCACACATGAGGAGAAACTCATGGACATACATCTCTTTGTACAGCGGATTGTGCTCAGGGAGATACCCTAGGTGACGGCGTACCTCTACGGGCTCAGTCAGTATGTCGTGGCCGCATACGGAGGCAGATCCAGACGTAGGAGGCAAGAAGCAGCTCAGCATCTTCATCGTAGTAGACTTTCCAGCACCATTGGGACCTAGAAAACCCACGATCTCCGAGCTCTCAATCTTGAAGCTGAGATCATTGACGGCGATCTGATCACCATATTCTTTGTGAAGGGATGTAAGCTCTACTGACATAGCTGCCTTTCCATAACGATTAGCTGATCTATTTGTTGGTCTGTGGATTGCGGATGATGGCTAGCATCTCTTCCATAGTGTAAGCATCTTCTAGGCGATAATCACCTATAGATGTGCGGCGTAGTGAACTGAGGTATGCCCCAGAGCCGAGCAGCTGACCGAGATCATGTGCTAGACTCCTGATATATGTACCCTTACTCACTACCGAGCTGAAGGATAGCTCGCGACCACGCAGCTCGTGCAGACTAAACTCATGTATGATGACAGGCCGTGCTTCCATCTTGATATCGCCCTTAGCTCGAGCTACTTTATAGGCGGGTACACCATCTTTCTTTATGGCTGAGTAGATGGGCGGTACTTGATCTATAGATCCAGTCAGCTCCTGCGCACACTGCTGTGCGCTTGCTAGCGTGATATGGCTGGTATCACATATATTTTCTTCAGGAAGCTCGGCATCATACGACGCCGTGGTAGCGCCTAGTCGGATGGTTCCATCATATCCCTTGTCTAGCCCCTGCAAGTGATGAAGTTCTTTTGTCTTTTTTCCGGTGGCGATGAGGAGTAGGCCCGTAGCCAAGGGATCGAGCGTGCCACTATGTCCTATCTTGACCTTCTTGACGCCTAGAGCATGCCGTAGCGCTCCGCGCAGCTTAGCACATACGTCAAAGGACGTCCAGCCCATAGGCTTATCAATAAGGAGTAATTCGCCAGCTAGGTAGTCCATATCAGTTTCTTATCCAAAGGATCATGGCTAGAGTGCCCACGATCATACAGTATAGACCAAAGTATCTGAGCTTACTATTCTCTACCCATCTTATCATGAGTCGGCATGCGACGATCCCTGTCACGAGTGCAGATACAAATCCCACACCCATACTGAGATCGACATTTGAGGCACTCAGATCGCCGGAGAGCAAGTCCTTAGCTATCTTACCAAATATCAGCGGCAGTACCATCAAAAACGAAAACCTGGCGGCTGCATCTCGCTTCACTCCAGCTATGAGGGCTGTGGAAATCGTAGCCCCACTGCGCGATATACCTGGTAGAAGTGCGCACATCTGGGCTATTCCCATGATAAGCGAAGATGACATAGAGATTTCCTTGAGATTGTCCCAATCTCTATCGGCTATCCACAGCAGGGCTGCCGTGATCCATAGACATATACTTACGAGCCATAGCTTCTGGTCAAATAAGCTATCCAGCGCATCCTCAAAGAAATATCCTACCAGAGCCGCAGGTATCATTGACACTATGATATATCCTATGAGCTTATAACTGCCAGACCTGTGACTCGGCGCGAGATCCTTAAGCATAGCGACTATATCTCGTCGGAGTACAATCATGGTACTCAGCGCTGTCGCAAAGTGCAGTACTACACTCATGGTGACACTCTGCTGTCCGACATTTTCGGAGTTGAGCAAGTGCTCCGCGATCTCCAGATGACCGCTACTACTTACTGGCAAGAACTCAGTCAATCCCTGGACTACACCCAGGATGATGGCTTTGAGGATGTCCACGTGATGGACTATCTAGGACGAGTGAAGATCGCATAGATCTCTACGCCAAACCCAATGAGAATGACCAGCGGAGCTAGTGTGATGCGGCGCGCACTGTAGATGACATCAGGCTCCCAAGTATTAGGATCTGGTTGACGGCCGCCACTCATGAGCACTAGCCCTATGACGATAAGTACAAAACCCAACAGCATAAACATATAGCTGCGCTTCCCAAATATGAATTCTGACTGCAGTCGCCGCTCCTTGCCCTTGGGTTTGAGGCCGCCTTTGTATCTTGACTTAGTAGGTTTGACGCGTTTTTGGTCGTCCCCAGTCTTAGCTACCTTGACGGTCTTGGTGGTCTTTACTACCTTAGTTTTGTTATCGGATGAACTCATTCTGGGCGATTTAATCATCAACTCTGTGTACACAAAGCTGAGAGCATATGGCAACTTCTGTGAATGTATTAGGGTTTATTAACGACACGCTTAACGCTATGCAGTACAAAAGTATGACTTTCCTGATCATCTTCCTTGTAGTCACCAGCGTGCTACAGGCGCAACACTCCGTGATCAATCCTTCCTTTGAGGGCGAGCCTCAAGATGCCACAGTGCCCCAAGGGTGGCTCATCTGCGCTCCAGGATCCACACCAGATATATTACCTGGCGTATGGGGTGTGTACAACGAGGTCATGGATGGTGACACCTATATAGGCCTCATCACCCGACCAGATGGTAGCTATGAGAGTATAGGTCAGCGTCTCTCAGCTCCGCTGGTAGCCGAGAAGTGCTATCAGACTTCCATCATGCTAGCTCATAGCAGCACCTATACGGGATATAATAATCCTATCAAGCTTCGCATCTGGCTTGGTAAGACGCACTGTGACAGGGCCCAGCTCATCCTGGAAAGTGACTACATTGACTCTCAGGACTGGGTACCGCACAAGGTGAAGTTTACCGCAGAAGGCGCGTATCCCTATATCATCCTCGAGGCATATCATCCTAGAGGCAAGATCATGGGAAATATACTATTGGATCAGCTGGGGGTGATCTACGACTGTGATAGGACCTGATTATAGATCCTCAAACATCTTGACGGCCATGCGATAGACGCCCTCGCTCACTTCACGGGGATCGTGATAGTTGCTCCCTTCAAACTCTGTAGGGACCAGGCTGTAGAGCTGCTTTTGCCAATTAGGATTGTTGCGTTCATTGATAGCATTGCTGTGGAGCAGCAAGAAAGAGCGCTCATCCAAGCTCGGATTGTAAAACAGAAACTTGACACCGATCTGTCCTGTGGCGGGAAACTGATTGTATACCCATATCTCATACGGTGGAGCGCTGATCTCTTCACTCATGGGAAAGATATCTGTGGGTGAACCATACTTCAAGTAGATGTATCCGCGATCCGTCTCATAGCCTTTGAGTGCGCCCACTCCATAGACTTTGTCCAGATCTGTGCACATCTTATGATAGGCCGCGTAAGCGGTGTCTGGCTGCGACGCATTCACCCCACTCCAGAAACTATAGAGAAACACACGCGCTGATTTATCCTCTTGCTCATCGATCATCTTCTGTACAGTCGGGTGGAATTTATTGGGTAGCAGCGGCATGATGGATTTGAGGCTGTACCAGAGTTCGGAGCTTTCTAGCCTTCCGGCAAATGTCTCCATGAGATCTATATGATTATCGTCACTTTGTAATCTGCCTAGCACAGAAAAATCTTGAGCTTCACACTGTATCTCACGTTTGCTTCCGTCCTTGAGGCACACATAAAAGCTGTAATCTCCACCAGATATGGATGCCAGCTCCATCGTGAGCAAGACAGTTTCACTGGCCAAGTTTCCAAGGCGCTTGTAGCTCCTAGTCACGATATCCTCAGACCCTAGCTCCTTGATGCCATATTCGAGAAAGTAGGTCTCAGACGTATCTTCCAGATGATAGAACTCAGAGTACGCTATCAGATGCGACATATCTGGTGGTATGATCTCATATGGAAGTAATTCCATGAGCATCCCGTTTTTGGCCGACAGGGCATCACTCCCTTGAGTCACATTCTGTAAGAGCGCAGGCCTGCTCATTACAGGCTGGTTATGAGCTCCATCGATAAGGCTGAGCTTATCTATGACGGTCTGTCCTACACTGGGGTCGTAGGTATCATTCCAGCTGAGTTCCAGATCATAGTCACCCGCAGGCAATACATAGCGCTTGATATCAAAGTAATCCGCGTCTCGCTGAGAACTCTCGTGACTCAGTGTGATCTTGTCATAAGTGATGATCTCACCTGACTGAGTAAACACGATCAGAAGATCTATAGCCTGCCTGTACACACTATCAGAGACTACACTATCTATCACAGCTTTTCCAGGTACATAGACGTGCAGTTCTGCGTAGGATGAACTGCCTTGCAGGTAAGGTATGGCGGTCATCCCCACCGACTGCGCCACGAGCGATGACGACCAGATGCACAGCCATAGGAAGCAGCTAGCCTTCCACATCCAGTGAGGGTATTTCCTCCTTTTCAGGACGCTTGAGCAAAAAGGTAAACTGGGTTTTCTTCATCGTCATAGCCAGCTGGAGAGATGTATCTGTCTGAGCCACTATACGATACCTGATCTCTGGGATCTCCTGTACGATGTAGTCGTCTTCTAGTGTAAATGGACTGCTGCGCACAGAACCAAGGATATCTGTCTCCATGCTCTGCTGTTCCAGATCAAAGTTAAAGATTGCTCCATCCACTGTGCGCGTGACTTTATTTCCTCTCGTCGCCGAGGCAACCACCCATTCGCCATCGATGAGCTGCTCCTCCGTAAGAGCAGAATCTTTTTGACAACTAGCAAGGAGCAGGACGACGCTCAGAGAGAATAGTATGAGACCTTTATTCATATTGATTTTGTGAGGGTAAGGACTGATATTTCTGCCAAGATACCGATTCTTCCGGGATAGCCTAGGCATCCTAGACCGCGATTAACATATAGATTTTGTCTATTCTCAGCATACAGTCCTGCCCACTCTTTGTAAGCCAGTTTTACAGGACTCCACTTGAGGAAGCCAGGGATCTCTATACCAAACTGCATACCGTGCGTGTGTCCACTCAGCGTGAGCGCTATGTCCGTGAACTTATCCAAGATGTGCTCGCGCCAGTAGCTCGGATCATGGGACATGAGAATCTTGAGATCTGCAGATTCTGCTCCTGGATAGGCACGAGATATATCACCATAGTTGCGGAAGTATGGTTTGGAGCTAGCATTCTCCATACCTATAAGACTGAGCGTACTGTCTCCCACCTGTATGGCAACATTCTCATCGCGCAGCAGCTTCCACCCCATATCAGCTTGATGCTGAACGAGTCGGTCTAGATTAGCCGCTTTGTCCCAGTCTGGTGCGCGATCTCTGTGATAGTCGCCATAGTCGTGATTGCCAAGGATGCTATATACCCCGTACTTGGCCCTTAGTCCGGAGAATGCTTCCATATATGGCTCTATCTCCTCTGCTACTTCATTGACCAGATCACCCGTAAATAGTATCAAGTCGGGCTCCTCCTCATTGATCCTCTCCACTACATCATAGATTGGCTCCGTACGATTAAATGTGCCACTATGAATATCAGAGATCTGAATGATCTTCAAGCCTTCCATGCTCTCAGGAAGTCCAGCGATAGGGACTCTGACGCGATACTTCTTAAAATTGTAAAGATTGCGCAGCATCCCGTATGTCATGATGACGAGCGGAAACATGGCCAAGACAGATCCAGCATAGTAAAAGAATCTACTGCGATCATGCCTGCCTATGGATAGGTCCATCTTGCCAAAGAGCCATACCACTAAGCGCCTCAGATCGTCTATCAGCAGTAAGGAACAAAACAGCATCAGTGCCATCATCCATATCATGAAAAAGCTAAATAGGTATCGCCTCAGACTGTCACTACCCACATCCCAGTCTAGATACAATGCTAGGACCATGGCTACAGAAAATATACAACCCAGAGCGTACAGTACCTTTATGAAGAGAGGCAAGATACCTGACTGCTCAGCATGCACAGAGGATATGACTCTCCAGCCATAGACCTCAAGTCCAAGTATCACGATCCAAAATATGATTCCTCCCAATCTCACAATGATTTGTAAGTAGAAGTAACTCTTTAGGCCTGATGATAGTTTATACTCTATGATTTCTCTCCCACTCTTACTTTCCTACCCTCGCTTGGCTCTGGCTGTTGTACTCCTATGTACAGCCACACTTGCCTCATGTCAAGAGAGCCCAGCGCCTTATGACTTTCACAAGTACTATAGATTCTCGCAGGCTGATACGCTTCGGGGTGCGATGAGTCCGCTCAGGGACTGCTATGACGTGGGTTACTACCGACTAGAAGTGAAGGTAGATCCTGTGAGTAAGAGTATAGAGGGTCGAGTTGGCATTTTCGCGAAAGCGACCAGGCCCTTCTCTCGCTTGCAGCTAGATCTCTTCCCTGAGATGAAGATCAAGTCGATCAAATATCAAGGTAAGAAACTGAGGTATGAGCGTCAGCATGCGGCAGTGTTTGTGGATTTTCCTCAAGATGTCAAGGGTTCTTTCTCTCTGGAAGTGAGCTATGCAGGTACGCCGATTGTCGCCGAATTTGCTCCTTGGGACGGCGGATTTGTGTGGGCGGAGGATGATGACGGCAATCCATGGATAGGCATAGCCTGCGAAGGCATGGGCGCAAGCTCGTGGTGGCCCAATAAAGATCACCTGTCAGACGAGCCTGACAGTATGGACATCATCGCTGAGGTTCCCGCAGGTCTGGTCTGTGTGTCCAATGGCGATCTCATGAACGTCCAGGAAAATAGTAAGACCACGAGCTACCACTGGAAAGTAGACTACCCTATCAATAACTACAACGTCACACTCAATATCGCCGATTATGTCCACTTCAGCGACACACTAGCTGCTGAGGACGGCGAGATGTTACCACTTGACTACTATGTCCTCAGAGCCAATGAGGAAAAAGCTAAGGCTCACTTTGAGCAGACGGCGGGCGTACTTGAGGCATTTGAGCACTGGTTTGGTCCTTATCCGTTTTGGGAAGATGGATTTGCGTTAGTGGAGACACCATACCTCGGGATGGAGCATCAATCAGCTATAGCCTATGGTAATAACTACAAGCGCGGCTATCTAGGTCGGCTCAAGCCTGATGAACTAGACTTTGACTATATCATCGTCCATGAAGCTGGGCACGAATGGTGGGGAAATAGCGTCAGCTGCAATGACCACGCGGAGATGTGGATCCATGAGTCGTACACCACCTACATGGAGGCGCTGTATGTAGAGTATCATCATGGATATGATATGGCTCTCCGCTATCTAGGGCATCAGAAAGGGCAGATCGCTAATCGGCAACCCATCGTAGGACCAATGCATGTCAACTTTGGCGGATGGAGAAGCAGCGATCACTATTACAAGGGCGCTTGGGTGCTGCACTCGATGAGGCACAGTCTTCCAGAAGGAAAGGACTGGCGCGCGTACTTACAAGCTCTTTATCAGGAGTTTCAGATGGGCTTTGCGGATACAAAAGACATTGTGGCATTTAGCTCTGCGTATCTTGGTCGCGATTACGAGCCATTCTTCAGACAGTATCTGTACCATCAGGACATCCCAGTATTCCAGTATCATACAGAGAAGCGTGGAGATGATCTCGTACTCTCCTACCGCTGGGAGTGCTTTCACCAGGATTTTGCTATGGACTTTCAGGTGATGGTCGCTGAGCAAAATCACCGCATATCTCCTACATCAGAATGGCAAGAAATACTCCTTGACAATGCTGCGGATGCGGAGCTAGTCCTGAGAGATGATCTATATCTGGTAGACAAAGAGAAAGTGCGGAGATAATACGTTAAGGTGCTCAGTATCTGACGCTTGATGGGAGATAATCTCCCTATCATTACATCATGATCCGATCTCTACGCACATCTCTCAGTATCCTGTCTTGCCTATTGTCAGTCGTCGCCTGGTCTCAGTGTGAGCCCACGCAAGTACTCACCAGCAATGCTGATAGCCTAGTAGTCGTCTGTCCTGGCGATGGGCAGAGTGACTTGGTAGAGTTTTCTAGCTCAGAGACGGGTGTAGCTTCCTTTGACTTTATCCTTACGGATGGTAGCGGTGAGGTCATTACTATCCTTCCAGTTCCAGCGATTGACTTTGATGGTTTTCCCACGGGTAGATGTCGTGTCTATGGCGTGTCCTATGACGGCGATCTCACCGCACCACCAGGAGAAGATATCTCGCAGATCAGTAGCAGCGGATCCTGTGCCGTACTCTCGGACAACTTTGTAGAAATCATCAAGGAGATTCCAGTGGCAGGCCTCATCACAGAGCGTCAGGGCCTGGACATCTATGACATCTGCGCTGGAGATGGACTTACGGATACCCTCTATCTCATGACCGCAGATCCTACCCGAGGCATCGTAGAGTATCTGCATATGCGTGGCGACGTGATACTCGACATCTATGATACGGATCGCATCGAAGCAGATGAGTTTTCTATGGGTCTCACCACTATCAGAACGCTCGCATACAGCGGTGAACTAACGATAGCGCCTGGGGATACGATCGGGCTAGACACATTTATGCTGAGTACAGATTGCTTTAGCCTCAGCCCCAATGCACTGCAGATCAGTACTACTAGAGTCAGTGCAGGAGTCATCACGGATGATCGCGGAAGGTCACCCATATATGCGTGCATAGCTAATGATGTCGCAGATGACTTTCGCTTGGTGAGTTCTGATAGCCTTGCTACTATGCGCTATGTGATTACCAATCTAGATAGCATAGTGACGGAAATACTACCAGCTGATTCCATCAGCCTTGACGACCGCCCTGCTGGGAAGTGTCTCCTCTGGGGTATAGACGTGACCACAGGACTATCTATAGATGTGGGTGACCATGTCATGGATGCGCCTTCTGTCTCCTGCGCTGATGTATCTGATCAAGCTCTAGAAGTCATCAAAGGACAGCCAGTAGCTCCCGTCATGAGAGATGGCTTGGGCAGAGCTATATCTGAAGCTTGCCCAGGTGATGGCAGTCCTGATCTGGTAGAGTTTCAAAGCATCGTGGAGCAAAACGGATTCTTACAGATCATCATCACTACTCTTGATGGTCTCATCATAGGATTACCATCGCGACAGAGTGCGGACTTTGAGCGATTGGGCGCTGGCGAGTGCCGCGTGTATGGATTATCTTACACAGGTGAGCACCTATTGCGTATAGGGACCTTTCTGGATCCAGACGCCGTACTGTCCACAGACTGCTATGAACTGAGTGAAAATTTTGTGCGTGTCATCCGTACCAGGCTCGATGGTGGAACCGTATTTTCTCAGCCAGATAGCGCGGTACAGGTCTTCAGCTGTCCACAAGACGGTGATGCCGATCTGATAGATCTTGCAAGCACCACGGAGTCAGATGCTTCCTACAGTTATATCTTGGTTCGCGATCAAGTATACATAGGTCAACTAGAAGAATTAGGCTCAGATCTCGACACGCTCAGTCCAGGTGACTGCCGCATCTACGGTGTCTCACACATAGGATCTCTGACCATCCAGCCAGGAGATACGATACTCAGCATGGATGGACAGCTGATAGCACCTATCGCCGTAGTCTGCTCAGAACTATCTGACAATCATATCGCAGTCCGTAAAGAGTCGGTAGATGGTGGTAGATTAAGCTCTAGTCTGGGTGATGACACAGCTTTTCTGTGTACGGAGTCTGGTGGAATTCCCTTCGTAGTATTTGACACAGACAGCGCCTCTTCAGGCCCTTACGCTCTACTCCTGCTTGACCCTGATGATCGTGTGGTGGCGATCTCAGATGCCCTGATCATAGACATCCGAGAGATACCACCAGGCGACTGTCGTGTGCGAGGTGTGAGCTATACCGGTGCGCTCCTGACCGCTCCAGGAGATCTCATAGATGATAGTAGCGTGCTCAGTAGCGGATGCTACGATCTATCACGCAATGAAGTACGCATACAGAAAGGAACCGCAGAAGGCGGAGAAGTATTCTTCTCAGACAGCTCAGAAGTATTCACCGCCTGCAACGGGGATGGTAGGCCTGACCTCACAGGGTTCATCAATACTGGAGGCTCCAATCTTAACTATGCTTATCTACTAGCAGATAACAACCTGAAATTTCTCAATGTCATCAGCACAGACTCCGTCGATTTTGACTTGTTTCCACGAGGACAGTGCTTGATCGTAGGAGTCTCGTACAGTGGCAATCTGATAATCTCGCTGGGCGATGACATATTTGATACTGAGGTATCCGATGACTGCTTTGATCTCAGTGACAACTTTATCGTAGCCACACGTGAGGGATTTGGAGAGTTTACTCTCACTACGACTGCCGGAGATACGGCAGCCTATGTGTGCCCGGGCGTTCCAGGAGCCACCGAAGTGAGCTTTCTTATAGACAATCCAGACGGCTCTGAGACTCTCCTACTCACAGATGAGACTGGACTGATCACAGCGATGGCAGATGATGGGGTATTGCTATTGGATCCAGCCCTTCCGGGCAAATGCTACGCTCAGAGCCTCTATTACAATGGAGCGCTCAGAGCAGAAGTAGGGATGCTCCTAGACACGATAGAGGACCTGTCATCCAGATGCTTCGCTCTCAGCACCAATCGTGTGCCGATCTTCAAAGAGGCACCAGAAATCAGTACAGTCACTGCTGAGGATGGCAAAGATGTCGTGATCATATGTCCTGGAGATGGTAGACCCAATTTTCTAAACATCGTCTCCTCTGAGCCAATTCTTGCAGATTTTGCCAGCATCATCACTACTACAGATGGTATCGTACTCAATGTCTCAGCGAGAGATAGTTTTGACCTAGATGCCTTTCCAGTAGGGACATGCCAGATCTATGGACTCGTCTATACAGGAGACATTACCGTGACAGTCGGTAGTCAAATTGCCGACTATACCACTTACAGTACAGATTGCTCAGACCTATCAGACAATGCCGTGGTGGTCATCAAAGAAGTACCTGAGGCCGGTGTCATCCTGCTCGGTGAAGGAGAGACCAGTACTGAGATATGCGTAGATGATGGTGCAAGTGATCTGCTGAGCTTTTCGTCTTCTCTGTCCGTGGGCTCTCAATATGCCTATGTGTTTACAGATACGGACGATGTGGTGACCGCAGTGAGCCTGGTAAGTGATGTCGATCTAGACAATGCCAATGCTGGAGACTGTCGCGTATACGGATTGGCTTACACGGGCGAGCTCATCCTCAGCATAGGGGACGACCTGCGCAGCGGGTCTGAGTACTCCACCGATTGCTCAAGCCTTACAGAAAACTTTGTAGCTATCCAGAAGACGAGCACTCGTCCTAGCAGGATTTCTGCGACTGTGGGAGACAGTGTATTCTATAGTTGCGTCACTGGGAGTGATACACTCTTTTTAGACATAGAAGGTGGTGATGGCCCATCGAGTGCTGTGGTGATAGTGGATATAGCTGGTAGGATCATAGACATCATAGAAGGTACGGGCCCCATAGTGTTTACTGATCTAGCGGCTGATAGATACCGAGTACATCAACTCTACTATTCTGGAAATCTATCTATAGAAGTAAACGACATACTGGATCCCACTGCAGATCTGAGTGAGCTCTGTCACAGCCTCAGTGAGAATAGCATTGATCTTATCAGAGCCGAGGCTGATGGTGGCTCTCTATCCTACGAGGGAGTCACAGATACGGCTGCGATTTGCTCTGTGACGGATGCCCTGATTCGCTTAGATCTGGGAGACGCCTCACCACTCAGCTATGCCTTAGTATTTACTAATGCTTCTGGTCGAGTACTGGCAGTCTACGATGGACGTACGGATATACCTTCAGAATCCCTTGGCCATGGTGTCTATGGCATCACTGGCGTGAGCTACAGCGGAAGACTGCTTGTGAGACCTGGTGACAACATCATCGGCGCTCAGATAGCCACGGGCTGCGCAGATCGTGCAACGGAAAGGATCTGGCTTGATCTCAGTGTACCGCGTACGAGCGCGCCTCTGCTCGGCGGTGCGGATAGCGTACGACTATGTACACCAGCAGCCACAGACACACTGCGACTTGAGATAGATTACCAGACAGACCTGACACTCAGCCTTCTACTCGTGGATGCTTCAGGTACTGTCAGAGGCATAGTCGACCGCGATTATCTCCTTGGAAGCGATCTGGAAGGTGCTGACCAGTGGAGTATCTACAGCGTCTCTCACAGAGATGCACTCACTATAAGCGTAGGTGAGCCACTTGTAGCCCTTGATACAGAAGCCAGCTGTGCTGTACGCTCTCTAGAGCCTCTTTCACTAGGTGTGGCATCCATACAGGCTGGCAACATTAGTCTCCTAGATGGCGGCGATGATGTGACTATATGCGTGGCTGACGACGATGTGGATCTCGTCCGATTTACTACTACAAGTACCAGTACTGGACCATACAGCTACATCGTGACAGATACCGATGGTGTTATCCGTGGATTTAGTTTTGGAAGCTCATTCCTGTTTAATGATGATGAAGCTGGCGAATGTCGCGTCTATGGAATTGCTCATGACATCAATGTCATCAGTGTCACCATAGGATCTTTACTATCTGAAAACGATTTTGGTACAGACTGTCTCGAGCTCACAGACAACTTTGTGACGGTGCGCAAGGTAAGGAGTGGGACTGCGTGTACTAACTCTGTAAGGAATACTGCTGAACTTAGCAATGATCTATCAGTCTACCCTAATCCAGGATCGGGAATGATCACAATAACTTGGCCATATGCTGAGATCATCTCAGAGTACATGATCTACGACCAAACTAGAAAAGCAGTTACTCGTGGTACACTCCCGAGCCAGCGCTCCTCCGTAGATCTGAGCGACTTGCAGCCAGGAATTTACTATCTGCGAGTAACCAATGCGCTAGGAACAGGTATAAAGAAACTCGTAAGGGAGTGAGGGAGCTACATCTCAGAAGAGTTGCTGGTGATTCGGTATGAGCATAGCTCTGCCAAGCCATCTTGGGGATGATGACCACATATGGCACAACAAAAAAAGCAAAGACTCTTAGAATTGCGTACGCTTCTCGCGGATACGGGCCTTCTTGCCTACCATCTCTCTGAGATAGTAAAGCTTAGCCCTGCGCACACGACCGCGCTTGATGACTTTCACGGCAGTGATATTGGGAGAAGATAGTGGGAAGATCCTCTCTACACCCACACCGCTGGATATCTTGCGCACGGTAAAGGTCTTAGTAGCACCTTCACCAGCGAACTTGATCACGTCACCCTTAAAATCCTGGATACGCTCTTTCTCACCCTCGCGGATTCTGTAGCTGACCACGACATTATCGCCGTAGGAGAACTTAGGTAATTCTGTAGCTTCAGTGAGCTGCTCGTGTATGTATTTGATCGGATCCATGATCTCTGTATGATTTATCTCAAAAGAAGCACAAAGTTACGTCAAAGTATTGTCTTTTCCTCATAAGTGTCTACCTTTTCACGATGAAAAAAGTCCTAGTTGCTAATCGAGCTGAAATCGCCTGTCGTGTCATCCATTCCTTGCAGCGGATGAACATCCAGGCTGTGGCTGTCTATTCTGATGCAGATCGCCTCGCGCCACATGTGCAGATGGCTGATGAGGCGTATCACCTAGGACCAGCACCCTCCTCCGAGTCATACCTGCTCGCTGATAAAATCATCCAGATAGCTCTAGACTGCGGTGCCGACGCTATCCATCCTGGCTACGGATTCCTGAGCGAAAATGCCGAATTTTCAGAGGCGTGTGATGTCGCGGGCATCACATTTATAGGTCCACGAGCACACGCCATACGTGTCATGGGAAGCAAGCTTGAGTCTAAGCAGACAGTTGCGCGATATGACATACCGCTCGTACCAGGCACAGAGCACGCCATCGAAGACCGCAATGCTGCCAAAAAAATCGCCGAAGACATAGGCTACCCTATCCTCATCAAGGCCTCCGCAGGTGGCGGCGGCAAAGGCATGCGTATCGTCAATTCCTCTGAGGAGTTTGAGGAGCAGATGGATCGTGCTCAGGGCGAAGCTCGAGCGAGCTTTGGTGATGACGCTGTCTTCATAGAGAAGTACGTAGCGAGTCCTAGACATATAGAGGTACAAGTCATTGCCGACCAGCATGGCAATGTGCTTCATCTCCATGAGCGCGAGTGCAGCGTGCAGCGAAGACACCAAAAGGTAGTGGAGGAAGCACCTTCCGCAGTACTCACCCCTGCCCTGCGCGCAGAGATGGGCGCCGCTGCCGTCCAGGTAGCGCGGTCCTGTGACTATATAGGTGCAGGCACAGTGGAGTTTCTCCTTGATGAGCACCATAGATTCTACTTCCTTGAGATGAATACTCGGCTGCAAGTAGAGCATCCCGTGACAGAACTCATCACTGGTCTGGACCTCGTGGAACTGCAGGTACGAGTGGCTCGTGGCGAACAGTTGCCACTCACACAAGATGACGTACAGCTCATAGGTCATAGCATAGAACTCAGAGTATACGCAGAAGACTCACTGCAAGACTTTGCGCCGAGCATAGGTACGCTCTATAAATACGAAGAGCCAAAAGGTCCTGGTGTGCGAGTAGATAGTGGCTATACGCAAGGTATGGAGATACCTATCTACTATGACCCTATGATCTCTAAGCTTATCGTATACGGCGACAGCCGTGACCAGGCTATTGCCCTCATGCGACAGGCAATTAAGGAATATGACATACAAGGAGTGGAGACAACCCTAGAGTTTGGCAGGTATGTCATGGATCATGAAGCCTTTGTAAGTGGGGACTTTGACACGCACTTTGTCAAGCAGTACTATAGCCCAGAAGCAATGATAGCGCAGTATGCTGATGAGATGGAGGCCGCCGGAGCATTTGCCTCATGGCATCATAGCGAGCGATCTACATGAGTGACGAGAAGTCATCCGCTACCAGTTCTCTCATCTTCTCTAGATCCTCAGCAGTCGTAGATGGCTGCGCTGTAATAGATGTAGGCTGAGGTGCTGGCTCGGCGTCTGCTTCGGGGATACCCTGCGCTATGGGACAGTGATCAAAGTTTCGCATAAAGCTTTCCACCACCCAGATTTCTTTCAGGTCATTATATTCTATGGCATAGCTCTGATAGAAGCTATTATCAGAGTGTACAATCAATCGACCTTCCTCGGCGAGCCTGTTGCTCACGCGCTTGATGACAACTTCTGAGCTGGTGACGAGTACGTATACGTGTTGGTCTTTGACGGAAGTCTGCCAGTACTCTGGCTCTATATAGCGAGTAATTACCCGATCATATGGCTGGATGGTCGGCTCCATACTGCGTCCTGACACGTCAAATGATCTGTAAGATCCAGATCTATAACGCATGTCTGGAAGCGAGTACGTAGGCATGTTCTCTATGAAAGCTGGATCCCGGTAGCCGCTTGTGTAGCCAGCCTGAGCGGGCTGCGGCACGTGTACGATCCGCTCCTGGTCCTGAGCATCCGTGACGATAGTGAGTACATCAAATGCCTCATGACTAGACGACTTAGTGAATAGCGGGCCACTCCCTGTGAGCAAATACACAGGACTGAGATGATATTGCTCTATGGACTTACGCAATAGCTCGAGCGGAGCATCACGCTTACCCTTGCGTATCTCGCCCAGATTAGACGCTTGGAAACCCACACAAAGAGCAAATTGACGATAACTAGCGATGCGCTTATCCTGCAACAGCGTCTCAAGACACTCCACAAATCGCTGTGTGACAATACTCTTCATATTATAGTTTCTTACTATCTGTAAAACAAATATATAAGAAATTTATAATATGTCAAGAAAATCACAAAACTTCTATAACTTTTTTCTACTCCATCAGCTTGCCTGCTATTTGCAGCAATTCCATGTAGCTACCGCTATCAAGAGACGCTCCACCTACCAGGCCACCGTCTACATCCGTCTGAGAGAAGATTTCCTGAGCATTGGCAGGTTTTACGCTTCCGCCATATAAGATGTGTAGCTTGTCCGCAGCTTCTTTTCCGTACTTCTCAGTACAGAGGGATCTGATGTGTGCGCACATATCCTGTGCTTGCTGTGCGCTTGCAGTCTCACCCGTACCTATGGCCCATATAGGCTCATAGGCTATACATACCTGCGCAAGCTGGTCCACGTCTAGAGGTAGTAGAGATGCCTCTAGTTGATCCTTGATGTAGTCATTCTGTGCACCAGCTTTTCTGATGTCTAGCGGTTCTCCACAGCAGTAGATGACTTGCAGATCTGCGCTGAGGGCGTGCTTCATCTTAGCTAATATGAGTGCATCGCTTTCATGATATATCTCTCTTCTCTCGCTGTGACCCAGGATCACTCCTGTGATGCCTATGGACTTGAGCATAGCTGCACTGCTTTCTCCCGTGTAAGCACCTGATGAGGCTTCATGACAATTTTGTGCATACACATCTATCGGTGCTGTACTCTTGCGCTCGCTGATATGTAGTAGTGGCATAGCTGGTGCTATACCCGCTCTGACATTTGGATGAAAATCCTCCCCCTCTAGATCATCCCAAAATGAGGTACATGTGTCTAGCGTATGATTCATCTTCCAGTTTCCTACTACGTATATCTCACGTGCCATGGTGTATTGCTTTTCTCAGTGAATAGAGTCTACGAAGCTATGCATCCTAGGAGTGAACCTGTATGCACATCACAAAATTATACCTTAGTCCATGCCTCCTATCGCACCACACGCGTCCGAGTAGATATCTTTACGAATATGCTAAAATTTAGCCTCCGATCTAAGTCCCCAGACCTGCTTCCTGATATGCCCTATGAGCACAGGGATATCAGCTGGCTGAAGTTTAATTACCGAGTCCTACAAGAGGCTAAGGATCTGCAAGTACCACTGATGGAGCGCATCAAGTTCCTGGCGATCTACTCGAGCAATCTCGACGAATTTTTCAGGGTGAGGGTGGCTAATCACAGGAATATCCTGCGTGCTGGCAAGAAACCACTGAATACACTCAGTTACGATCCGCGCGAGATCCTCAAAGAAATACGCACAATACTCAATGAGCAGCTAGAGGAATTTAGCTTGATATTTCACGAGCAGATCGTACCCGCACTCAAGCAAGAGAAAATCTATATCCGCACAGCCGATCAGCTCAATCAAGAAAAGATTGAGTACATCGAGAAATACTTTGAAGATAATTGCCTGCCCTATGTACAGCCAGTGCTCTTGCTCAAGGATAAGATCCGTCCTTTCTTGACCAATGCAAGTCTCTACCTCACGCTACAGCTCCGCGATCTAGAGCGTCCCCTTGACGATAATATACGCTACGCGATCGTGAAAATTCCGAGTGAGCACCTACCCAGATTTGTCCATCTTCCGAGCTCGGGAAAAAAGAATCATCTCATCATGCTAGATGATCTCGTACGGCACAATGTGGCTGTACTGTTCCCTGGCTACGAGGTGCTAGCAAGCTACTCTATCAAGCTCACACGCGATGCCGAGCTCTACATAGATGACGAGTATAGCGGCGATCTGGTAGAGAAAATCAAGAAGAGCATCGCTAAGCGAAGTATAGGACTCACCAGTAGGCTCGTCTATGATCGCAAGATGCCCGAGGAGATGCTGAGCTTCCTCATAGAGCAGTTTAGCCTAGATCCTCTTGATTGCATTGCAGAGGGGCGATATCATAACAATTTTGATTTTTTTGGCTTTCCAGATTTTGGGAAAGATCATCTGAAAAATCAGCCACTTCCGCCCTTACAGGCAGGTCTCTTTGCCAATGGTCAGGCATTTTACGAGATTTCGCGTCAGGACATCCTGCTCATGTATCCCTATCACAGTTACGATCCTGTGGTGGAATTATTTGCCCAAGCGTCCCGCGATCCACTGGTGACACATATCAAAGTCATGCAGTATCGCATAGGTAAGAAGAGTCGTATCCTGGAGCACTTGATCGATGCTGTGAAGCAAGGTAAGCAGATTACCGTGTTTATGGAGATCAAAGCGCGCTTTGACGAAGAGGAAAATCTGCGCTGGGCAGAGCGCCTAGAGCAAGCTGGCATCACTGTGCACTACTCTTTCCCTGGGCTCAAAGTGCACAGCAAACTCGCTGTCATACGCCGTATGGAAAAAGGTACGCCTGTCAATTATTCTTACCTCAGCACAGGAAACTTCAATGAAAACACGGCTACACTCTACAGCGACTTTGGCTTATTTACCCGTGACGAGCGCCTCGCCAGTGAAGTGATGCGCATGTTCACCTTCATAGAGACCAACAAGCGACCCAAAAAGAGCTTTGACAACTTACTCGTAGGTAATTTCAATCTGCGGGCAGATCTAGAGCAACTCATACGCGATGAGATTGCCGAGGCGGAGTCTGGTCGGCCAGCATTTATAAAGCTCAAGATGAATGCCCTCCAAGACAAGCAGATGATCTCCCTCATCTATCAAGCGGCACAAGCGGGTGTGAAAGTGGACATGATCGTGCGCGGCATATGCAGTCTCAAGCCTGGCATCCCTGGCTACAGCGACAATATCCGAGTCATATCCATAGTCGATCGCTACCTAGAGCATGCACGCATCTACTGGTTTCACGCAGCAGGCAAGGATCTGACTTATCTGTCTTCTGCTGACTGGATGCAGAGAAATCTCTCGTACAGAATCGAGGCGGCATTTCCTATTTACGATCTTTCGATCAAAAGCCAGGTGCACAGCATCTTCAACATCCAGTTTTCTGATAATGTCAAGGCTCGCATCATAGACCATGAGCGAGAAAACGAGTACCAGCGTACAGGTGGAGATATCGCTATGCAAAGTCAGATAGAGACCTATTACATGTATAAGCGGCTAGCAGAGCAAAAGGCTCTCGCAGAAGAGCGGGATGAGCTCCCCTAGCAAATCCTTAAGCGGCTGCATATTCCACTTATGGTAGTCTGTCTGTGCTCTACTCTACGAGGCCACGCCCTTCTTTGACGATGAGTCCCTCTGCAGAGAGGTCTGTCATGAGTCTATCTAGGAGACCATTGATGAAGTCCTTGCTCTTAGCGGTGCTGTAAGACTTAGAGATATCGACATATTCATTGAGCGTGACTTTCTTGGGTATCGTAGGAAAGTAGACCAGCTCAGCCAGAGCCATACGAAGGACGATGGTATCGATGATGGCCAGCCGCTCTGCATCCCAGTTTTCCAACTTTGGCTCTATCAGTTCATCAAATAGCTTCTGATGCTTGATCGTGCTGCGCAGCAGCTCCTTACCAAAGTCCTCGGCCTCTTCATCCATAGGCTTGAGATAATCACGATGATTTCCCTCTAGAGGAAGTGCCTTGATGAGCTTCTTGATCATCCCTATGACTAAGGACTTATCCGTCTTCCAATTGGGATAATGATCCTGAACAGTCTCTTTGAAGAGTTCATGATTTCTACAATATCTAAAGAGATCTAGCAATATCTGATGATCACCTACTGTGTCGGTCTGACCGGATAGGTAGGTCGCAAATTCGTCGCTGTTTATAAATTCGCGATACATCTTCCTGATGAAATCTTTATCGAGCTTTGTCTCGAAGTCGCCATCATCTATCGCCTTCTCTAGTGTCGTAGAGCTACTCAGGGAAGTGGTAGATGAATTGGTCGCCATCTTGCTATTGAAAGTCTGATCCTCGATGGTCTTTAGATGTTTTCTCTTGCGCTTCTCCTCGTCAATCTTGGCATATTCGGCTATTCTGAGTAGAATAAATATCGCGAAATCACAGAGCTCATAAGACTGAGTTATGCTCTTATCATAGTTTTTGAGCGCATCCTTGGGGCTCAGCTCTTGATCGCGATTAAGAGCATACAGCTGCTGCAGCACTTTGATTCTTACACTTCTTCTACTCAGCATAGCTAGGGTCTATTTGTTGGGGTATGAGGAGGCAAATTTTTCTGCGCTTGGCAGTTTCTTATAGTGCCATTTCTTAAGGATGATACCATCTTTCATCAGCAGTACTCCTGGTGTAGATCTGATGATCGTCTTAAGCATGATATCATCAGCTGTGAGAAAATCGTAATCTAGATCTGCCTGCTGCTTGAGCGAAGAAAGCGCTTCTTGAGTAGCCGCACCAGCAGCACCTACTACCAGCATGCCAGATTTCTGAGCGGCCTCAGTGATGGGATTGACATGATCAACAAAAGCGCGGATCAGATCTTGATCGTAGCTGTAAGAAACCACATCTACCTCTTCTGTAATTTCCACAGTATCTCGCTGTAGGCTGTAGTCGCTGCCATCAGCTGCGGCTATGGTGTCTACGCGATATTCTGTGCGGTTTACCGTCTGTTTCTCGTAAGACTCTTGACTCTTGAGCTTAGGAATGATGATCATCATCACATAGCCCGGCTCCATGAGCAGTGCCTCCGCCTGATCATCAAGATTTTCATCTTCCAGAGCGAAGTCAGAGATCTTAGTTCTCTCCATGGTAGGCTCGCTGAGCTTATTATCTATATCCCAGTCTGCCTTGGGATACTCTTTATACTTACCTCCCATGTAGTCTGCATTGCTCATACTGACTACTTCGCCGCTAGACTTATTGGTAAGGACCCACTCTGTGATATGGACATTGCTCTGGGCTTCCATTTCCAGTCGCTTCTGCTCGCGCACGTTGACGCCCTCCTTGAAGGGTCTGAAGTCTTGGCCAGGGATGTCCCAAGCAAAGTTGCTCAGACAGTACAGGAGTATTCCCACAGCGGTGACCAAGGTCATGACTGACCGAATAGCGGGTGAAAAGAGCTGATGCATGTCCTTGTGCTTAAACACAAAGAAAAATGCAGGTATCAAGAGGAATATATCCTTGAGAAAAGATGTCTTTGGCTCCAGCTTGATGAAGTCGCCAAAGCAACCACAATCCTGGACTTTCATATTTGCCTTATTGTGCGCTCCCCATTCACCAAATTGCCAGAAGCTTGCCTCAGCACCTACGTAGCCCGTCAGATAAGTGAAACCAGTGAGGAAGGTAAAGAATCCTACCAGCAGAAGGAATGCCCAGCTCGTCAACTTACCTCGGACACCTAGTATAAGCATCAAGCCCATCACGATCTCTAGTACGATCATGAATACACTGAAGCCGATGGCATACTCGCTCAGCCAAGGGAACATGGGCGATAGAAAAGAAAACCACGTCCCATCAAATAGCGTCTCAAACTCTGCGAAGTACTGCTCCATCTTATAAGCAGTACCCAAGGGATCTACCGCCTTGACCCATCCACTGACGATGAAGAGGACTCCGCAATAGTTTTGCAGAAATGTCATGAGCCAAGACTTGTGCTTCTTGAACACTAGGCTGACCAGCACTGTGATGATGATGGCAGCTATGCCGATATATATAAGGAGTGTAGGTAAGGTCATGATTCTGATATCTTGATCAGCGCAAAGACTGAATAGTTGATGATGTCCATGTAGTTAGCGTCCAGACCTTCTGATACGACAGTCTGACCGTTGTTATCCTCAATGGATTTGACGCGTAGAAGTTTCATAAGGATGAGATCTGTCATGCTTGAGATTCTCATCTCACGCCACACTTCACCATAGTCATGATTCTTCTTACTCAGTAGTTCTCTGATGACTCCAACATGCTTGTCATATACGAGCATCAGTCGCTCTAGCGGGAAGTGTAGATCTGCCTCCTCCTGGTAGGGATGATCGAGCTGAACGAGAGCCATGACACTATAATTGATGAGCCCTATGTAGTCATCGCGTATATCATCTCCCACGCGATTCTCGCCAGACTCCTCTATGGTGCGGATTCTCATCGCCTTGATATAGAGCTGATCAGTGAGAGAGGGCGGTCTCAGGACTCGCCATGAGCTACCGTAGTCGCTATTCTTCTGTAGGAATAACTCTCTGCACTCACCCATGATGTCATCATACTGCTCTAGCGTCGTCTTCACACTCGCTCCATTTACCAACAAATGTAGAATGATCTAATATATAATTGACTTATATATTACGATTAAATGCTAAGTTTTCGCAATCTTGCAGCGTGATATACTTTGTCCTGACCATCCTCTGCTCCACGATCATCGTGGTACTGTTTAAGATGTACGCCAAGTACGAGATCCATCTACTGCTCACGATAGTCATCAACTACCTTACCTGTGTGGCTACTGGCGTGATCAGTGATCCCAGTATGATAGCACAGCTTGATCTCTTGCACTCACCTGCTAGATGGCACCTTCTCGCTCTCGGAGTGCTGTTCATCTCTGGATTCAATATAGTAGGTCTCACCGTCAAGTACTTTGGTATGAGCCTGGCTGCAGTCTTTCAGAAATTGCCCTTTATCGCCAGCGCAGGCTATGCTATAGCTGTATACGGCGAGTCCGCAGGCTACCTCAAGGTACTCGGTATAGTCATCTGTGTAGTAGCTGTTCTCTTCAGCTATCGACCAGCCCTGAGTCAGGGGACTGACGACCATAGATGGTGGCACTGGTTACTTCCGCTGCTCACTTTTCTCACAGGAGCTACCATCGAGACGACCTTCCTTGTCATCAAGAAAGATGGACTCTGGACGGGTGATGACTTATCAATTACTACGGTCATCTTTGGCTTGGCGGGGGCACTGGGTATGGCCTATATGATCGCGTTGATGGCTTATCAGAGCCGCAATGAGATTTCCAGGAGGAGCCTACCAAGCGTAGGGGCAATCTGGCGATCCGTCGTGGCGGGAATTGTGCTCGGCGTTCCCAATTTTTACTCGATCTACTTTCTGGTCCGGCTATTTGATCAGGGCTACGAAGGAAGCATCATATTTCCCCTTTGCAATATAGGGGTACTCTTCCTATCTGGAGTGATAGGACTGTTGCTCTTTAAAGAGAGAATCAGTACTAAAAATGCCCTAGGCCTGTTATTGGCTGTCGGAGGCATGTCACTCATCTTGTTGGCTGGACGGTGATGGAACGGAGCTACAAGATCCTCACGGCACCAGGCCAATCCGAACTACGCATCAAAGGAAGTAAATTTCTCGGCTTTGCTCAGCATGTGGCGAATAGAGGTGAGGCTGACCAACACCTGAGAGCCCTCCGAGAATTACACCCCAAAGCCACACACCACTGCAGCGCATGGACCATAGGACTCATGCAAGATCGACTTGAGTATTCCAGCGATGATGGTGAGCCTTCTGGCACAGCAGGCCGACCTATCCTAGGGGCTATAAAAAGCGCTGAACTCTCCTACACAAGCGTCATATCCGTGCGCTACTACGGCGGCACCAAGCTCGGCAGCAGCGGACTCATCAAAGCCTACCGCGAATCTGCAGAACTCGCCCTCTCCCCAGATCTCATCCATGAGTCAGAGGTCCGAGCTCGCTATGCTTTCAGCTGTGATTACGAGACCATGCCCAGATTACTAGCTCATCTGGAGCGTCACAGAATCGAGCCCACAAGTAAAGAATTTGCCGACGATATGTCTCTCATCCTTGATGTCAATCCTGATGACGACCGCATGATGCGCGAGATATACGCGTGCCTGCAAAGTTGCTTTCTAGATGAGATTGATCCAAAGGTATACGAGCGGTGGCTGGGTGAAGCGTATAGGGGCTATGTCTAGCAAATGTG
>JAHDBH010000013.1:0-5719 GCA_020630495.1 Saprospiraceae bacterium
ATCTACTCCGCCGCCTCGCGACAAAGCACATTCATAAGTACATCGCCTACGGCGCCTAGCGTGCGCTTGTCTATGTGAGACATATCGTCCGTGGTAGTGTGCCAGTGTGGAAAGAAGCTTTTATTGCTGCTATTCTTATCAAGGTGTATGATATCGATGGTAGGGATACCAGCAATGGTATTGATGAAGTAGTGATCATCTGTGATGGCGCTGCCATCTTCCATGCTGAAGAGATCATTGTATCCTAGCAGATGCGCGATATTCCAGACATTGTCAAGTTGTTTACCAGCGTATTTCTTACTGAAGAGTTCTTTAGGAAACACGGCGTCTTTAGCGCCTACCATGTCTAGTAGTATGCCATATTCGGCGCGGTAACCTGGCTCATGACGCGTGCGGCTCCAGTGCTGACTGCCTAGACCCCAGGTAAAAGGGTCGTTCCCGTCTGCATCACCGTAATCTTCCAGATCAAATAATATGATGTCCACGCCGATAGGGATATCCGACTGAGCAAATACACGCGCAAGCTCTAGCAATACCGCTACACCGCTAGCGCCATCATTGGCAGCGATGACAGGCTGGTCGCGCTTTTCCGGATCAGGATCATGATCAGAGAACGGGCGTGAGTCCCAGTGCGCACAGAGCAATATGCGATTGCGCTGGCGAGGCTTGATAGCTCCGATAATGTTCTTTCCTGTAAATTTTTCTCCCGTGTAGACTTGCGCTAAGAAACTCTGCACTTTCACTTCGGCGCCATGTCGCACCAGCGTGCGACGTAGCCAATCAGCGCACTGCGCATGGGCTTCTGTGCCAGGTACGCGCGGACCAAAGTCCACTTGCTTCTGTATATAGGCATAGGCACTATCTCGCTGAAACTCCGGCATTCCCTTGCAGTGCTTGGTGGCCGATCGAGATTCTGAGGGCGAGCCATCACTAGACGGATCTTTCTTACAGCCACATATCGTCGCTAGAAGTATACAGAGGCAGAGCAGATATCTACTAGTCATAGAGAGCATATTATCAGTTAATTGATGGTCCAGGTACTGCCTTCTTTAGCGTCCTTGACAGTAATGCCTGCTGCAGCGAGACCGTCACGTATCTTGTCAGATGTATCCCAGTCTTTGCTTTGGCGTGCGCTCTGGCGCATATCAAGCACGAGCTCCATCACGTGATCTAGAGCTTTACCACCACCAGACTGATCATCCAAGGTAGATTGTAGTCCTAGCACATCAGAGAAGATGCGTTGCAATTTTACACTAGTCTGCTGGAGAGCATCTGCGGAGAGCTGATCTGCAGCGATAGTGCCGCCCTTGTAACCATTGATCAGAGGGAGTATCTCAAAGATCTTAGCGACGGCCTTGGGTGTATTGAAATCATCACAGAGCTCTGTATCGATGTCATCGAGTAGCTTTAATAGTTCTGCGTCGCGAGCACCAGGTGTTTGGTTTTTGGCCGAAAGGCCCAGTCCCTCCAGTGTCTTCAGCCCTTCACATAGTCTGCGATAACCTTTGTCGGCAGCAAGGAGAGCCTCGTCAGAGATGTCGAGGGTGCTGCTGTAGTGTGACTGTAGCATAAAGAACTTGATCACCATGGGATGATACGGCTGGGTGATGTGCTTGCTATCTCCTGATAGGAGTTCTGCAGGTGAGATGCTATTATCTTCACTTTTACTCATCTTGCGACCATTCATGAGCAGCATATTGGTATGCAGCCAGTAGCGTGATGGCTGACATCCGCAGGCTCCCATGTTTTGGGCAATTTCGTTTTCGTGATGGGGAAACTTGAGATCGTTTCCTCCGCCATGAATGTCAAATGTATCTCCGAGGTACTTAGTACTCATGACGCTACACTCGAGATGCCATCCTGGGAATCCTTCGGACCAGGGGCTATTCCACCGCATGATGTGATCCTCTCCAGCCTTCATCCATATGGCAAAGTCGGAAGGATTTTTCTTATCGCTGGATCCCTTGAGCTCACTGCGTGTCTCTGTCAATAGTTCATCGACTTTGCGACCGCTGAGCTGACCATAGAGCTCGGGCTGGTCCGCGATATACTTCTCTGTGTCAAAGTAGACAGAGCCATTGCTCTCATAGCCGTAGCCATTGTCCATGATGGCCTGCACCATCTCGATCTGTTCTATGATGTGCCCTGTGGCTCTGGGCTCTATGCTCGGTGGCAATGTGCCAAATGTGCGCATGACATCATGAAAGCCATTGGTATATTTCTGGACGACTTCCATAGGCTCGAGCTGTAGCTTACGTGCGCCTTTGGAGATGCGATCCTCACCATCATCTAGCAGGTGGCCTACGTCTGTGATATTGCGGACATAGCGGACTTTGTAACCCAGATATAGGAGCGTGCGATAGATCACGTCAAAGCTGATAAACGTCCTCACATTACCGATATGCACGTCGCTGTAGACCGTGGGTCCACAGACATACATACTTACCTGGCCTTCTACGAGCGGCTTGAACTCTTCTTTATTTCTCGTCAGACTATTATAGACGGATAGGGTGGGTGTGGTGCTCATGGATTCTTGAATGATAAGAATGGGCAAAGTTACTGCTCTTGCATAGGCAGATGGAAGCCTACATGGACAGGAGCATGATCAGAGTGCGACCAGGACTGTAGCTCATGGTGCAGTACGCTGAAGCTATCTGGAAGCAGCACATAGTCAATCCTCAGCCATGGTATACGTCCTTGATAGCTGATGCCCAGTCCGCGACCCCGCTCCACGTAGCTATCAGTTCGATTTTCTGCGAGGATACTGTAAGTATAGGACTGTGGAGTCTCATTGAAGTCGCCACATACGATGCTCGGCAACTCGGTCTCTTTGCTGTGATCCAGGACACGCTGCGCCTCTCCAGCTCGGATCTTGCTACTGCCTATGAAGCGACGTAGGATGAGGCCGCTTTTGTCCATTGCTTCCTTATTGGACAGAGAATTATTGCCTATGAGCTCATCGGCGGCTTGAGAGATATGTGAGCTGCGTAGATGCAGATTGTACAGACGGATGCGCTGCTCGGGCAGGTCTATATCAGTCCATATGCAGGCATTGACGCGGGAGGCAAAGGGTATCTCGCCACTTGCGCGGATCGGGTACTTACTGTAGATGGCTGGTCCTGGCAGCGGATGGCTGTAGGTGTATCGGTAAGCGGGAAGATCACTCATGATATCTGCTACAGCCGAGATACATTCCTGGAAGGCAACGACATCTGGAGACAGACTAGATAGATCTGATCTGAGCGCGGCAATATCAGAAGTGGAGCGCGCATTCACGGCACCGACATTGTAACTGAGGATATCGTATTGAGCCTCCGCATCATCCCGAGGGCTATCCCAACTGAAGTACCTAGGCAGAGATGGTATAGCACAGAGCAGAGCTATGGCTGGGATCCATACGAGCCGAGATGAGATCAGGAGGAGTATGACGAGCAGTACGACCTGTAAGATGATGAGGAAGGGGTGGATGACTCCAAATGCGCTCAGCAGAGCAAATTCCTGAGGATCCACTAGAGGGCAAAGGCTACTCAGCAGTAAGCTGATGCCTGCTGCGAGCAGTACGAGTCTGACGATCTGGCGCATTACTTTCCAAAGCTCTGCAAAAAGTCTCTCTCCTCGTCCGAGAGACTACTCATTCCCGTGGCATTGATCTTATCCAGAATCTTATCCATACGCGTCTGCATATCGTCAGGCGCTGGTGAGCTGGCTTTCCTTGTAGTGCTGCGCTTCTTCTGACTATGGACAATCTTGATACTGCGACGACTCTGACTCTCGCGATAGCTGGAGGCTCTGCGGCGTGTGGTGTCTGACTGGCTCCAGAGTGATTTCCACCATAGGATAGTCGACTGCAGTGGCTCTGTAAGGTCGAGACCTCTGCGCAGTTGTAGCACAAATATGGCGCCCATGGCAGCACCGCCTAGATGCGCCACGTGACCACCAGTGTTACCTGAGCCTAGTGATAGGATATCCATGACGAGATGGAAAGCAGCGATGTACTTGATCGGAATATTACCTAGTAGGATGAGCCGTATCATATAGTCAGGAGACGTGAAAGCTGCTGCAAATACCACGGCACTTACCGCAGCGGAGGCGCCGAGTGCGTAGCCTTTGAGGCCAAATGCCATGGAGTAGACGAGGAAAAATAAGGCACCTGCCAGGCCACCTAGAATGTATAACGGTAGCACGCGCTGATCTCCCAACAGATCTCCCACAATCCGCCCAAAAATGTAAAGCCATAGCATATTCCAGACAAGATGCCACACATCCTCATGTAGAAACATATGTGTGAATATGCTCCAAGGCTGCTTGAGCAACTGGATAGGGTCTCCCGCGATGGAGAGATAGTTTATCATGGCCGTGTAGGCTGCACTGTTACTCACATTGGCCCCCTTGGTGATGAGGCGTATGAGTGCTACAGAGATGAATATAGCTACACAGACTAATATGATCCGAGTGACCATATTGCCAGTGCGATACTCGCGCTTAAGATCTTGCCAGATAGTATCAAACATAGCTAGTTAACTTGCTGAGCGCATACGCCAGTATGTAAATGCCAGAAATCCAAATAATGCACCGCCAAGGTGCGCAAAGTGAGCAATAGGTGATGAAGCCACTCCAAATCCACCAAATAGATCAATTGCAATCAATATAGGTACCAGGACTTTTGCCTTGACAGGGATAGGTGGGATGAGCAACATCAGCTTGACATTGGGATAGAGAAGCGCAAACACGACGAGCACACCATAGAGCGCACCTGATGCTCCCACTACGGGTACATTGATCCCCAGATTTCCCAAGACTACAATCATCACAAAGTGCAACAGGAAAGCTCCCACTCCAGAGAATAAATAAAGAAATAAAAACTTCTTATGACCCAATGCTTGCTCTACGTGAGGGCCAAGAAAAAACAGTAGCATCATATTGAAAAATAAATGCGCTGGCCCGCCATGCATAAACATGTGAGTCACCAACTGATGCCCCTGAAAGTAATCGCTAGAAGGAAAGAATAGTGCTAGAAATGTGAGATACTGCTCTCGCTCAAAGAATACCACAGCGATGAGATATACAATGACGTTAATCGCCAGTAAGTGCTTGACTACGTCTGTAAGTCTATTCATTCGCTACCTTGCATTCTCCCACATTAACTAGTGAAGAGTGCCTTTAGTTCTGGTAGAGATAGACGTAGGATGTGTTTTCGACCAGTGGGGCCTGGGCTGGTATCAGCGAGTGAAGCGAGCTGATCATAGAGACTCAGAATACTAGCGTCTGAGCTCTCTGGAAGTTTACGTCTAGACCATTGCAAGGCAATTTTACTGGCGACATATTCGCTTAGCCCTGAGCTGGCTGGTCGGTCGTCCTTGTAAGCCGAGAGAATCTCTTCTAGAAGTTCTGACAGAGAGATATCTGATACACCCAGCGCGGGTACAGCATAGTTGATGTAGCTCTCCTGCCCAAATTCTTCTACGCGAAAGCCCATACGATTGAGCTGCGGTATGATCTGTGGCATGAGCGCGCAGTCTGCTGGAGATAAGTGGATGGTCGAGGGAAAGATTTCTTTTTGGCTCGCGACTTGCTCCTTAGATTCCCACTGTTGTAAGAGTTGACTTTGATAGAGTTTGGCGAGTGCGGCTCTGTGGTCTATGAGCAGCAGTCCATCCACGTCTTCTATGCAGAGATATCCTGAGGTCAGAGCAAATGCTCTGCGAGATCTCTCCGCTAT
>JAHDBH010000013.1:5819-49663 GCA_020630495.1 Saprospiraceae bacterium
CTATGCAGAGATATCCTGAGGTCAGAGCAAATGCTCTGCGAGATCTCTCCGCTATAGCAGTCGTAGGACTGGTGTCCGCGAGTTCCTCGGCCGTGCTGTCATGGTGCTCATAGAGCTGGCGCCAGTTGTCCATATTATTTTGCTGACGCTCGGTCAGTGGAGTAGCCTGGTAGGTACTGGCGCTTGTCATCCCCTGCCTGGCATCAAATCCACCTGTGCTAGATCGCTCAAAGTCTAGACTAGGAATCGCATAAGAGTTTCCTAGTGCATGCTTGCATGTGACTCGTAGATAATTGTAGAGTATCCGCTCATCCTCAAACTTCACCTCCTGCTTGCTAGGATGCACATTGACATCCACTCGTGCGGGATCCATCTCCAGGAAGAGGACATAGAGCGGATGACTAGTGGACTCTATCAGCTCGCCATATGCGGAGCGCACTGCATGGTGCAGATATGGCGACTTGATGAAGCGCTTATTGATAAAGAAGTACTGGTCACCGCGTCGTTTTTTGGCGGAAGCCGGAGCACCTATCATACCTGTGATCTTGATGAGCTCGGTGTCTTCTGACAGTGGTATGAGCTTGTCATCTAGATTTTTTCCTAGCGCGTGTATGATGCGCGACTTGAGAGAGCCAGCGGGTAGATGGAAGATCTCACGATCATTATGACTGAGGCTGAAGCCGATGTCTGGATGTGCCATGGCCACTCGGAGAAATTCGTCCTGAGCGTGACGAAGTTCTACAGTGTCAGACTTTAAGAACTTTTGGCGTGCGGGGGTGTGATAAAAGAGTTGCTTGACGGTCACCACGGTGCCATCTAGACAGGCGCAGGGTTCTATGGTCTTGATATCTGAATCTTCTATGACGATACGTGTGCCAGCGAGATCATCAGCGCGCTTAGTCTGTAGCTCCACACGCGCTACCGAGGCAATACTAGCTAGCGCCTCACCGCGAAATCCCATGGTGCGGATGGCGTAGAGCTCATCCACGCTACGGAGCTTGCTGGTGGCGTGCCGCTCAAAGCACATGCGTGCGTCAGTCTCCGTCATGCCCACGCCATTGTCTGTCACCTGTATGAGCGCCTTGCCTGCTTGTCGCAGTACTAAGCGGATCATGGTGGCCTGAGCGTCCAGCGCATTTTCCATGAGCTCCTTGACCACAGATGCAGGACGCTGCACTACCTCACCGGCTGCGATACGATTAGCGATGTGATCCGGCAGGAGCTGGATGATATCAGGCATAGACTGAGGCTATTCTGCGAGTGATAAGATCAGTGGGTAGTACATGAAGAAGAGCACACAAGTAATGATGAGGAGTAGCATGAGCACGATGATGAGCCGGTAGTTGCTCTGTCGAGTGAGCTTCTTCTTCCATTCCTTATTGACCATGCTGGTATTGCGCATGCCATCGCTGATGCGAAGTTTCATGGCTTCTACGCCTTTTTCCTTGGAGGCATCTATTTTGGAGAGGCGGCGCTCGAGATCTTCTTTCTCGGCATCATACCATCTGGCTTGGTAGTTAAACTGTCGCGGCTGAATGTTTTTTCCAAATCGTAAGGCCATAGCTAGCAAATTTCATGAAAATCCTCGAGACTCCTATATATCAGGCTACTTTTGTACGGTAGATGCTCATGTGCGACCACTGTGGCGTGAAAAGTGTCTACCAAGCCTGAGTTCCTATGAGTGAAAATATCCAGCACGAGTGCGGCATCGTCCTCATCAGACTGCGCAAACCTCTATCCTACTACCAAGAGAAATACGGTACAGCTCTCTACGGCCTGAGCAAGCTACAGCTCATGATGCAGAAGCAACGCAATCGCGGCCAGGATGGTGCTGGCATCGCTGTGATCAAGCACGACATGCCACCTGGCTACAGGTACATCAGCCGCAAGCGCGCGATTGGCGCTAACTATCTGCAGAAGCTATTTAAGACCGTCTACAAATCATTTGACACGCTCACTGATGAGCAGATGCAAGATGCCGAGTGGCTCAAACTCAACAAGCCCTATACTGGGGAGCTCCTGCTCGGCCATCTTCGCTATGGCACGCATGGACTGAATAATATCGAGAGCTGCCATCCATTCCTAAGGAAGAACAACTGGATGAATCGCTCGCTGGTCCTGGCAGGTAACTTCAATCTGACCAATGTGGACACACTCTTCCAAGAGTTGCTGGACCTCGGGCAATTTCCCAAGGAAAGGTCTGAGGCGGTGACGATGCTTGAGAAGATGGGCCACTTCCTGGATGATGAGGTCCAGCGCCTATTTAACTGGTTTAAGTCTGACGGGTACAGCAACCAAGAGATCAATGAGCTGATCGTCAAGAATATCGACATCCAGAGGATTGTCACTCGCACTTGCAAGAGATTTGATGGTGGGTATGTGATGACGGGGATGATAGGGCATGGCGATGCATTTGTCATCCGTGATCCCAATGGTATCCGGCCAGCCTTCTACTATGAAAATGATGAGATCGTAGTAGTCGCATCAGAGCGACCAGCCATACAGACGGCCTTTGATATACTGCATCACGACATCAAAGAAGTGCAGCCTGGCCATGTCCTTACCATCCGGAAAGACGGGCGTATAGAGGAGCATGCCTTCCAGGGTCGCGGTGAGAAGCAGAGTTGCTCCTTTGAGCGGATCTACTTCTCGCGGGGCAATGATCGAGACATCTATCGTGAGCGCAAGGCGCTCGGAGCTGCACTGGCACCACGGGTGCTGGAAGAAGTCGACTTTGACTTTGATCGCACGGTATTTTCCTTTATCCCCAATACCGCAGAGACAGCGCACATAGGCCTCATAGAGGAGTGCCAGCGCATCCTTGATAAGCGTCGCAAGGCGACCATACTCTCTTCAGAGCCTTCACAAAATGGCAAGCTCGATGCGGTATGGGATCAGAAAGTGCGCGTGGAGAAGCTTGTGGTGAAAGATGCCAAGATGCGCACCTTCATCGCTGATGAGCTGGTGAGAAATACACTCGTGAGTCACGTATATGACGTCACCTATGGCCTCATAGAAAACGAGAAAGATACCATCGTCCTCATTGACGATAGCATCGTGCGCGGTACCACGCTGCGCGATAGTATCGTAGAGATGGTAGCTCGACTGCGACCTCGCAAGATCATCATACTATCAAGTGCACCGCAGATACGCTACCCCGACTGCTACGGCATAGACATGTCTATCATGAGTCGATTTGTCGCTTTCCAGGCGATGATCTCTCTCTTACAGGAGCGCAACCAAGAAGATCTGCTCGAGGAAGTCTACGCTGACTGTAAGCGAGATCAAGATGAGGAGGTCAAGGTCAATCACGTAAAGCGTCTCTATGACCAGTTTACTGACGAGGAGATCTCAGATCGCATATCTAGTATGCTCAGTCCAGACAGCCTAGAGTGTGAGCTCAAGATCATCTATCAGAAAGTAGATGCGCTCAATGAAGCTTGCCCTGATCATCTCGGTGACTGGTACTTCAGCGGTAATTATCCTACGCCGGGTGGCAATAAAGTGGTCCACCGTGCCTTCGTCAATTACATGGAAAAGCGCGAGGTCAGAGCTTACTGATTACAGAGCAGATAGGATGGCAGCACCAGCCGTGATGGTCTCATCCGCCTTGGCATAGCATAGTCGTAGGTGCTTTCGTGAGCTTCCCTGTGTGTAGAATGGTGACAGCGGTATGGTGGTGACTCCGTGGTCTCGCACGAGCATTTTGGCGAAAGCCACATCATCCATATCACTCACCGCACTGTAATCGA
Organism: Saprospiraceae bacterium; assembly: GCA_020630495.1. GTDB lineage: Bacteria > Bacteroidota > Bacteroidia > Chitinophagales > Saprospiraceae > JAHDBH01. The sequence continues at coordinate 9,572 of JAHDBH010000013.1, forward strand.
GTACACCGAAGTATGATCCTTCACTGCCCAGCCACGTGCATCGAGCCCCTGCTAGTGAGTCAGTGAGTAGGGAGCGCTTTCGCGCAAATGCGTCCGCCACAGACCTATCCTCAAAGTCCGTCTCAAGGTAGTGCGCCACGGCACGCTGGAGAGGATGATTGACGGAGAAGACGACGTACTGATGGAGCTTATGAAACTCTGTCATGAGCACGGGCGGTGCTATGACATAACCCATCTTCCAGCCAGTGCAGTGCAGCGATTTACCATAGGAGTAGACTACATAAGCGCGTGAAGACAGCTCTGGATCACTGAGTATGCTCAAGTGCTTGGCATCCTCATAGGTCATGAGCTCGTAGACCTCGTCACTGAGGAGGAGGATATCAGTATCCTTCACGATATCGCGGAGATGCCGGAAGAACTCTGGTGAGTAAAGAATCTTTCCTGTAGGATTGTGCGGACTATTCATCACGATCATACGCGTACGGGAAGTAATAGCCGATCTGAGGGCATCCCAGTCCATGGAGAAATCATGACCATGAAGCGGTACGGGGATCACCTTGCCACCGCTACTGCGAACCGCTGGCGCGTAGCTGTCATAGGCTGGTTCTATGATGATGACTTCGTCACCAGGATGTACGGTGGCAGTGATGGCAGTGTAGAGTCCTTGTGTGGCACCTGTACATATGGTCACATCATCTATGGAGAGATCCGTGTCATAACGACGAGCGAGCTGGTCTGCGATGATGGCTCGGAGCTTGGGAAGTCCAGCCATGGATGCGTACTGATGCCTATCAGACTGCATGGTCTCTTCCACAAGTGCTAGCAGACGCGGATCGGGATTGCGCTCAGGAAAGCCCTGACCCAGATTCACAGTCTCATGCTGAGCACTCAGCTGAGCCATCACGGAGAAGATGCTCTGCTCCGTATGCGGAAGCTTGGAATGGAGCGATATACTCAAGCGTCGTAGATATCAGAGATGGATTGAGCGAGCTTGTGGTCCTTATCCGTGATCACGTCTCCTGCATCGTGTGTGCTCAGCTCTATATGCACCTCGTTGTAGGTATTAGTCCAGGTGGGGTGATGATTTTGCTTCTCAGCGGTCATCGCTACGGAGCTCATGAAGCCCCAAGCTTGTATAAAATCATCAAACTCAAATGTAGCTTTGAGCTTATCATCGTCTTCTTTCCAGTGCTTAGTCATGATTCCAGTCTTGGGTGTCTATGTGTAGGCATGCCTCGGTGAGGAGGTCTATGCATCCTTGAATATCGTCCTTGTGGCACATCTCTATGTGCTGATGGATGTATCTGCTGGGAATAGACAGGGCGCCAGCTATGCTTCCATGTCTTCCAGAGCGCTGCAGGGCTGCTGTATCCGTACCGCCTCCAGTAAGCACCTCTGCCTGCCATGGGATGGAGGCGTGATCTGCGCGCTCCTTCAGATAGCGGATCATCCTGGGATCGCAGATGGTCCTGCCATCCATGATCTTGATGGCTGCGCCTTCTCCTAGCTTGGTGATAGCCTCGTGTGGCTGAGCGCCAGGGATATCATTAGCTATGGTGACGTCTAGGGCTAGGCCATAGTCTGGATCTACTTGTTGGGTAGCGGTGATGGCTCCTCGTAGCCCTACCTCTTCCTGCACGGTAAAGAGTGCGTATACATCGCAGCCAGGCTGATGGTCTCGCAGCTTGCGAAGTGCCTCTATAAGAATAAAGACTGACACGCGGTTATCTAGTGATTTGCTATTGACACAGTCGCCCATCTCTATGAGTTCTCTCTCGCGAGTGATGCTGTCTCCTACCTGCACATGCTTGGTGAGCTCTGACTTCTTCATACCCGTGTCTATAAAGTAGTCATTGAGTGTAGGTAGTTTTTTTCGCTCTTCTGCGGTCATGATGTGTATGGGCTTGCAGCCCATGACTCCCATGATGTCTTTACGCCCGTGGATGATGACGCGCTGAGCAGTCAGAGTCTTAGGATCAAATCCTCCCAGGGGATGGAATCTGATGAAGCCATCATCATCTATATGCTTGACGATGAAGCTGATCTCATCCATGTGGGCTGCGATGGCGAGTTTCTTATCCGTCTTTCCACGCCGGATGGCGATGAGATTTCCCATAGCATCCACGCTATACTCGTCTATGAGACCGTCTAGATGCTTGATGATGGCTTTGCGCACGTGATTTTCAAATCCTGGGGCACCAGGTATAGCGCATATCTCTCTGAGAAGCTGTGTGTTCATCTGATATAGTACTGGCTGTAAAAACGAAAGTACGCTCTGAGCAGCTTTTCGCTCTATGCCATGACTGAGGATATGATCTTTGTGGTCATGTCACTGATGAGACAGCTAGCGGGAGACACGGTCATCTATGGCATGGGTCGCATACTGAGCAAGGTGCTCCACTTCGTGGTGGTCGCGTCATATCTCACGCATATATTCTCGGATGAGCAAGATCTCTTTGCGATTTACAGTGACTTTTATTTTTGGACGGCAGTCCTCTACATCCTTTTTACGCATAGGATGGAGACCACGCTGTTTCGCTATGGCACAGAGATAGCTGACCGGCAGCGAGCGTACCACACAGCACTATGGTCCGTACTGTCCGTGGCGACGGTGGTGACAATTCTTCTTGCCATACTAGCTCCAGCACTTGCGGAAGCGCTAGGATACCCCGGTAAGGGGCGATATGTCTGTTACTTCTGTGCGATCCTGATGAGTGATGCTATCATCGCGATTCCTATGGCGCGTCTGCGACTAGAGGGCATGGCGCGTCGATTTGCTGTGTTGAATATTGCCAATGTGCTGATACTGATTATCAGCTTTGTCTTTTTCTTTGAAGTGGCGCCTCGACTATTTCCTGACGCTAGTTGGCTGCGGGATGATTATCGACTAGATTATGTGTTTTTGTCCAATGTCTTATCGAGTGGTGTGATAGCATCGATACTGTTTCCAGGATTTGCATTTCTCAAAGGAAGAGATATCACGCTGTGGAAAAAGATGCTTCGCTATGCATGGCCGCTCATCATAGTGGCTATCGCAGGTGTGATCAATCAGAGCGTATCTGTACCTCTGCAGAAGGGCTATCTCAGCGGCGATCTGGAAAGTAATCTGTACTGGGTGGGGGTCTATGCGGCGTGTCTCAAGATTGCGATCTTACTTAATCTCATGACGACTGCTTACAACTTTGCGGCAGAGCCATTCTTTTTTCAGCAGCGGAATAGCTCAGATGATAAGCAGATCTACGCGGATGCTACGCGAGCCTTTGCTTTAGTAGCCAGCTTGATTGTGGCTGCGTCTCTGCTTCTTCTCCCATGGCTGCGCCATATCATTGACGAGGGCTACTGGGAAGGATTGTATATAGTACCACCGATGCTTGTGGGATTCTATCTGCTGGGCTTGTACTATAACTTCTCTATCTGGTTTAAGCTTACAGATACGACGCGCGCTGGCGCTCTACTCTCAGGTGTGGGCGCGGCGGTATCTATCGTAGTGAGCATCATCTTCTTGCCGCGCTGGGGTATCTCTGCATCGGTAATTGCTGCGCTGAGTGCTTACGCCAGCATGAGTTTGCTCTGCTTGCTATGGGGCCAGCAAAAGTTTCCTGTGCCGTATACCTATGCAAGGTTGATCATCTACCCACTGCTGGCACTAGGGACTTACTATGCAGTGGAGTATTTCATACCAGAGACTAATCTCACTGGTATGCTAGGGCGTATTGTAGTTCTTGCACTGTACTCAGTGATCCTGATCGGCTCGGATTGGCGATTTCTGCGTCGCAGCTTTGCCAGATCCTGACGATCTAGTTTCTCACAAACTCGATATTGGCAAACCAGTGATCTACGGTTACGGACTGGCAGCCTTCTTCGTTATAGCTGTAGATATTGGTCCTACCATTGGGCATATGGAGCGCATACTCACCATTTCCGATAGACTCCAATCTCAAGAATGCTCCGTGACGCTCTGAGAAGATCTCATCTATGCCCACGGGCTCTTGCATGAGCAGCGTGATTGTGGTAGTTGCTATGCTACGATCAATCTCAGAGGTTTCCTTATCGCACTCGGAGATGAAAGTAGCTGAGTTACCGTCACACTCTAGTATGGTATGAGATCGAATCTTGTCGTTCACGATCTCCTTGACTTCTGCGTGCTTTACCGCGTTACCTTCTATGATGCAGGTAGAGATAAAAGACAGATTCTTCTTACCCATGGCCCAGAAGCTCGCGTCGCCCTTGAGCTTATAGTGCGTTTCTGTACCAGACTGCGACTGTGTGACACGCTGCACCCCTATACGCTTGTCACCCTTGAGTATGGAGAATGATAGCTGCTGAGCTGTGAGACAGCTGCAGGACAATGTCATAAGGCCGATAAGGATGATGAGATGTCTCATGTGGAGGTAGTAACATCTATCAAGCCACTTATGGTATATAAAGGTTCGGTGATAGACGCGGCATGACGCGCATGGAGCAAATGACCCTGTGAAAACCGACTATGATTTCTGAGCAGAGAGCAACTCTATGACTGTGCGGATTTCTTCTACGAGTTCGTCGTTGTTGCCATTAAACCCTACACTTGTAAATCGTATGCGGCCTTCTTGGTCTAGGACAAACTTGGTAGGGATACCTTCTACACCATAGTCCTGCACCACTTTACTTTCACTATCCATGAGCACGTCAAATCTGTACTGACCCTTCTTTAGAAAGTCAGCCACATGAGCTGTCTTGTCTTCAACATTCTCCCATGTATTGACAAAGTAAAACTGGACATCATCGGAGCTGAGCTCATCTACGGCTGTCTGCATGGCCGGAAAGGACTGGATACAAGGACCACACCAGGTAGCCCAGAAATCTAATATCGTGATTTTACCCTTGAGATCTGCGGTCTGCACCTCATTACCGTCCATGTCTGTAAGGGTCATCTCCACGATATTCCCCGAGCTCAGATTGTCTATGATTTCTTGTCGTTTCTTTCGTTTTGCCTCTTGCTCGAGTAGCTCGACGTACATGTCTGCAGCTTTCTCGGCAGACCACTGGCTCTGGTGCAGCTCTTTGAAATGATTTTTCATGGCTGCATCAGCTTGGCCATTGGCGATGCGCGCTTTGAGAAAGTCTAGGGCATCATCAGCATGACCAGCGTCATCCAGGTAGATGGCATGGCGGCGATTCATCACGGCATCAGAGTAGTCCGATTTTTCTACAGCTATGGCCTGGTACTTAGCGGCTTCTTTGGGATCTCCGTTTTTGTAAGCGAGTAGCGCATAAGTGTCGCTATACATAGCGTGGCTGTAGCTCATCTGGTCTCTGTATCTTTTGCTACTCATAGAGGCAGGCTTGTGCGCTAGAGACTCCATCTCATCAGCTACAAGCTCCATGGATTCTTTGCTGATCTTCTGTCCGTACTTCATATCTTTTCCCTCTGCATCTATACTTCCTCCGCTGAAGTCCCATGCGATACTATTGTACATACTGGCCTTCATGCCAGGATCAGTGATGTAGCGCATATAACGTTCAAATTCTGATCGATCTTCGTCCTGTGCTGCAGCGAGAGCAAGGCGTCTAGCTATGATGCTTGTGGACTGACGGAGATCTTCTTGATCTCGTGTCATCTTGACGATATCCTTAAACATATGTGCTTTCTGCTCGCCATCTTTGACTTGGTAGAAAGAGTCGATAAGAGCCTGAGCCGCAAAGAGCCCTCTAGGGTGCTCAGCTATGGCTTTTGCTTTGATCTGTGCTAGAAGCTCATCATCTTGGAGAGCTGTGGCGGCTATGGCAAATTGCTTAGCATTTTCTTCTGTCCATTTTCCGCTACTGATACGCTTGACGAGGCGTGCCTTGACATCTTCTTGGGCGTCTGCATCATCCATGGCTGCTGATACTTTGGCTTGTAGCGCTATGAAGCGGGGATCTTTGTGGATCTTTTTCTGCAAGCGCATCTCTTCAGCAAAGTACTCCTGTGCTGCGACAGGTGTGCGCGGAAGTCCAGTAGAGCGGCCATAGTTGCCGATAAATAGCTCTCCGAGTGCTACGGCGCTTCCTTTGACCGGTGCATCTCGCTTGTGCATGCGCAGGACATAGCCAGAGTCATCATTGTTGTCCTGGAGCTGTGACTCTACAGCATTAAAGGAGACTAGGGCTGCGGTAGTACGCTGATCGGTCATGAATTCACCTTTGTACACCTTACCATCACGTACCATATCTACATCGACTGCGATGGGCTCTGAAAAGGGTTCTAGCAAGTAGACTGTAGTCTGGAATTGCTCGCCGTCTAGAGGTCCTCCTGATGCATTATAGATGAGCTGCACTCGATCATCTTGCTGTGGATGCTTAGGGATGATGTCTAGCTTTTGCGCGAAAGCGCCCACGCAAAATAACAGACTACATAGAGTGGTGCTAAAGAGATATCTGAAAGTGCTCATAGATGTGATTTAAGGCCGATAAGTAATGCCGTCAAAGGTAACTGCCAGACATCGACGTCTAGCGTCTGCACTGTGACGCTACAGTACAATAAGGCAATGCTCTGCTGGAAAGTTCTACGGGTGATGCTAAGTAGATACAGTAAGTGCTAGCAGAAGTAGTTGATGATTGACTGGATCTGCTGATCCTCCTTGGCTTCTGGCACGTACTTATAGAAGAGTCTGAGCTGTCCCTGATCTTCCTCAAGGGCTGCGCTAAGAAAGAAGAGTCCTTCTTGACGTTTATTACTACGCAGAAGTGCGATGCTCCGGAGATAATCTAGCTTGGGAGAAACGGTATACTCTTCGCTCTCAGCGAGTAGCTCAAGTGCTGCTTGGAGATGATTATTCTTGATGAGGAACTTGGCATAGCCGAACCAGTACTGATCCTGCTCTGGTCCTAGATCTATAGCCATCTGAAACAAACCTGCGGCTTCATTGTGCTTACCGAGCTTAGCCTTGGCTCTTGCCATACGGAAGATGTACTCGTCATTGTCTTCATCCGTGAGGAGCGCTTTGTCATAAGCCAAGATTGCCTTACCCCACTGCTTCTGCACGAAGAAGCAATCCCCTAGAAGGAAGAATAGCTCATCATGATCACGATCTATTCTCGCTAGCTTCACCAGACACTCATGTGCTGGATCTACCATACCTAGGTGGAGATATCCCCTAGCCATCTGTACTAGTGTGTCTGTAGTCTCGGAGAATCGCTCTACGATATCAAGGTTGACAAAGAGCGATCTGCGCCAGTATCCGAGCTCCGAGCAAAGTTCTGCGCAGTCCATGTAGGCCTGCAGAAAATCAGGATTGGCTATGAAGGCGTACTCGTAAGCGAGCACAGCTCTGTCGTAGTTGCAAAGCGCCGCATACGCTTGAGCAAGATGGTACCATGCCAAGTGTGCATAGGGGTCTTCATCAAGGATCTCATTGTAGAATGTCACGGCATCTTGAAACTCCTTAGTCAGCTCTACGGCACGACTATAGAGAGAGTAGGCTTCTTCTGACTCTGGGCAGTAGGTGACAGCATTCTTCGCTGCAGTGTACATGCCATAGTAGTTCTGCGTGCTCTGGTAGAGGTATGCCTGTGCGATATAAAGTAGTCCCCAGTCTGCGCGATAGACGCGCTCGCTAAGTCTGTCCAGTATATCATGCGCCTCGTCATGAGCACCCACCTGAGCGAGCACGCGTACAAGGAGTACCTCGAGCTCTATCATCCCTGGATTGAGACATAGGGCTTTCTCTAGGAGAGCGTGCGCAAGCTGCGGCTGATTGTCATTGATATGCAGGCCTGCCAGATAGAGATAGAAATCTCCCTGATAGGGATATAGCTCGACAGCAAGTGTGGCTACTTCGATAGCTTGGTCAATGTGATAAGAGGTACGTAGATCATCCAAAATCTCAAGGAGTCCCGCATCTGTGAGACGTCCTGAGGTCTGTAGGTCTTGAAGCTTATCTATATTGTACGCAAGCGCTAGGTTGTGTTTTCGTTTCTGTTCTTTCGACATGAGCGTTCAGGGATTGGCGCCGTTCGGAGCGTAAATATAGACAATGTTACCAGCGGTAATCCGCCCCTGAACTGAAAAAAGGTATAGGTATTTTAAGCATTACAAATAGTTCTAATCTGGCCACAAGTGACTGATAATCAGGTCAGTGACAAAATTATCAAAGATTCATACAAAAAACCCCACAGACCTAAGTCTCTGTCTCTCATGCGGCTATGCATATACATGATATGGGGCATGTCTGCCAAAAAAGTGACGACATGCTTCTATGTGGTGCTCAAACGAGCTTTTTTAGCTCTGCTCAGACGGGTTTATTCCTGTCTTCTATTCCTGTACTCGCGGAGGACACGCCTCACGAAGTTGCGTTCTGCATTGAATAGCTTGAGGATTTTCTTGCCTGGAATGACCATTTTGAGCTCCTGCACATATCGACGCTGTAGGGCAACTTTTTCCTCTTCGTTATCCAGCTGCTGACTGAGAAGTGCGAGTGCCTCATCATCACTCATGCCAGCAGTAGACTGGAGCTGCTTGCGAAGGTTTTCTTTGATGGCTTTTTCTTCTGCCTGGTAAGCATTGTAAATAGGCCAGAATTTCTCTGCCTCAGCAGCTGTGAGGTCAAGCTCATCTGTGATGAAGGCGATCTTGTGTGCCTGCATGCGCTCTTGGCGCTCAGAGAAATCAGGTCTCTGAGCATATACGGAGAGGCTAGTCAAGATCAGGAGAGTAGTAATCAATAGTATACGTGTCATGTCGGTGAGGATAGGTGAATGTCAATAGATAATGTCGAGTAAGTCGTCCGTGGAGATATCTAGATCTTCCAGATTATATAGATCGTCTTCTGGTACTGTATAGAGATCAGATAGATCGATCCAGTCAGAGTGATCTACGAGGTAGTCCTCCATGATCTCATCAGTGCTGTCTGCCATGGGAGCTTTGGTGGAGCTGGTGTCTTGCTTCCACTGCTGATATATCATGACTGATAAGAATCCTCCGAGCAGACATATATATATCCAGTAGGGCCTCTTGGGCTGACGAGGCTTCTGGGATGGAGTGTCTGTTACCTCTAGGCGATCGACTATATCACTCGTCAGATTAACCATATAGTCGGGTGGTAGCTGATAGGACGTATCATCCGCACTCGCTTGACGTAGCTGGTCTAGGATAGGTGTAGGATCGGTCATGTGATTGATTCTCGTAGTGATGATTCGATTTTCTTGCTAGCATGATGGTAAGAAGCCTTGAGCGACCCCACTGACAGTTCTAGCACTTCTGCAATCTGTGCGTAGGGCATCTCATCAAAGTATCTCATGCAGAATACTTGCTTTTGCCTCACGGGTAATCCTTGTATTGCAACGTGGAGAGTAGCCAAGGCTCCATCAGCGTCAAAGTAGGGGTCCTCGCACATGAGCTCCATACGCTCATGATGGTCTGAGATATCTTCTAACGGATGACGCTTGTGCGTGCGCAGATAAGAAAGCGCCTCATTGTGCGCTATGCGGTATATCCAAGTGGCTAGTGAAGACTTTTTGGCAAATTTTCCTATATGACGATAGACTTTGATAAATACTTCTTGCACCACATCATCAGCGGTAGAGTGATCATGGACCATCCTTCGTACTTGCCAGTACACCTGCTCCTGATGAGCACTGAGCAGTGCCCTGAAGCCTGCTTCTCTGGTCGCAGGTCGCTGGATCATGTCAAGTATGTCTGAGTCTGTATCTACTCTCACTGTGATGCTTAGCTATCTATTGGATGTCGCTATATATACGAGGTTTAATGTATGCTAAAACTAGCGCTCAGTCATGGGAGTGATGATAGAAAGATTATGCATGACTGCGCTATGGTGGAGCGAAGTACATTTGTACTACTATGATGCGATGGCTGGCAGGACTGATACTGAAGATATGGGGGTGGAAGCTCCTGGGACCAAATCCTGCTGATACGCCTAAGTACATCATGGTGGCTGCGCCTCATACGAGCAACTGGGATTTTCCCCTAGGGATCTTATCCAAGTTTAAGTGGCGTATCCCGATCAAGTGGCTGGGAAAGTCTAGCCTATTCAGGCCGCCATTCGGCTGGATATTTAGAAGTCTGGGAGGCGTAAGTGTAGATCGCTCGCAGCGCAGTCGCATGACTGATCAGATAGCCGAAAAGATCAAAGCGGCCGATATATTTGGTCTATGCATTGCACCAGAAGGCACGCGCTCCTACACCGAGAAGATCAAGACAGGATTTTACTACATTGCTAAGCAAGCGGGCATCCCGCTCATCCTATGCAGGATTGACTACTCCACCAAGACGCTAGACTTCAGCCCACCCAAGGACATCAGTAATGTGACCCTCGAAGAAACGCTGGCGTGGATGGCGGAGGCGTTTTTGACCGCAAGGGCCAAATACCCCGAGCAAACCGTATATAACACATCAACATAATTTACTCATCACAGACACGATCAATCATGAAGAAATCACCTTACTATCTATTTATTATTCTGCTGGGAAGTGTGCTGATGATGGCAAATTCTCGTGGTCGCGCAGGAAGTGCTAATGCCGGCAATACGGGAGCTCCAGGAGACGCAGCGATCACCTGTATCACATGTCATGGTCAGTCTACCATCAATGTAGAGCCTCAGATCACCGTGATGGATGACAATGGGGAGACCGTGACCAGCTATATACCAGGCACACGCTACAGAGTCCGCGCGACTGTAGACTTCATCAGTGGCAATGAGCCAGAGGCTTACGGCTTCCAGATGGTGGCGCTGAGAGACTCAGACGACAGCGACCTAGCAGCCTTTAGCAATCCAGATGCCAACACCGCACTGGTGACTCCGCGGAGTACAGAGCGACAGTATGCAGAGCATCCACGACCCAATAGGGATACCAACTACTTTGAAGTAGACTGGACAGCGCCTGAGCAAGGCACTGGAGATATCACCTTCTATACGGCCGCTGTGGGTGTAAATGGCAATGGAAGTACGGGAGGTGATGGTGCAGCTACTACCACATTTGCCCTGAGCGAAGACGATGCATCATCTACATCATCAGTGCTCGCTCGTAGTATCCAGGTATTCCCTACTTTGGCTACAGATCGTATCAGCATAGTAAGTGAACTAGCTCTAGCATCCGTCAGACTAGTAAGCCATCACGGCTCAGAAGTGAATATATCTGCTAGTGCAGATCCGTCTACACTTGACATATCGACTCTGACGCCTGGCGTGTACTACGTCCTTCTTGAGACAGTGGGTGGTGATAGGCTTACGCGTCGCATCATCAAGCAGTAAGTCATGTATAGTGCTGGGCGACAGACAGAGCTCTATGAGCGGAGTAAGCAACTACTAGCTGCTCCCAAGATAGAGTCGAGCACGGCATACGCTGAGCTAGTAGAAGCGCTCAGGTTCCATGAGTGGCGCTACTACGTGCTCAGTGATCCACTCCTGAGCGATAGCGAATACGATGAGCTCTATCAGTTCCTCGTCCAGACGGAGCGAAAGCATCCTGACTGGGTAGTGCCCAGCTCTCCCAGCCAGCGAGTGGCGAGCGACCTCACAGAAGACTTCCAGACCGTCAAGCACTTCACACCCATGCTATCTCTGGACAATGCTCACAGCCCAGAGGATCTGAGAGACTTTGATAGACGTCTGCGCAAGCAGCTGGGATATGCTGAGGACGATGCGCTACCTTACTGTGTAGAGCCTAAGTATGATGGCGGTACCGTGGTGCTTGTCTATGAGAAGGGAACCTTCTCCAGAGCAGCCACACGAGGTAATGGTCAGAGCGGCGATGAGATCAGTAACAATGTGAGGACGATACGCTCTATACCCATAGAGGTGGATGCGGAGGCGATGGGCTGGGAGACGATAGAGCTGCGTGGTGAAGCGCTCATGAGCAAGGAGCATTTTGCTATGCTCAATCAGCAGCGTGTGGAGCAGGGTCAAGTACCATTTGCTAATCCTCGCAATGCCTCCACAGGTGCGCTACGTATGAAGGATCCTAGGGAGGCTGAGGCGCGCGGATTGGAGATGTTTGTCTTTCAGGTATCGCATATAGAGGGAGGGCTTTCGCCCAAAAGCCATACAGAAGCACTCGGTCTACTCGACGATCTAGGATTTAAAACTCCTCGTGAGGAGAGGCGTCGCTGCGAGGGCATAGAAGATGTAATTGCCGTCTGTGAAGAGTGGGGCGCCAAGCGAGAAGCCTATCCCTATGAGATAGACGGTATGGTCATCAAGGCTGACTTGATAGAGCATCAGGAGCAGGCCGGTAGTACATCGCATCATCCCAGATGGGCCATCGCGTACAAGTTTAAGGCAAAGCAGGCCACTACTAAGTTGCTCGATATAGAGTATCAGGTAGGAAAGATAGGATCTATCACTCCTGTAGCTAAGCTAGATCCCGTCCATCTCGCTGGAGTCACAGTGAGCTCTGTCTCTCTGCACAATGAGGATTTTATTACGGCCAGAGATCTTCATCTGGGTGATACGGTCCTCGTAGAGCGAGCAGGAGATGTGATACCATATATTGTCAAGGCATTTCCAGAGATGAGAGATGGATCAGAAGCTAAGGTCGAGTTTCCACAGACCTGCCCTTATAGTGATGACCAAGTCCAGCTTCTACGTGAAGAAGATGAGTCTGCCTGGAGATGTCCACGCTGCGTGTGCGGACGTCAGGATCTCCAGCGGATGATATTTCACGTTTCACGAGTGGCCATGGATATTGACGGATTGGGTAAGAGCCTTGTAGAGCGATTCTTTGACCTGGGATGGCTGGAAGATATCTCGGATATATACAATCTAGACTATGGCGCTATCGCTCGGCTTGAGGGTATGGGAGAGAAGAGCGCAGGCAAACTGCGCGCTGCAATCGACAGGGCCAAGGAAAATCCCATCCATCGCCTCTTGCATAGTCTAAGTATTCATCACCTGGGCGCACGATCTTCCAAGCTACTAGCAGAGCGCATAGAGCATGTCTTGGACTTGCGCGACTGGAGTGAGGAGCAAATGGTAGCCATCAAGGATATCGGTCCCGTAGTAGCCAAAAATGTGACGGAGTGGTATCGCAATCCAGAGAATATAGCCATGCTAGAGCGCATGGAATCGTACGGTGTCAATGTCACTCCTACAGAGGAGGACAGACCAGTGACTGTAGCAGAAGATGCTCCCCTGACTGATCAGAGCATACTCTTTACAGGAAGTCTAGAGCATATGAGCCGTAAGCAAGCCCAGGAGCTTGCTGCTCGATCAGGTGCTAAGAATATCAGCGCCGTCAGCTCTAAGCTAGACATCCTAGTAGCGGGAAGCAAAGCAGGAAGTAAATTAGCCAAGGCTACGGCACTAGGTACCGTAAAGATCCTCACAGAAGGAGAATTTTATGATCTGATAGGATACGAGATCTAGTCAAGAATAGTGTCCAAGCACAAAAACAAAGATCTCAAGGCATCGTTAGTCTATGGTCTCATGAAGACAGTTAACTGAAACACACACACCACCTATCCTATGACACAATACGCCAGCGATGTAGAGGCAGTAGACGGCTTGGCATCATCATATCAGCGCCTTAGAGAGGAAATATCTAAAGTCATCGTAGGTCAGCACGACGTAGTGCAGGGCGTACTCATCTCCCTATTTGCCAATGGTCACACACTCCTAGTGGGCGTACCAGGACTGGCTAAGACGCTTCTGGTGAGCACGATTGCAGATGTGCTCGATCTGGATTTTAAGCGGATACAGTTCACACCTGACCTCATGCCTAGTGATATCATGGGAAGCGAAATCCTTGACGAGAGTCGCAAGTTCCAGTTTAATCAAGGACCCGTGTTTGCTAACATTGTCTTAGCAGATGAGATCAACCGTACACCACCTAAGACACAAGCGGCTCTGCTCGAAGCGATGCAGGAGCGTAGTGTCACAGTAAGCGGAACCCGACATCAGTTGCCGTCACCGTTTCTCGTACTAGCAACACAAAATCCGATAGAACAAGAGGGTACTTATCCGCTTCCTGAGGCGCAGCTGGATCGCTTTATGTTCAATATCACACTTGACTATCCCAGCTACGAGGAGGAAGTCCAGGTAGTCAAGAATACGACTGTGGATACACATACAAGCGCAGGTCAAGTACTTAGCGCTGAGGAGATCCTTTTCTTTCAGCAACTTGTACGCAAGATTCCTATATCAGACAATGTACTAGAGTACGCCGTATCCCTGGCTAGTAAGACCCGTCCTGGCACTGAGAAAGCAACGGCTGATGTCAATCAGTACCTGAGTTGGGGTGCTGGTCCTAGGGCAAGTCAGTATCTCGTACTAGGAGCAAAGTGCCACGCGGCTATACATGGAAAATACAGTCCTGACATAGCAGATGTGAAAGCTATTGCCGCTTATGTACTGAGACACAGAATCGTACGCAACTACAAGGCTGAGGCGGAAGGTATCACGGAGACCAAGCTCATAGAGACACTGCTCTAGGTCAGTGATATATGTAGTCAGCTGAGATATCTGAGGTTCCGCGCGTCACTGTCGCGATAGTGCGCATCTTTATATCTGTAATATCATGCATGACTCTATGAAATCTCAGACACTCTTATACATACTTGCAATTGCCATCACGGTGGGACTACTGACGAGCTGTATGGCTGATGTCACTGACAATTCTCGTCCACCCACGCCTACTGCCATAGGAAAGACTAATGAAATCGTTGTGATAGCAGATGATGCGGTATGGCAAAGTGCGGTGGGCGACACGCTCCGCTATTATTTTGGAGCGGCTTATCCTATCATGCCCGCACCAGAGCCCATATTTGATCTGAGGCACTTTACGCCAGACTATTTCTATGGCGATGCTAGCAGACAGAAACTACGCACCTACATCATCCTTACGGACTATGCTAATGAAAGCGCTAGTACGACCGTGATGGCTGAGGGAGATATAGGTAAAGAGACCATGCGTAGATATCGAGAGTTGGATCAGGGCCCTACCGCTAAGATCGGCCGTAATAAGTGGGCTCAAAACCAGCTGGTCACTTACCTGATCGGTAAGGGGGCGGATGGAATCATAGAAAGTATCAAGAGCAACTACGCCAATGTAGCAGCTCGAATCAATGAGCACGATATGAAGCAGATCGAAGCTCGCACTTATCTAGAGGGTGTACATCATGGGATCAGTCAGCGTATTCTTGAGTCCTACGGAGTCAAGATGAAGATACCACAGGGATTTCTTGAGGCAATCACACAAGACAGCTTCACCTGGCTGGCTAAGAATGGAGATGATGCAACTTATAATCTGATGTATTACAAGATACCCTACACAGATCAGTCACAGATCAGCCTAGACGCTGCCATAGATCTTCGCAATGAGATAAGTCAGAGATACATCACCACAGAGACGATAGGCTCTTATATGACCATCAACGATGAGGATCTTCCTGTATACGACTACGTCACAGACATAGATGGTTACTATACCCTGGAGACGAGAGGAGTATGGGAAATGACTAAGGACTTTATGGGTGGCCCTTATTTTAATTGGCTCATTCTCGATCAGGACCGCCAAGAGATCATCATGATAGATGCTTTTGTCCTAGCGCCAGGAGAGATGAAACGGGATCATATGCAGATGCTGGAGCACATGGTGAAGAGCTCTGAGATAGTGAAGGGTATGTGAATCTGCGGACTACCTATATCAAAATGAAATTAATTAGAGACCTTAGAATATCTTTCGAGGCAGGTACTCGCGTAGATACCAGGCATTGTAATCTGCTGATGGTGGCAAAAGAGTCTCTTCTAGTCTCGACACAAAGTCATCATCTTTGTCGACTTTAATTTCTTTATAATTATTCCCGATAACCTGCGAAAGAGCAACAGCCTCTTCCTTGCAAGGAGCTCCCGCGGGTATAGCCTTCATGATCTGGATAGCTTTGCGCATCTCTCGAGGAATACTGCTATGGGACATAATGGTAAGATTATCAATTTGATCCTCACAAAATTTTACGGCATACGCGCTCACTAGGTCTGATTCTACAGTACTCAGATCATTACACTCAGACATGACGGCATAGGTATAGAGACTATATGCTGTAGCTGGGTCATCATGATCAAGTGCATGGCGAACACGTGCTGTATAATCATCACATGTCACGGAGCAAGACTCAGTAAACTCAGACAGCGTGCTTAGTAGTGACTCACTCAGTTTTTTATCCTTGGCCAATGCTGCTGAGATAGTCCTGGTAGAACTGGATGCATCTGATGATTTAATTGCCGTGGTATAGCTGTCAGTGATACTCTCGCAAGACATAGCAGGGTTACTGACGGTGTACTCCACAGAAGCCTCCATGATGTAATACGTATCCATTCCTGATATTTTGCGTTGATCTCCCAAGCTGATTAAAAGGGATACACCGAGCGGGCTATCATCTGAGACAGTATATTGCTTGCCCAATCTTTTGGAAAGGGTAGTGCGTAGGATTGAGGACGCAGATACTCCGTCGTCAAAGGAAATTTCGTCCAGTGATATAACAGGCTTTAAATCTTGAGCCATGACATGGCAAAGGCTGACAAGAAGAATCAATATGATGCTAAATCTCATTGCTCCAGTTCGGTAAGTGTGATGGTAATGGTTGATCCTACAATGGTGCGGTCTGCCTTCAGGCCCAAGGTCTTAAGATAATTGCGCATCGGAACTACAAACTTTGACAGTCTGAAATTTTTGCCTCTATTATCTTTAACGGGCACTTTGACAATATCAAAGAATATGCGCGTATCACTTGTACCTTGCATGTGGTAATAGTTTTTATAAGCGTTCTCTTCTACCCAGTTTTCTATAAGCTCTGATAGGAAGTATCCGCTATCATCCACTTCACTGTCAAGATCAAAGTCTTCGCCTACTCCTATGCCTACTTCAAGAGTCACGGTGCGACCGTTCTCTATGATCAAGTCAAACTTTTGCTGTATGATCGCAAGGAGATTGTCGATCTCTGATTCAACGGCTTTTTCTATCAGTTTTGAATAGTCCTCTGTGCGAAATTTAGGACTATTACCGACCTTATTAGCTAGTGACTCCCCGCTGAATGCATCATAAGCAGTCATGATGACCGTTGCTGAGTTACCGGCACTAGAGCGCTCTTTTTTCACTTCGACTTCTACATAGATATCAGCTCCAGAGATTTTGATGAGGTCGTCTTTAAAAGTTCGCTCCTGCTCTTCCGTAAGGGTTTCGGAATTTGTGACCTGCTTCATCTTGGCTCGAAGATCAATGGTATTTACGCCGCGCTGGTCAAAGGCCTCTTTGACTTTTGTCAAGGCTATCCTTATGTCGCTGGAAGCATCGTAAGCACGGAGAGTTGAAAATTCATTTCTGGCAAATGGAATCGCCATGATCGTTGGCTGTATGGTGGGCTGGCTCGAAGCGGCAGCTTCTTCCTGCGCATAAAGGCCTGTTGCAATCAAGCCACATAGTATGAGGGATATAAATTTAATCATTGTAGTCCAAACTTTTTAATTACACTATATTGTTCAAGATACTTTCTCATACTTTTCACGTCCAAGGTGATAGAGCGCTGGACAGTATGTACGCCTTGAGATTCAGATTGTGAGGTGTTGTGAGCGTCTATGAGATATTTCTCATATTCTGATTGTATAAACCTATCTAAAGTAGTTTTTTGATCAGCTGTCAGTTCAGCCTCATTACTAATCATGGGCTCTTCAAAAGCAGATCCTTGAATTCCCCTGAAGAGTAGATTTTCGAGTGCGTTGCGCTCAGCATATAGGTTTGCCAAGCCAAGCGTGTGAGCCCGTGAAGTGCTGAGCAGCGTAATTGTATTTCTGTCAGAATCGCTTGCTAGTACTTCGCCCGTGCGTGAGTACGGTATGGACTGCGTAGTGTTACAAGATATGACGAGAAATGCGAAGATGATAAGGTATTTCATATGGATTAATTTATTTGCCTTTGCCCATGAAGGGTCTGATCTGTACATCAGCACCTTCATTAATGAGTTTGAGGAGCTCCTTCTCCCCACTATTTACAGCTAGCTCCATCAAGCTGCAGTGAGGGGAGGAGCCCGAGGTAGCGGGATACCCTGTTGCTATTACTTCCAGACGCTCTATCTCTTTTTCACCTACAATTTCTTTGCTTACACTGACGAAATTATATTTATACGCTGTGAATCCATATGGTGAGAACGCCCATAGGCGCTTGACTTTATCTTTCTTTATCTTGCTAGTTTTAATGATCGTGACGGGCTCATCAAACGACTTAGTACATACATCTAAGAATTCTTGATCCACTGCGGGTACGATCGATATTGCTGAGCTGCGATATTTTGATGTAGCTATGACCTGGCCAGTTTCTACTTCAGTGACAGTCACGCCTTCTTTAGTGTCTTTAAAGATGTACGAGGATCCTACAGCACTTGACTGTAGTGCTTGCATATCGGAATCTATAAATTTTTCATCTTTATAGTCCCTTTTTATTCGATCAGTAATCCAGTTTAGACTTTCATCATATAGCCCGAGCTGCGGGCTACCAAGAACATTTTTTTCTAGCGGTGTTACACAGTCTTTACAGGATTTTGCCACCACAACCATGACTTTGTCACCAGTTTTGTGTCCATATGTTCTTGTCATGGCAGCTGGATTATTAGAAAAAACGACCTGCTTACCTTCATCTAGCGCTTTTAGGAGTTTTTTGCGTACGAGCGCCACCGGCTTGATCATAGCATAGGAATCGTTGATTTCCGATATTGTGCCTACTGATATATAATCAAATGCCGTATATCCTTCTAGGGTGATGATTTCATAAGCGTTGACGTCATCACCTTTCTGTAGGCCTGATGCCAATGTAGCGTCTGTTTTTAGTAGTTCTACTTTGCCTTTTTCATTAGTTGTCTGATCAGTTATGGTAAAGATTTTCTTGCCTGCAATCTGGGTGTTAGTCGCTATATGATCATATATACCTTGGGCAACTAGCTCTCGCTGGCGGGTATTAAATTTTGCCAAGTCACTGGCGTACTTCTTTTTTACTTTGGAAAGGGCAAGCTTATATGATTCATTACCAGGTTTAAATTTGTTTGGCTGCTTACCGTTATAGTATTCTTTATAACTCTTGATGTTTTGCTCGTACTTTATAGAGTAAGGACTTTCTATGTAGCTAGTTCTTTCTGAAGATGGCACATGGACTACTTTGGATCTGATGGAGCTTTCTATGGGCGCTTGGTAGAGGAGCGATATTACTTTGCCAGAGGTGTCAGTTTTGGCTTTCAAGGTATGCTTATTTTCTATGTAGCTTATATCGATATAGAGCACATCTATACTGGGAATTGTCGTAGTAGCCTCCTCCTTAAGAGCGGACTTTGTATACTCTTGCTCGCCAGATTTGTCATATAAGTAATAGATTTGCTGGAGGGGACGTTCCTTAAGCTTTTGCTGTAGTATAGTGACAATTTCAGCTTTGTGTCTGGCCTGTATGTCGTCCGTATCAAGTATGACGCTGGTAGCATATTTCTGAGCGACACATGATACAAGCGCTCCTAGCACGAGTGCTATCTGTAGGATCAATCTTTTCATTCGTCGGTTTTAGTAGATGCGTAGAGCTTAGCTCCGCTGTTTAACTTATTGACGATCTCTTGCTGAGCGTCTATGATTTTGAGTATGGAGAAATTATCGTCTTCTACTTCTTGAATCTTACCGTGCCCAATTATGACTTTCCTGATGATCGGAACATCAGCGACTATTTCTTCTACTAACTCGTATACTTGAAAGACATCTTTGGCTCTAATCTTTTGGTTGTGTCCAGCAGCTAGCAGTACTTCTTTCCCTTTCTTGTCTATAGATCTGACGACGACGTAGTGTATCTCAAAACACTTCTGATTTACTTTCTCAATAAGGGTGTTGACTGCACTTTTCAAATCTTTAGGAATGCCGAGTAGAGAATTTTTGATAGGTACAGTCTGATCGGTTATGACCACTCCTTTTTCTACATCGTAGACTTTCAAGTGTAATAACTTTTCTTTTCTATCGTAGTAGGGTCTCATCATGAAGTCAAAGCCTTCTTGTTTGCCTTGCTCTACGATGTATCCGTCCATAAACTCTTCACCTTTCTGTCGTTCAAGCTCACTTTGGATAATCTGCGAATTTGCCTTGTCGATGACGGTAAATCTGCTATCGTTCACGTAATAATTTACGATGTAGTCGCTAACACTGGGTAGGTAGTAGACGTTTTGACCTCGTTTCTCGAGATCGTATATCGCCACTCTCTTCGTTTCCTGAGCGTGTAAAGTAATGGAAAGGGTGGCGAAACATAGGACAAGGACGCGCAGAAACAGGCTGTTGGTAGTGAATTGCATGGTTTAAGTCTAGACAGAAAATTGCTAAGTTATGGTAAATGTAGTGCTAGTTTAAGAAAAAAAGAGCAGTTTGTACCCTTGATGCGATAGGATTTTTTGATTAATTTATACAATCACACTATGATTAGCCTAATGAAATTCAGAAGCAAGCTGCTTACCTTGGATCAAATGATGTCACGTATGGTGTAGCGATGGATATTTTTCAAGCCGCGCTCAAAAGTAGAATCTATAGTACGCCTGTGCGATCTCAATAGTAGGTATTCAGGCCATTTCGTGCATTAGGAATTTTAGATTGGTCTATTTCTTGGGATAAGCTTCAGGTATTCATTGGCCTATGTGCATAGACTTGATCTCATCGAGCGTAAGATTTTCTTACAGTCGGATATTGCATTAATATAGAATCAATTGTCGTGGCGTATAATGCTGTCGAGGGGCTTCGGGCATAGGATCTATCTGCCCGCCTGCAGGCTTCAGGCACTGACACCGGCCTGCCGGCAAGGCAGGCCTCACCTCCTCGGCATAGCGCGCTATGCCTCGTCAGCGGAGCTTGTCGACCTCAGTGGGCACCTGGGGCAATTGCAGCTAGGTCTTATCCATCGAAGCCTAATGCACGAAATAGGTTAAATAAAAGAAGCACACTTGCCATAGGCTGAGTGTGCTTCTATATGAATTGTCACCTCAAAATAAGGATCGTGAGTCTAATTTCTCATAGAGAGATAATCTAGGTTTACTCCTCCATAAACTGGAGACTTCGCTGAATAAACTCGGTAAGATCATTTCCAGTGAGCATCTTTTGATTAAGTCTTGCTAGATCAAATAAATACTTAGCAAAGTCTTGCTTTTTTTCAGCACCGCGCATCTTGGTCATTTTCTGAGCGATCAGTGGATGATTAGTATTGACGATGATGTCAAAAAATTCCATCTGATTCATACCCATATCCATGCCTTGCATCGCCTGCATCTCTTGCATGCGTCGCATAAACTCGGGCTTCGTGATGATCACTGGATGATCAGTGGGAGATAGTGCTTGTAGTTGCAGCTTGTCTTTATAACTATCTAGACCTTTTTCAAAGATGGATTTAATCTTTTTCTCTTCCTTTTCAGAAAGCACACTCTCGGCTTTCTCGTCCTTATCTATGAGTTGATCAGGAGTGGCGCTATCTACTCTGACAAATAAGAAATCAGATTCTTTCGTCTCGAGCTGCTGATAAAGGTGATTATCTAGAGGACTATCGCTGATGATGACATCGTAGCCTTTGTCTCTTACACTGGTGATGTAGCTGTGATGTGCTGCCGCGTCAGGCGTGTAGATGACGACTTTCTTGTCATGTTTATTAGTCTGATGTTCTTTTACTTTATCTCGATACTCCTCTATGGTAAAGTGCTCGTCTTCGGTATTTTTAAATATGAGATAATCTGTGGCGCGATCATAAAATTTATCATCGGTGATCATGCCATACTTCACGAGTGTGCCGACCTGCGACCACTTTTCTTCGTAGGCCGGTCGATCTTCTTTGAAGAGACTCTTTAACTTTTCAGATACTTTTTTACTGATATAGGAGCTGATTTTCTTCACATTGCTATCTGCTTGGAGATAAGAGCGAGAGACATTGAGAGGAATATCAGGAGAGTCTATGACACCATGCAATAGGGTAAGAAACTCTGGTACTATTTCTTTTACTTCGTCTGTGACAAATACTTGATTGCTATAAAGATGAATTTTATTTTTTTGTAGTTCTATATTGTTTACGAGCTTGGGGAAGTATAGGACACCAGTAAGATTGAAGGGATAATCGATGTTGAGATGTATCCAAAATAATGGTGGTTGACTGTACGGATATAATTCTTGGTAAAATGATTTATAATCCTCATCCGTAAGGTCTGCTGGCGATTTTTTCCATAGCGGCTCAGGATTATTGATGGTACGTGGCTGTGATTCTGTCTTGTCGTCTTCGCCTTCTACAGGTATTTCTTCTGTGCCGTATTCTATGGGCACGGGTAAGAATTTGCAGTATTTTTCTAGGAGCTCACTGATCTTGGCGTCTTCTAGATATTCTGTGGCGTCATCTGATATATGCAGTGTGACGATGGTACCTCGATCGTCTTTTTCTATTTCTTCTATGGTATACTCTGGATTACCGTCACAGGTCCATCGCACGGCTGGTCCGCCATTGCGAGATAGTGACTCCACCACGACCTTGTCTGCTACCATAAAGGCACTATAGAATCCTAGCCCAAAATGTCCAATAATGGCATTGTCAGCCTGATATTTCTCTATAAATTCCTGTGCACTAGAAAAGGCTACTTGATTCAGGTATTTCTCTGCCTCTTCTACGCTCAGACCGATACCGTAATCCTTGATGGATAGTGTCTTTGCTTCCTTATCTACTTGAATCTCTACCTTGAGATCCCCTAGTTCGCCTTGGTACTCGCCTTTACTGCTGAGGGTCTTAAGTTTTTGAGTGGCATCTACGGCATTGGATACAAGTTCTCTGAGAAATATCTCTTGATCAGAGTAGAGAAACTGCTTGATGATCGGAAATATATTTTCGGTCTGTACGGATATTTTACCTTCTCGCATGAGATGAATCTTTATGGTTAAGTGATGCCTTGTGATAGTCAAAGGGCATGCCACCGCAATATGTGTGTGCTATAGGTGACATTTTGTCTTTTAGCCCTTGCGGGCAAATGCAAGATTGGCACGGTTTCTGCAAATAGTGTGATAGGCGAATTTAAGTTTGGGCGTGAGGTCAATCATCGGGCGATGGTTGACCTCCTTTTTTTTGTGTAAGTACCTCTGGGAAACACGTAAGTGCACTGAGCATGATCACTTCTGTAGAGTGGAGCGATTCTCGCTCCTAGAAAGCCTTGTCTATCAGCGACTTAGCTACTGTGTAGGCTGCTTGCTTGACATGTAGTACTCCATCATAATGCGTGATCTACAGACCGCTGCATCGCAGTTAGCGTATAGCACCGCCCATTTGCGCGAAAGCGCGCTCTACCTTGCATATGGTATTGAGTCAATGTGGTGAGTGTATTGTATACCACATCGATTGTACTCGTAGACTGGTGAGGATCTATGGACGCAAGTGCTCTCCAAGTAGGTATACTGCTTGGTCCGCCTGGCTCAGATCTGCTCGATAGACAGCACTATAGAGGATAGACCTAAGGTCTGATGGTCTTGATGCCCCAGGAATCCAGATTGGGACATCCTAGGAATCGTGGATCTACCTCGATAAATGTCTCGTCGATCTTGCTCTCGATCCACTCAGCCAGGGCCTCGTTTTTCTTATTGGCTCGAGCAATCTGGCGGATCTTATCGTAGTCTTGGCTCAGGCTAGCACGATGAGGATCCGTACGACCCTGCAGCTGGACGATCCTATAGTAGCGATCTCCACTTGGCTCGC
Source organism: Saprospiraceae bacterium (assembly GCA_020630495.1). Lineage (GTDB taxonomy): Bacteria > Bacteroidota > Bacteroidia > Chitinophagales > Saprospiraceae > JAHDBH01. The sequence goes on from JAHDBH010000013.1 coordinate 33,258, forward strand.
GAAATTCGAGTGGCTCACTCACATCACCGACTTCCATGCGGTCTATCGCAAAGAAGATGTCTGGGTCGATCTCATTGGCTTCAAAGAAAGTGGTGCCCGTCTGTGGATTGGTGATGCGGCCACCATTATTGTAGCTCGGGGCTTGCTCGTCGCTGTATCGCTTTACAGCCTGGCCAAATGTGATACTGTCCGTGGTGATGAGCTCGCGGGCTTCGGAGAGTTTGGCTTGGGCGAGCTCTAGGTCAGCTGGAGTAATCTCGGGCTTGATGAGGATGTGTCTTGAATTAAAATTATTTCCTCTGCGCTCTATGAGTTCTATGAGATGGTAACCGTAGACGCTCTCTACGATAGGAGACATCTGCCCTGCCTCTAGGGCAAATACTGCCGCCTCGTACTCTGGTACGAGCATACCTCGACTGAGCATACCGAGCTGTCCTCCCTGTCTAGCACTACCAGGATCGTCACTATAGATACGGGCAAGCTCGGCAAAATCTTCTCCGTCGATGATGCGCTGCTTGATGCCTTCTAGCTTTTCCCTAGCTTTTTTCTTTTCTTCCTCATTCATGAGCGGGCTGACGATAATCTCAGCTATTTCTACTTCGCTGTTGAAAAGCGGTAAGCTATCTACGGGTATGCCGTTAAAAAATTCTATGACTTCGCTCGGTGTGATATCTACGCTTGCAATTACATCTTGCTGCTTGGTCTGAATCATCAGCTGGTCTTTCATGTCTTGGCGCACGCGATTTTTGAGTTGTGCTGCGCTTTCTCCATAGAAGGCCTGGAGGCGCTCCTCGTCACCATTCATCATCTGAAGGATCCGTGACATGCGCGCATCTAGTTGGGCTTCCACCTGTACGTCTGAGACGACGACACTATCCAGCTCGGCATGTGTGAGTAGGAGTCTTTCTACTAGGAGTGATTCTAGGACTTTGCACTTCAGAGCATCCTCGTCTTGTGCAGGACCTCTGCGAGTCTCGTATTGATACTGTGTCTCTAGCTCAGAGAGCAGCGCAATCTCATTACCTACCTGTACTATGATCTTGTCTACGATACGCATTTGGGCGCTAAGCCCTCCTATCATAGGAAGTAAGAGAGCTAGGAACGTGCAAAGTGCAGTCGTGCTTGCGAGACGGGATTTACTCTTGGACATAGTTCTTGACATTGGACTTATCTAACTCCATATTGTAGAGTTCATTGCGTTTTATCTGGAGTAACTTGGATCGCCGCTCAAAGAGGATACTCCGTCGCAGCTCTTGATTCACGGCGTGCATAGGTGCGACTTCTCCAGAGTACGCGAGGTCAAAGATACGGAGGTGAATCTGCGACGCGGTGATGTCTCCGACACGCATCCAACTGCTACTGGCTGGTATCTCTGGCAACAGCGTCTCTAGGTCTGTCCTGCTGAGCCACTGTGCAGTGTCGAGAAAGCAGTAAGCCTCGTCTGCTGCACAGGCCTCTGCGATCACATCCCAGCTATCGCTGAGTGCTTTGTTCCATAGTTTTTTGCTTTCGCTGTTCTTGACCACGGGCTTAAATAGAGCACACTTGACGATGTCTTCTTGGAGCTGATAATCATCTTTGTGGGCGGCGTAGTGCTCCTCAAGATCGGCATGTGTGATCACCGAGTCGAGCTGATCAGCATAGAGCTCTTGCTCATAATTGACTAGGAGGAGACTGGATCTGTAGTCATCTACGAGCTTCTGTACGTCTAGATTTTGAGACACATTGAGTTCTGCTTGGCGTATCAGAAGGGCGTCTTTGATCCACCGATTCACATAGTTCTTGACGAATAAGATGCTGTCTGTCTTGCTCTCAAAGGAAGGTATCACGGACTGTACGTCCCGATAGAGCAGCTTCTTGCCATAGACCTCACATAGAATGGTCTCAGTGGTCTGGGAGCGCGGCTGAAAATACTGGCAGGACGCGAGCAGAGATGCGAGGAGAATCACATAGAGTAGAAGGATCCTATCGCTGTACGATGGAGTCAAAGACTTCCTCATTGCGCTTGATTGTGTACTTCTCTGCGAGTTCTGTCACCCATGCTTCTTCAAGCTCGCTCTGATAGTCTGCTATGACAAATCCTCGTGATTCGCTGAGCGACTTGAGTGACTTAGGTAAGAGCATATCTACTACAGTAAACATGTATCCATCATCTGTCTCGCTGAGTTCTGTCATAGCGCCGCGTTCCATAGCCAAGCCTTCTGGCAGATCCTCTGGCGACTTGATGCGCGTGCGCTGTTTCACCAGACCGTCCGTATCACCGTATTTGTCTATGACTGAGGCCAGTCCTTTTTTCTTGGCGATCTTATGTACTTTTTGCGCGACTTTGGGAGTGCTGGTAGTGACGCGTACTTCCTTGATGCGTGCACGTGGTCCCCACTGATACTTCTCGCGATTCTTATTAAAGTAGCGCTTGAGTCCTACTGTATCAGTGGATGCTTTGTCCCAGACATTCTGCTTAGTAATCTCAAAGAGCAGGATGCCCTCGCTATATTCACGCATGAGATTTTTGAAGTCGGGGTATTTGTTCTCTAAATTATCTTCCTCGTACTTGACTACACACTGATCGGCAAATTTTACAAATAGCAGATCAAACACATCCTGAGGGCTTTTGCGATCCTTGTACTTGATTCTCTCACGGATGTTGCCTCTTAGATATTCTGTGAGCTCTTCTGTGGTAAACTTCATGCCTCCTGAGAAGGTGATAATCTTCTTATCCTTTAGCTTGGGTCCTTTCCAAGCGTAGGTGAGGAAATCTGGTCCGAGGGCCGTCTTGTAGGTAGAGATATTGGCTTGATGTTCTTTGTAGCCGCTTGTTTCTTTGATATTGGAGATCATCCGCTTGCGAGCGATATCCCTGCGAGGATTGGTACTGAGCTCTGCCTTAAATCTGCGTGTAGCTTTTTCATAATCCGAGAGATCGCGAGCTCTGAGTCGCTTTATGATGTGATATCCAGCGGAGGTGAGTACAGGCGGAGAGAAGTCACCATTGGACTCTAGTCCAAATACAGCATCCTCAAAGGTCTTCTCATATTGATTGATCTTCACATATCCGATCCTTCCACCATTTCCTGCAGAGTTTTTATCAGCGCTGAGGAGCTTGGCGAGCTCTTCAAATGATTGGCCAGATTGAAGCTTGCTGTAGATGCTATCTGCTAGCAGCTTCACTGGTCGCATATCATCCTGCTTCTTGACGAGGATATGAGCGACTTCTACCTGGCCCCTTGCAGGACGCTTATCTAGCACCTTGACCACATGATATCCTAGTCTGCTGGGGACTGGGTCACTGATCTCACCCACTTCGGTATCGTAGGTGGCATTTTCTAGCTCATAAAATCCTGCTGGTAACATAGCGCTAAACCATCCTAGATAGCCGTCGCTCTTATTACTCGCGGCATCTTGACTGTGCTGGCGCACTACTTCCTCCCACGGCTGGCCTTTGTCCAGCATTTCCTTGACTTTGAGAGCTTTTTGTCTGGTTTCTTCTTCAGCTGTTTCCGTACGTTTTCTAGGTCGTTGTATGAGGATGTGAGCGATTTCTCGATCTTCCTGCGATCGCTGGTAGGCTTCTTGGATGAGATTTTCTTCGACTTGCTTGTCTACTAGATAGCTATTGGCTAGTTGTTTTCGGTAGCCCTCAAGCTCTTGCTGCAGCTCGGGAATCTCGTCCATCTTAGCTTCTTTGGCAGCAGCGACCTTGAGCTTAAATTTTTTGTAGAGCTCAAAGTACTCTTCTACAGATGTACGTGAGTAGTCGGCCTGGTCTGAGTTATTCTTCTCGTAGATGTAGCGGAATTCTCCTACGGTCACAGGATGATCATCTACGGTAAACAGCACGCGCTCATCTTGCTGGGCATAGAGGCTGATGGTGATCATACTGCCTAGCAGTAGCAGGATCATGGACTGAATAGGCTTACTGACTGTCATAGTGGTATATACGTTTTACCCGAGTGGATATTTTAGATAGGATCTCGTAGGGAATGGTCTGACAAGCGCTGGCAAGGCTGGTCAATGGATTTTGAGCCCCAAAAATAGTGACTTCATCGCCCAAGCTTACATCAGATACCTGTGTGACATCGATCATGCAGAAGTCCATGCAGATCTTTCCTACGATCCTTACAGGAGTGTCATGTAGTAGTAGATGGTGCTGTGAGCTATCGAGAGCTCTAGGTAATCCGTCTGCATAGCCACAGCAGACTGTGGCGATCTTGCTAGGCTTGTCTATGACATAGCTGCGATCATAGGAGACGGTATCACCAGGGTACAGATCTTGTAAGTGTACGATCTGTGATCTCAAGCTGTGCGCGGAGATGAGCTGAGGATGATTACCATAGCCATAGAGCACTAGGCCAGCTCTCACCATATCTTGCTGGAGCTCACTATGTCGGAGGATTCCCTCACTATTGAGGACATGTATAAGCGGTGATCTACCTAGACCCACTCTCAGCAGATCTGCTGCTTCTAGACACTGGTCTACCTGTGACTCGGTAAACTCGTCATGCTCAGGGCTGCCGGCGGCGGCGAGGTGTGTCATCACTCCCGCTAGCTTCACATCTGCTGTCTGCCGCAGTAGTTCTATAGCCTGAGGGCAATCACTGGGTGATAGACCCAGACGGTTCATTCCTGTATTGATATGCAGATGGATATACAGGCTGCGCTGCAAGTGCGTCTGATCAGCATACCTACAGAGTTCACGCAGCTCGGCGATGTTATTGATTTGGAGATCGAGTTGCTCGTTGGCGGCAATGTGGTATTGGCTCGCTTCTGTATACATGACCATGATGGGCCTTGTGATACCAGCTTGCCGCAGCTCCACGGCTTCGCCTATGTAGGCTACGGCAAATCTATCCACTTGCATGTGGCTCAGGTGCTGTGCTATCTGCGGCCCGCTGCCATAGGCGCTCGCTTTGATGACAGCCATGAGCCGCGTACTCGGGTCTAGATAGCTGCTGACGATTCCGAGATTGTGCGATATGGCTGCGAGGTCGATCCTCAGGTGTGTACGATGCACTGCGTACTGCAATCTCTGTACGAGCTTCTCCAAGGTCAAGTCGCGGCTCCCCTTGATGAGTATAGCGCAGTGCCGCATGTCGAGACGGAGTAGATGCTGCTGCAAAGAATCAACTTGATCAAAATCATGGTGCTCCAAATCACTGCGATCGCCTAGGGCACTAGCGAGCTCAGGTAGGCCTAGTGTCAGCAGTACCTGTGGCTGTGTGTAATTGATGAGCTGCAAGAGTGAAGGAACCAGCTGAGTATCATTCTGCTGCTGCTGCGGTCTGCTGATGACGACAATTTTATCTCGCTGCGAGCTATGCGCCTGTAGCACACTCAGGGCGGACTCCAGACCTGCAAGATCATTATTGTAGCTATCATCTATGATGACAGATTCTCCTGGCAGTGAATGAATCTGAAGTCGATTATCTACTCGGCGGAGGGCGCTGATGGGTAACTGATCTTGGAGCAGTGCGGGATTGTGAACACAGATAAGTGCCAGGCAGTGGCAAAGGTTTTCTACGGACGCATCATCAAGCATGGTCAGCGGATACTCATACCGCTCTCCCTGATATGTCATGATCAGGGACGTATCTACCAGCTGGAAGGAGACGTCTGCATCGGCTTGGCCAGTCAGTGTCCAGCAGTGGGTCTGTAGATCATCCCGAGCCACTGCGGCTCTGTGAATCACCTCATGGTCGCCACAGTACACGAGCAGTGTTCCAGAAGCTGCCAAGAGCATTTTTTCGCTGAGCTTTTCATTTCTGGATGAGAAGCCTGCGTCATGAGCATCGCCTATATTGCTAAGTATGGTGATCTGGGGATCGATGACACGTGCCAGGCGCTGCATCTCACCGGGCATGGATATACCTGCCTCAAATATGCCGAGCTCATGCTCAGGCTCTATCTCCAAGACTGAGAGTGCTACACCGAGCTGCGAATTGTAGCTACCAGGACTGCTGCACAGATGGTAGTGTGGCGCTAATAGTTGAGTCAGCCAGTCCTTGATAATTGTCTTGCCATTGGACCCGGTGATTCCTATAGTGGGGATGTGATGTAGCGAGCGGTGCGTCCTTGCAAGATCTTGCAAGGCTCGTAGTACATCGGGTACGAGGTACACCGTATTACCTGATAGATTGTCGGCCTTACTAGTATCAGACAGGAGAAAGACCTGGATTCCTTGCTCTACTGCAAGATCGATATAGTCGTGACCATTATGATATTTGCCCGAAAGGGCTACAAATATGGCCCTAGACGGATGTATCACTCTACGTGTATCGTAGCAGATTCTCCGATAAACCCGACTAGGAGAATGAGCTAATGATCTCGGCGGCCCCCAGACGCTGGACAGCTGATCGATGGATAATCTCATAGTAGGTCCTGGCCGATATCTGTCCTATAATTCTTGCCGTCATACTCTATCGTATCCACTGCTGCATAGGAGCGGGACAGGGCTTGCTCCAGGGAATCACCGTAGGAGCTCACAGCGAGGACTCTACCTCCGCTGGTGATCAACTGGCCCTCACTCAGCCGAGTCCCAGCATGGAAGATGACATGATCTGATCTGTCAGCACGGCCTATCTCGATGGGGATTCCCTTAGGATAGCTTCCAGGATATCCTTGACTTACTAGGACAATCGTGGCTACTGAACGCTGGTCTATCTGTACCTTTTGGTGGGCAAAGCTCTCCGTGCCTATGGCGCCGAGTAGAGCAAGTAGGTCAGACTCCATCCGGAGCATGACGCTCTGGGTCTCAGGGTCACCCATGCGGCAATTGTACTCTATGACCTTGGGGGTGTCGCCCACTAGGATCAAGCCAAAGAAGACGAATCCATGGTAGGGCATGTCCTCTTGCTGGAGGCCACGGATCGTAGGATCTATGATGGAGTTGCGGACTTTCGTCCAAATGTCATCCGTCAAAAAACTCACGGGACTTACAGAGCCCATACCGCCCGTATTGGGGCCTGTGTCGCCGTCACCGATGCGCTTGTAATCCTTGGCTGTGGGTAGTATGTGGGCATGCTGGCCGTCTGTAAGTGCGAAAACAGAAAATTCTATACCGTCCAGAAATTCCTCTACCACGACCGTGCTACTTGCTTCGCCAAACTGTCCTCCGAGCATAGACTCTATAGCAATAAGGGCTTCAGAGTGGCTCTGACAGATGAGCACACCCTTGCCTGCTGCAAGGCCGTCAGCCTTAAGCACCACGGGGATTGTATGCTGGGCGATATAGGCCTTTGCTTCTTCAAGTTCTGCTTGAGTAAAGCTGCGATAACTTGCTGTGGGTATGGCATGTCTGGCCATAAATTTTTTAGCAAAATCCTTACTTCCTTCGAGCTGAGCAGCCACAGCGCTAGGACCTATGACGCGTATATGTTTCAGCTCATCCCTGGTGGCGAAGTAATTCCAGATACCATCTACGAGCGGCTGCTCAGGACCTACAAGGAGCAGGTCTACAGTTTCCTGGAGGCAATACTTCGCTATGGCATCGAAATCTGAAATGTCAAGAGCGACGTTAGTCCCTAGATCGACTGTACCAGCATTGCCAGGAGCTATATGTAGATCTGTCAGAAGAGGGCTCTGTCGGAGTTTCCAGGCGAGGGCGTGTTCTCTTCCTCCGCTTCCGAGTAGCAATACAATCATGGTGGTGAATTGATAGAATGATGGGTGATCTGCAATCGTCAGATCTGCTTGAGCGCAAAGGTACACAGCTCTCTCAGCTCAAGCCTATAGGCCCGTCCTGGTAGAAGCATTTATAAGACAGTAGGCGATCTATCTTTGTGAGCGATTATGATAGAATACCTACAAGGGAAAATAGCTGAGTTGCGAGCCGATCACGTCGTAGTAGATGTCAATGGTGTGGCCTACATGGTCCTCATCTCATTTCAGAGCTATGAGAAGATAGGAGCGACCAAGGAGATCAGGATATACACGCATCTGCAGGTCAAGGAGGATAGTCATACGCTCTATGGCTTCATGGACCGTGATGAGCGAGTGATGTTTCGTCAATTGATATCGATCTCGGGTGTAGGTCCAGCAACGGCTCGGGTGGCGCTCTCTTCTATACCAGCAAGCGATCTTGCAGAGGCCATCATCAATGCTGACGAGGCGACATTTAAACGGATCAAGGGTATCGGCCCAAAGACTGCTAAGCGCATCATTCTTGACCTAAGGGATAAGATAGACCCAACTATAGCGCAGAGTTCCAGTAAGTCTGGGCCCAGTGCAGATCAGAAGTCTGAGGCCCTGAGTGCGCTAGCTTCTCTAGGCTTCTCGCGTGGCGAAGCGACTAAGACAGTTAATCAGCTGATCAAGACATCCACTGGCACACCTACGACGGAGGAGCTTATCAGGACCGCACTGAAGGTGCTCAGCGGCCAAAAAAATTAAATAAGCCGTATACTGTGTTCATAGAGAGGCCGTTAACTAGATGTTAAATTAGAACAGGCTCCCCCGCGCATATCATATCGCTGCTATTTTCCCTATGAAGAACATATTGTTTCTACTGAGTACCCTGCTGCTCTTGTGTCTAGCACTACCTGCTAGTGCGTCACGAGGCCCAGAGTTGATGGTAACAGAGGCTCTCTCTGATACGATCAAGCCGCGGTATGGTGACTTTATATACGATCCTACGGAGAATCCCTTTGATCTCGACGATCCTAAGATCGTAGAGAAGAATGTGGAATACGATCCTCAGACTGGGCTATATCTGATCACAGAGAAGATAGGTGATGAGTACTATCGCGCCCCTAGTTATATGACTTTTCGCGAGTACATGGACTGGCGTGCAGCGCAGCAAGAGACTAATTATTTTCGCCAGCTAGCTGGTGTACAGTCAGAGTTTAAGAGTGTCAGTGGTCAGCTAGACCCCATGGCATCCATCGATGTGAATACGGATGTGGCGGATCGCCTATTTGGAGGAAGTGAGATTACGATTAAGCCTCAGGGAAACATCGACGTGACATTTGGCTACGACTATCAGAAAGTCGAGAATCCAGTCCTCACACTGCGCAACCAAGTGAATCGAAACTTTGACTTTGACATGAGCATACAGATGTCTGTCAACGGTCAGATCGGCGAGAAGATGAATCTTGGATTTAATTACAACACACAAGCAACATTTGACTTTGAAAATCAGCTGAAGCTCGCTTATGATTCAGAGCAATTCAGTGAGGATGACATTATCAAGAATATCGAGGCAGGAAACGTGAGTCTTCCTCTTAAGACTTCTCTGATACAAGGTAATCAAAGTCTATTTGGTATACGCACCGATTTCCAGTTTGGTAGATTGCGATTGACATCGGTAGTCTCTCAGCAGAATACTGAGCAGCAGGATATAGTCATAGAGGGTGGAAGTCTGATCAGTGACTTTGAAGTACCCGTGGATCAGTATGATGAGAATCGGCATTTTTTCTTATCTCACTTTAATCGTGAGAGCTTTGAGCCAGCGCTTAACTGTCTGCCCTTTGTAAATAGTCTATTTAATATCACTCGCATAGAAGTGTGGATTACTAATGACGGCCGCAATAGTAGTAGCATTCGTGATGTAGTGCCAATAGCGGATATAGGCGCATATGATAGATTTACTGCGGATGATCCTGAGAGATTTATTCTAGGTGCTGGAGCTCCAGTAGTAGACACTGGTGGGCGAGCACTTCCCTATAATGATGTCAATACGCTCTTCAGAGATATCATCAATGAGCCAGGTGCTCGCTCCATAGACAATGCGGTCCGATCACTTACTTCTGCACCATTTGATTTCCTGCAGTCTAAGGATTTTGAAAAAGTACAAGCGAGAAAGCTGAATGCTAATGAGTACACCTTCCATCCTAAGCTCGGATTTATAAGTCTCAATCAGCAGCTCAGACCAGATCAGGTCTTGGGAGTTGCTTATGAGTACACATATAATGGTCGTGTATTTAAAGTAGGAGAATTTGCTGATGAGGAGGATGGTTTTCAGAATGATACTCTCAGTGTGCTATATCTGAAAATGCTTAAGAGTACTACCCAGCGCGTAGATCAGCCTGAGTGGGATCTGATGATGAAAAACATCTATGCGCTAGGTGCTTTTCAGATAGATGAAGAAGACTTTAAGCTAGACATTTACTATGATGATCCAGGCGAAGGAAATAAGCGATTTATCCCTGGGGTAGGTGCAGATAATGTTCCTCTATTGACAGTATTTAAGCTTGATGCTCTGAATCGGCAGAATGATCCGAGACCTGACGGTATTTTCGATTTCGTACCAGGTATCACGATATATCCGCAGACGGGTAGGATGATGTATCCCGTATTGGAGCCATTTGGATCTTTTCTGGAAGATAGAGTACCTGGCGCTCCAGAGGATCTGATATTTACCGAGCTCTATGACTCGACTTTGGTATACGCTCGTGAGCAATTTAATGAGAACCGATTTACGATGCGAGGCCAGTATAAGTCTGGCGGTACGGGTGCGGAAATTTCGCTCAATACATTTAATCTTCCGCAAGGAAGCGTAAGAGTGAGAGCTGGAGGTCAAGTGCTCAGAGAAAATATTGACTATGAGGTGGATTACGGTATTGGGCGCGTACGCATATTAAATGATGCTTATCTGCAGCCTGGATCAAATATCAGGATCAGCTTTGAGGATAATACCTTGTTTAGCCTGCAGCGAAAAACCATGCTGGGAGTGCGGGCTGACTTTGATGTGAATAAGCACTTGGTCATTGGTGGTACTTTCTTGAAATTATTTGAGAGACCGTTTACACAAAAAGTCAACATCGGTGATGATCCGATCAATAATAATATATATGGTCTCGACCTCAATTATTCCAAAGAAGCGCCTTGGCTGACACGCCTGGTGGATGGTCTTCCTGGTGTGTCTACTAGTGCACCGAGTAGCATCAGCGTAGAAGCCGAAGTAGCTGCCCTGAAGCCAGGCCATAGTCGGGCCATCAATGTGGGGGAAGAAAAAGGTGGCGCCGTGCTCATAGATGACTTTGAGGGCGCTGTGAGTAGTCTCGACTTACGTGTACCAGCTAATCGCTGGGTGCTAGCTAGTGCACCAAGAAATAGTGCCAGAGCTTCTGAGTCACCTTGGAGAGAGGCTGAGCTTATCGCTGATCGCGCATACGGAGCCAATCGTGCTTTGCTTAATTGGTATAGGATAGATCGTATCATCAGGAACAATGAAGCGGGACCACTAGGTGATAATAATAATCCCTATACCATGCCGATCGATCAGGAAGAGGTATTTCCTAATCGCGCACGGATACCAGGTCAGTTTAGTGATATTCAGACATTTGACCTGACGTACTATCCTGATGAGCGGGGCCCGTACAATTTTGATGTACCAGGTGGAATTCCAGGCTTTACAGAAGGACTGACATCAGAGGGCAAATTATCAGATCCGTCTACACGCTGGGCAGGTATCATGCGTAGGATGGACCAGAATAATTTTTTGAGAGCCAATTTTGAGTTCATTGAATTTTGGGTACTCAATCCATTTATAGATGTAGATGGCGAAGGGAATGTGCCAAGCTCTGGTGAGCTTTATTTTAATCTAGGAAATGTATCAGAGGATATCCTACGAGACTCACGGATGTTTTTTGAAAATGGCCTACCACGAGCTGAAGGTACGAGTCGTACGGATACTACGACATGGAGTAGAATTCCAATCGTCACTAATGTGATTGACGCATTTTCTAATGTGGAGGCAGATCGTGAGGCTCAGGATGTAGGCCTCGACGGAGTGGACGATGGTGGTGAGCGTATCGTCTACCGAGACTATGTCGACGCCATCGATAATTCTCCGCTTTCTGCTGATGTAAAGTCGCAGTTGCTCATGGATGTGAGCAATGATAATTACCGCTGGTTTAGGAATCCAGCCTTTAATGCAAGTAGCACCATATTTGAGCGATATCGAGACTTTAATAATACACAGGGTAATTCGCGATCGCCCATGACGGGGGGTAATCTGGTAGAAGCAGGAACGAATATTCCAGATGCTGAGGATATCGATGAAGACAATTCCCTGTCAGAGTCAGAAGCGTACTTTGAGTATCGTATACCGCTCGAGCGTACGGCGGATAATAAAGTGGCGATGAATGAATTTATCACGGATGTCCTCGAAGTAGAGGATGTAAATCGTGCCGATCGTACGTGGTATAGATTCAGAGTGCCGATCAGAAAGCCTACCAGCAAGGTGGGTGGAATACAAGATTTCAGATCCATCCGCTTTATGCGGATGTATCTCAAGGGATTTGATCAGCAGACGACTTTGCGATTTGCTTCGCTAGAGCTTGTGAGAAGTCAGTGGCGAGAGTTTGTCTCGGATAATAGTTGCCGTGGCGATGCATCGGCTGGCGGCGCGGAGTTTGGAATCGACGCCGTCAATATCGAGGAAAACTCTGATAGAACTCCATGGAACTACACAGTGCCGCCTGGAATACAGCGAGAAAATCAGATAGGTCAGTTTAATAATATTCTGCAAAATGAGCAGTCCTTATCTCTAAGCGTCTGCGACTTGCCTGATGGATGTGCTCGGGCGGCCTACAAGCGGCTAGGTCTAGATATGCGATTCTACGAGCGAATGCAACTTTTCATCCATGCAGAGTCAGAAATAGTAGGAGTCGACGATGGAGAATTTGCTGCTGTGATCAGGCTCGGGAGTGATATGACACTCAACTACTACGAGTACACGATTCCTCTTGCGCTATCAAGAGGCAGTGATCCCTCGGACATAAATGAAATATGGAAAGATGAAAACTTTGTGGATGTTGCTCTGGATGTGCTAAGACAACTCAAGATCAGGCGAGACGAGATGGGAATAGACCCTGCCACAAGATATACGGAGGAATACATTCCAGATCCCAATGATCCAGATCGATTACCGCATACCATTACTGTAGTAGGTCGACCAAACCTCGCCGAGATAGAAACTACATATCTCGCTTTACGCAATGTGTTTGATGGTCCTAATGGTGATGCTCTACCAGATGGCGCCTGTGTGGATGTGTGGTTTAATGAATTTAGGCTGGTGGGGCTCGATGAAAAAGGTGGAGTGGCTGCGCTTGCCCGAGTGAATATGGAACTTGCAGACCTAGGAAATCTGACCTTGGCTGGAAATTACAGCGGATTTGGCTTCGGTGCCTTGGATCAAAAAATCAACGAACGGAGCCGAGATGAAATCATAGAGTATGACGTGAGCACCAATCTTGAGTTGAGTAAATTCATTCCAGGAGAGACACGGCTGCGCGTACCATTTTATGCTCAGGTGTCTAACAGTACTAGCAACCCGCAGTATGATCCTTATGATAGAGATATCACACTTAAAGAAAAGCTCAATTCTGATATCAGCCAAGCGGATAAGGATAGCATCAAGGACATATCCCAGACGGTCACTACGGTGAAAGCTATCAATTTCACCAATGTGAGGATAGAGCCTAATCCTGAGAGAAAGCAAAACCCACTGAGCGTATCAAATTTCAGTGCCACCTACGCATATAGTGATACGGAGCGAAGAGACCCACTCATAGAAAGCGAGCAGATCAAAAGGTATAAGGGAACGCTGGATTATAATTATTCCCTGCGGCCCAAATATATCGAACCATTGAAGAAAGTCTCAGAAAGCGATTGGCTTGGTTTGTTTACCAATATCAATTTTAATCCTATACCCAATCGAATAGGCTTTAGCACCACGCTGGATAGACAGCTGGGTGAGACCACGCACAGATTTGCTGACCCGATTTACAAGACATTTTTTGATCGTAGATTTATCTGGGATAGAAGATATAATCTCAGTTGGGATCTAACAAAATCTCTGAAATTCGATTTTAGAGCAACTGCCAATAGCATCGTGGATGAGCCAGATGGCTATGAAGACAGGTCAGAGCTCAGACTTACGTCAAAAGAGGATCGACGTGATAGCGTACGGACTAATTTGAGAGACTTCGGACGTGTGCTGAATTATAATCATGCGATAGATGTCAACTATACGCTTCCTCTCAAGCATATTCCTGCACTCGACTGGATCACAGTACGAGGATCATATAATAGTACCTACAATTGGAATGCTGCTTCATTAAAAGTGCAGCAGCTCGGAAATGTGATACAAAACACTCAAGCGAGGCAAGCGTCTATAGACATGAACTTCCAGAAGCTTTACGGTAAGTCAAAGTTTCTCAAGGATATCGACAGGCCATCTAGAGCATCCTCAAGACGATCTAGCCCGCGTACACGCGGTGCTTCTCGGGATGCAAAGGATAAAGAACCTGATGAAGATGTAGCTGACGGGAAGAAGCGTAGTAAAAAAGAGAATAAGGGCAAGGGAGTCAAGAGCCTCTTGCGACCCGTAATGCTGCTGAGGTCTGTGCGATTTAACTGGAGTGAGCAACTAGGAACAACTGTACCTGGATTCTTGCCGACCACAAAGTTCTTTGGCATGGATCAAGGATTCAATGCACCTGGTCTAGGCTTTGTAGCAGGTTTCCAACCAGACTTAAATCCACAAAGCGATAACTACTGGCTGGATGAAGTGGGCGGAGAAGGTGGATGGATATCAAGCGATTTTTTCCAGAATCAAGAAGTCATACAGAATTATACACAGAACTACGACTTGAAAGTGTCGATAGAGCCTATCAATGATTTCAGGATAGACGTCACAGCGAGAAGCTCATTCACGCAAAACTCGAGCCTGATTTATAAAAATATCGATAGCACCTTGACGGAGGGTCTGGTACAGTTTGAGACGAGAGCACCACGCCAGCTCGGATCCTACAATGCGTCTTTCCTCGCCTTGCACAATCTCTTTCAGGATGACGAGGAGCAGCTAGTAGAGTTGTTTGAGACTTTTAAGACGCTGCGGGAGGATGCATCAGCAGCTCTGCCCAATGTGCCCAATCCTGGACCGCACGCTACAGAGGAAGGCTACGTGAAAGGATATGGCTCACAGCAGCGTGAAGTATTACTCCCAGCTTTTGTGGCCGCCTATACTGGTAAGTCGATAGATGAAGTGGAGAATAAACTCTTTGACAGTAGGCCGAGGGTATTGCCTAAACCAAACTGGACGGTGAACTATGATGGCTTGAGTAAGATTAGCATTTTCAAAAATGTATTTCAGCGCGTGACGCTATCTCACGGCTACAATTCAGATATTCAGATCAATCAATACCAGAATAACCTAGATTTCAGACCATCATCTCCATTTATACTGGACGATGATCAGGACTATTATCACCAGTTTAGGATGGAGAATGTCACCATCACAGAGGCCTTTAATCCGCTGATTGCTATAGACATCACCACGCTGAATGACATGACTATAAACCTCAATGTCAATCGCGGAAGAGCCTTGGACTTGAGCTTGGGTACGGATTTATTTTTACGAGAGACACGCAATAGTGAGTTGACCTTTGGTTTTGGATACCTCATTAAAAATGTAGATATCGGATTCCTTACAGGGTCTAATAAGAAAAAGCGCGGTAGAGCAGGAAGGAACGATAGAAATGCCGACCCAAATAATATCAATCCGCAGGGTAATGATCTCAATATCACATTTGACCTTGGTATCAGAGACGATATCACGCTGAATCATCAGCTGATAGATGGCATAGAACCAGTACCCACTCGAGGACTGCGATCCGTGCGATGGTCGCCTGCAGTGGATTATCAGATGAATGAAAATGTCAACTTGCGTCTGTTTCTAGATTACAGCAAGACTGAGCCTAAGACGTCCTTGAGCTTTCCCATCACGACAGTACAGGGAGGATTGACGGTCCGTCTTACTCTTAACTAGTAGGATTCAATAGCGCATGACTTGACCGCTCAGAAGAGCGTGCGTGCGAGAGTAGTACAGCGATACTTGAGGAAATGTCTCTAAGAGTTTAGCGTGAAGTCTATAGTAGTGTTGTAGATATGGTCACTAGCTCGATGGGTGTTCTAGAAGTACCTTATGCTTATTGTGGCAATCTATCATGTTAGGATACGATTTACAAAGCACCAACTGAAGAGTCTAGCGTCTTACACTTAAGTGTAAGGTTTGGTCAGATGCATCCTTTGGTCGTGCAATGCCCAGGATAGGGCTTGATATCACAGTGGTACACGGTGAAACTGTGCATCGAGAGCTGGGATTTTTAGGTTTACACCTAAGTGTAAAGTGTAATGTTAGTTGCAATTCTGCGGTCGTGCAATGCCCAGGATAAGGCTTGATATTAGGTTAGCACGCGATCCACTGTGCGTCTAGGGCTAGGATTTTTTGAGTGTACTCCTAAGTGTAAAGTGTAATGTCAGTTGCAATTTTACGTCGTGCAATGCCCAGGATAGGGCTTGATATTCGATAGCACGCGATCCACTGTGCCTCTAGGGCTAGGATTTTTGGGTTTACACCTAAGTGTAAAGTGTAATGTTGGCTGCAATTTTACGTTGTGCAATGC
>JAHDBH010000013.1:49763-54674 GCA_020630495.1 Saprospiraceae bacterium
GTTTACACCTAAGTGTAAAGTGTAATGTTGGCTGCAATTTTACGTTGTGCAATGCCCAGGATAGGGCTTGATATTACGTTAGCACGCGATCCACTGTGCGTCTAGGGCTAGGATTTTACCGTTTACACCTAAGTGTAAAGTGTAATACACTGAAAGATCGCGCAATCATATGTTGCCAAGTAGGTGTCTCTCATAAAGCACCAGAGAATACACACACGCTATACGCGTGCCTACGCTGCTCGCCAGCCAATGACATTCATGATGTGTGGGGACCACTTCACGATGTCAACTTGCTTGCGCTGCTATGCAACAAGCATCATTGCTACCTTACAGTATGTCACTACAGCAGATAATCTGCTGTGAAATCTATATGCAAGTTACTCATCAGGGCAATTGCTCAGCTGATGTAGCTATGAGAATAGTAAATGGGCACGCTTGAGATCTATGTTTTTTCTAAGTACTGGATATTTTATTGGGCAAGCCCATTTGACCGAAAGGTCGCGACATCTCCCGCCCTGAACGATGCACTATGGCAGAGCTCTCATCTCACAATGACAGGTAGCTGTCACATGAAGATCATACACATACATGATTTCTTTAATTTGTAATACATTTACTTTCAACTAGTAATACAAGACATCATAATATATTCATTTTTTAGTGACAAGAGCGCGGCAAAGGCCGTCAGAAGGAAATAACTTAGAGGATTGATTACAAACCAGACATTCATGAACAAGCGACTTTTACCCACTTTGTTAACGGCAGTAGCTAGTCTACTCTTGAGCCAAAATCTCCTCGCGGATGAGCTCTACAAGTTTGAGCTACATTGCCCACCAGATGTACATATCGACTGTGATGATCAGATCTACGATCTGGACTATTATGGTATAGCGACGATCACAGAGGATCACGACCATTACAATGCTCCAGATCCAGAGGTACACTACCATCTAGATGATTGCGGTACGGGCTACATCAAGCGGAAGTGGCAGGTGAGCGATGCCTGGGGCAGATGGCACAAGTGCTTTCAGCATATCTACGTAGGCTCGGGTGGAACATTTGATGAAAATGATATCAAGTGGCCGCATGACTACTGGCTCGATGGTTGCTTCGAGAACACAGATCCGGATGATCTTCCTCATGGGTTTGATAGACCTAAGTTTCATGAGGAAGAGTGTGCACAGATATTCTACAGCTACAAGGACTGGGTATTCACGCCACCAGGCGGAGGGAGCTGCGGTAAAATCCTCAGAATGTGGAAAGTCATCGACTGGTGCCACTACGATCCCAATGACTATCACCCAAAGGGAATCTGGGAGCACACTCAGGTCATCAAGATCAAAGGCGGAAAAGATTTTAAGCTTACTTGTCCGGATGAAGAAATCTATGATGCTGGTGCTAACTGTGTAGCGAATATAGATGTCACCAAAGTGGAAGTCATGGGAGAGTGCGCAGAAGGTGTAGTCATCACTAATGATTCTCCCTTTGCATTTGACAATGGTGCGGACGCAAGCGGAGAGTATCCAGTAGGTAAGACAAACGTGTGCTATACGGCAGTAGATGGCTGCGGTAATAAAGATGTGTGCTGTACATGGATCACGGTCAATGACAACAAGAAACCCACACCGATCTGCTACAGTGGAATCGTGATGACGCTGGGACTTCACTATGATGGTTACTACCGTGTCTGCAAGCCTCATATACTGGACAAAGGCAGTTTTGATAACTGTACAGATAAGGAAGACCTGAAATTCTGGGTAGAGCCCGACACATTTACTTGTGCAGATCTAGGTGAGACAGAGGTGAGACTCTATGTAGAGGACGCTTCTGGCAATGTAGAGTTCTGCAATACATTCGTCATCGTACAGGATAATATGGGTATGTGTCCTCCTAGTGATAGCCTCACACTTAATGGTAATGTACATACTTATGCCGGTGAGATGGTCGCAGCAGCTCTCGTGAAAGACATGGATACAGAAGAAAGCGTCATCACGGATGATGAGGGCATGTGGAGCATGTCATCGCTACACGCTGATGAAGGCTATACCATCACCGCTGAGAAAGACGATGATCCACTCAACGGTGTAGAGATGGAAGATCTCGTGGTGCTCAGCGAACACCTATTTGGCGAAAATGAATTGACCAATAGCTACACGCTCATCGCCGCGGATGTAGATAATAATTCTGAGATTGACCTACAGGATTTCTTACTACTACGTGGACTGATTGTGGGAGATTACGATCATTTCTCAGATTTCTCTGATCAGAAGAGTTGGAGGTTTATAGATGATCGCTACACGTTTGCTGATCCATCAAACCCATGGGACTTCCGCGAGACAAAAAGCTTCTCAGAGCTAGAGCGCAGTCGGCACAATGAAAACTTCGTAGCTATCAAAATCGGTGATCTTGACTACAGCTATGCCCTCACAGGTCTGGCTGATCAGGATATCAGCCTTGGACTACGTGCAGATAATACCGGAATTCTACTAGAAGATGAGATCGTAGAGGCGGGCGGTGAGAGAACTCTTACTCTGTCCACAGCCGCTGGAGAGAGCTATAAGGCAATCGATATGACCCTTGCAATTGACGCTCTCGATATCTTACGTATACAGCCTCTGTCGGATGATGTCATGGTGACGAGCAAGGACGGACAAGTACGTATCATGGCAGTAGCAACTGATGCACCGCTTACAGGAGATCTCCTAGAGATAACTGTGAGAGCAAGCGCTCAGACAGCTCTCAGTGAGGGATTGACTTCTAGAACGAGTCGCGCTATCAATATGGCTGGTGTGAGTCAGCGCTATGATCTCAAGTACTCCTCTGAACTTACTACTCTGATGACATCGCAGGCACGACCCAATCCATTTACAGAGAGCACGGTCATCGACTACGTATTGCCACAGACGGGAGAGTACACAGTAGAAGCGTATGATATGACGGGCAGCGTGGTCTATACCCAGTTGCTAGACGGTGTCAAAGGAACTCAGCAAGTCACGATCAATAAATCGGATCTTCAGCGATCAGGCATATATATAGTTAGAATAATTCAGGGCGAGCAAAGTGAAAGTATCAAGATATTCTTGATGGACTAAGAAAAGCCTTGTAGCTAATAATTATAAAGGCGCGTTCCACACTGTGGAATGCGCCTTTTTCTATATTGTCATGTTCTTGTTCTAGAAGTAGGACTCGGTCGTACGCGGCTACAAAAACATTGCGAAGTTGAGCCCTATGCGAGCACTCGCTCCCGCATCTATGACAAGTACGCCGATGGATGGCTCTAGATTGATATTGTCCGCTAGACGAATACCATATCCTATGCTTGCATTAGTCACCAAAGGTCCGATGATACCTTCTGCGCTGAACGAGCCCAAGGTCAGTTCTACTGGGACTACTCGAGCAATGTAATACTTCACTCCTCCTGCAAAACTCGTGAGAGATACACCACCTGCAGATAAGATGCCTAGCCTGGTCTTGAGTGCAAAATTTTCTCCGATGAAGTAACCTCCTTCTACTCCAAGTTCTAGAACGGATGTGCCGCCATCAAAAAGCACACTCGCTCCAGATCCCTCATTACTCAAAGAATTGGTAATGCTGGAGCCCGTCTCTATCAGCACCCTTCCTTTGCGGATAAAGTCGCTCTGAGCAGATATTGCTGTGCTTATAAAGCCTAGCGTGAGGCCGATGATGATGACTTGGATCGTTTTTTTCATGTTGAATTGATTTTGAGATTATTTATACGTCTCTTTTCCATATTAGCTCTGGCAGGACTTGATCCTCGGGCAATATACCAGCTTGTCTGAGGTGATACACTACACCTTGAATCATTTTATTGCTGACCCACCCATGGATGGCCCACTCCGTACTATGGTACCAGCGAGCAACATCTTTTGGCTTTTGGTGATATCTCTTGCTGACCTCTAGGATATTACTGTCATCCTGCATAAATCGGTCACAATATTCATGGATAGTGCGCAGGAGGCGAGTGACAGACAATGGGTCGCGCTTCAAAATCTCATTGCGAGCAGCTATCACAAAACACGGCCAAGGAGTATAGTACTCTCCCAGTCGCCTGAGCTTACCAGCATCTACATACGGCTTAGTCGTGTACTTCTCCCAGTAGAATACATCACTCTCCTGCGCCGATAGCGATTCTATAGCACCGTCTATATTCTTGATCACACGCCACTGATCATCAGCGATCACCTTTCCTTGTTCCTCGGCATCCACGATAGCCATGAGGTGCGAACCAGATCCATAACGGCTGATGGCGTATCGCTGATCATATACATCCTCATAGTGCTGCAGCTTATTGTCCACTCCTGTATGTACGCCCCAGCACAGAGGCGTATTTACGTAGACAGATATGATCTTGGATTGATTACCCTTAGCAATTGCTTGTATGACGCCCTCTGTAAGTAGCACGCACAGATCGCAGTCGCCATCTTCGAGTGCCTTGGTCATCTGGCCAGTACCTCCGCGATAGGTGATCCATTCTAGATCTATGCCCTGTCGGGCAAATGCGTCTGACTCAGTAGCCTGATGCCATGGTAAGTTAAAGTGCTCAGGAACTCCGCCTACACGTATCTTTTGCATGAGTGTTATCTTTCGGTGAAGGTAAGAAATAGCGTGGAAGTAGGTCGCCAGATTACATGACTATTTGAACGATCAATGAGAAGCGATTTCTTGCGTCTGCTCGTATTCTCTGCGTTTCTGGACAGAATTTTGGCCGTATTAAGCTCAACTAATTCATGAGCCAATAAAACGTGTACCTATGCGTAGTCAGCGAAGGCCTTGTAAAAAAGATTTTGAATGTCTAGTAATTTTTCATATATTCCCTCTTTCCCATAAATCATATCCCAACCCATGAAGTATTTATTACCACTCTTATTTTTATGCTTACTCAAGACAGTC
>JAHDBH010000293.1 GCA_020630495.1 Saprospiraceae bacterium
GGCATGCAATCGGATAGATGTCCAGCTGAGCAAATATGCTCGTGTAGCATGATGTTATGCTTGCGATTCTGCTGCACACACTTGATGGAGTATCTCTGTGACACCTATATAAAATTGACATCACAGCCTCGTGTATGTACTATAGGAACACTATCTGAGACCGGATCTCACAAATCGCAGTTCTCAGTAATCAAAAATGGGAATTCCTCCAGTGAGAAATTCCCATCTTTCTAATGAAGTAAGTACTGCCTGAGTCTTTACTCTTCGGTCTTTGTCTTTGCAGAGTAGTTGATCTTGAGCTGGCCTGCCTTACGCAGACGTTGCTTTACATCTTGCACTATACCCATAGTGACATCACCATCTATTCTCATAGAAGTAGTGATGGCCCCACGCTGGGGCTCTGGTACTCCTTCTTTGTGTTGCTGAAGGAATAGCGGAATCTCATTGAGCTCAGCAATCTTATCATTGAGCTGCATCCGCGGCTTGGTGCCATAGATGTCCTCGTACTTTCCAGTCGGCTTACCTATGAGGATGGTATTTACAAGAGACTTGCGCTCCAGCTTAGTAAGTTCACTCGCTTGTGGAGTGACCACTTTTACGAGTGACTCGGACTCTCTCATGACGGTAACTACCATGAAGAAGAAGAGGAGCATAAATATGATATCTGGCAGCGACGCTGTCGATATCGCTGGCATCTCCTTTCCTTTTTTCTTACCAAATCTTGCCATGGTTTCTAGATTTTATTATTCCTCACCGAAGTCTGTCGGTTCAGCTTCTGAAATGATGAGTGGTATAGCGCTCCGTATGGAGTCTCTTTGCCACCTGGCCAGATACTCATACTTTCGGCCATACTCTGCTTCGGCTTCTGTATCTCTCAGCTCTCGATAGGCGGCCTTGATCTCATTGTAGACTGCCAGGTAGGCTTCATACTTAGTTCCTCTATCATGCTTGAGGGATATGATGGCTTTCTTAGGAGTCTCAGCGAGATTGGGAGCATTGTCTGGATTGCTGATAAATTTCTTGGTATTTTCCTTGAGTTGATCGATTCTCATAGGCTCATTTCGCACGAGTAGCTGGTTATTAGCATTGACTAGTATACCGTATACATTGCGCTCATTGAGCTTCTGGATATCAGGCTCCTCTTCTG
>JAHDBH010000294.1:0-816 GCA_020630495.1 Saprospiraceae bacterium
AACCTCACTGGTCAAGGCCGTACTGGACTATACAGAGCAGGCAGAATCTCCAGGGTTAAATCTACTATGCACTCCTGGCAACGATGTGGAGAGTACTACAGGATTGGCTGGATCTGGAGCTAATCTGATAGTATTCACCACAGGGCTCGGTACACCTACAGGCAATGCTATCACTCCTACCCTGAAAATGGCATCGAATACCAAGCTGGCGGAGCGTATGTCAGATATCATAGATATCAATGCTGGCACGATCATATCTGGCGAAGACTCAATACAGACGAAAGGAGAAGAGCTACTCGAGCTACTTATATCGGTAGCCAATGGAGAGCAGACTAAAGCCGAAATATTAGGTCAAGATGACTTCATCCCTTGGAAAAGAGGGATATCACTATATGAAACATAGAACTTTCAGATACTATGAAAAGATTAAACAAAGAAAATGCTGGCGTATCCACTCAAGTTACTGAGCGAGTCTTACAGTTTGGTGGAGGCAATTTTCTGAGAGGATTTGTGGATTGGATCCTCGACGAGTACAATGAAAAAACTAATAGTGATCTGGGAGTCGTGGTGGTGAAACCGACAGAGCGAGGAGACTATCAAGACTGGCGAGAGCAGGATGGACTCTATCACATATTGACGAAAGGCCTCAAAAACGGTGAGGTTATTGACGAAAGTCGATTGGTCAGCTGTATCTCTCGGATCATCCATCCGTATCATGATTGGACGGCCTATCTGGCTACTGCAGAGCAGAGTGATATCCGCTATATCGTGAGCAATACGACAGAGTCGGGCATCCGATACGCTGAGGAGGATAGT
>JAHDBH010000294.1:826-1144 GCA_020630495.1 Saprospiraceae bacterium
CACAGATATGAGTATTTTGATGGAGATCCGGATCGAGGCTGTATCATCATCCCTACAGAGCTATTGATTGACAATGGTGTCTTGCTCAGAGATACTATCGTCCGCTGTGCAGAGGCTTGGGAGCTGGGAGAGGGATTCATAGAATGGATCACTTCGGCTAATACTTTTTGTAATACCCTGGTGGATAGGATCGTACCTGGCGTCGCTCCAGAGGTTCGTACAGACGCATGGGCAGCCGTGGGGTATGAAGACCAGATGATCACTCAGGGTGAGCCATATCACTTATTCGCTATAGAGGCACCGCAGTCTGTGAGAGAT
>JAHDBH010000295.1:0-543 GCA_020630495.1 Saprospiraceae bacterium
AAATGCCTCAGATCGTCTTGAGAAAAGTACCTCCTTGGTGGATGATATTCGCTACATCTCCTTTCTCGAGACGAGAGATGTTACCATTGATCATGCCTTCGTATCCACCATAGATGCCGTAGACGTGCAGATTATGATATCCTGCGGTACGGACTACTGCACGTGTAGCGGCATTCATACCTGGAGCATCTCCACCAGAAGTAAAAACAGCGATTCTTTTAATTTCTTTTTTCATGACTATGGTATTGTACTAATCCATCATTGGCTTCCCTATGGAATGAACGTGCGAGTATATCGAATTTCGCTAAAATTTCCTCAATATATGTACGGAAATAGAAGGCTATTGAGCCCACATAATGGGGCGAGACACCATATTTTTCATACATGGGAGTGATCATATTTTCGACATGGGTCGAGAATGCTTTATTTAATATGGCAGATCTGGTATCGGGCTTTATTTTATTCACTAATGGGGTAAAGGATGCCAAATATTTGCGAGGATTGGGCTGCTGATATAGCTGAGCAATGAATGAAGTGGTACCC
>JAHDBH010000295.1:553-1141 GCA_020630495.1 Saprospiraceae bacterium
AGGCAGTGTAGATCTAATATAGCGAGTCATGAGCTCCCGGCCTATAGCAAAACCGCTCCCTTCATCTCCTAATAAATAGCCGCCACTGGCCAGCTTGTCAGTGATCTGAGTACCGTCACTATAGCCGATGATAGATCCTGTACCCATGATGACGGCGAGCCCTGGTGCATCCCCAGACGTCGCTCTGGCTGTGCCATATAGATCGTCATGGACCTCGATATGATCTGAGCTCAGCTCCTGATGTAGGATCCCTGATATTTGATCATTGACCGCAGGGCCGATGCATCCAGACCCGTAGTAGTAGATCCCACCGATGGAGTATTTTCTGTAGAGATTAATTAATTCTGAGAGGGCGTCAGTATAATTAGGATCTGTGACAGGATTGATGCCAGCAGAGTCGCATGACTTGACGATGACATTTTGCCCATCGAGTAGTCTGCTTTGAGTTTTGGTAGATCCGGCCTCAATTATTAATTTCATTCAGATGTATTAATCTATAAATCAAGATCACTATGCTCGTAAAGTTACTTATTAAAAACAGCTCACTACTACTCTTAGTGTGCTTCACACTCAATCTATCAGCCCAAA
>JAHDBH010000296.1 GCA_020630495.1 Saprospiraceae bacterium
CATAGAAGTGCCTGGGTCGTGGACTTATGCGCTTTTTTTTGTTTGTGGCTTATCCGCATTGTGTGTAGCATTGGGACTGGCGTATAGGTGGTCTATTGTGATTTTTTTTCTGTCGTTCTTGTACATAGAGTTGATGGATAAGACGACTTATCTTAACCACTATTACTACGTCTCATGTATGGCATTTCTTCTCATCTGGATGCCAGCCGCGAGTCACTTTTCCATAGATGCCTGGCGCATGCCCCGGCGAGCTGATGCGACTATGCCAAGATGGTGTCTTGATGCGCTGAAGCTGATGATCATCATAGTTTATTTCTATGCGGGTCTAGCAAAGCTTAGTCATGACTGGCTCGTAAGAGCCATGCCGCTCACCCTGTGGTTGCCTGGTAAGGCTGATCTGCCCCTGATTGGTGATTTGCTGAGGGAAAAATGGGTGCACTACGTTTTCAGCTGGGGTGGAGCGCTGTACGATCTATGCATTCCGCTACTGCTTACTATGCGGCGGACACGGATATTTGCATTTGTGCTTGTGGTCGTGTTTCACGTGCTCACGCGGATTTTATTTCCCATAGGTATGTTTCCTTACTTGATGATAGGAAGTGCGCTCTTATTTTTTTCTGTCTCTTGGCATGAGAGGATTATAGAGCGACTATCCTCTAGGCTATCGAGTCTCTCTCGTAGTCTACCGCATATGAATAGATCTCTCAGAAATGATTCTAGAGATCTGCGTTTTTCTTCGAGGCTTGCGCCCGTAATAGTAGGTATCTTTCTGCTCCTACAAGTGATGCTTCCTTTGCGCTCTCACCTCTATGGTGGATCGGTCTATTGGCATGAGCGGGGATATCGATTTTCGTGGCGCGTGATGCTCATGGAAAAGACAGGTAATGCGGAGTTCACGATAGTTGACAGTGTATCAGGGAAGCAGTTTCTGGTGCAAAACGAAGATTTCCTCACTCCGCTACAGCAAAAGCATATGTCCACCCAGCCAGATTTTATATTGGAGTACGGAAAGTATTTGGGAAGGCATTTTGCTGATCAAGGTCATCAGAATGTGCAGGTATATGTTGATTCTCATGTTGCGCTTAATGGTAGGGCTAGTCAGAGATTTGTCCGAAAGGACGCCGACCTGATGGAGCTTAC
>JAHDBH010000097.1 GCA_020630495.1 Saprospiraceae bacterium
TTTTTTGGTGTCTGGGCTTTAGGGAAAGTCCAGACACCTTTTTTGTGGGGCATATCTGTCCTGGAGAGATGTTAGGATCTCAAATCAATTGTACGTCCGTGGACGTTGTATGGTCAGATGAAGGGTACAATCTACTATGACGCCCACTGCGTACTTTGCAATCGAGTCATACGCTATCTGCTGGATCGACGGCGGGACGCCTTTGCCTATGTAGCTCTAGACCCAGAAGATCCAGCGCAGAAAGATTTCGAACGTATAGATAGTATTGTCTATTTGCGTGGCGCGGATGTCTTTTACGAGTCGCAAGCGGTGCTACGTATACTGCGTGATATGGGAGGTGCCTATGCTCTGCTGAGTGTCGTGGGGCGCATTTTGCCGAAAGGCATCACTGATAGAATCTACAGGGCGGTATCCACTCGTAGGTATGTCCTCTGGGGCAAGATGGATGCTTGCCCACTCCCAGACTACGATGATACACCAGCCGTCACTGAGGATCTATAAGGTCCTTAACCCTCTAGACTCAGGATCTTGATCTCAACCCGCTGATTGAGGCTGCGTCCGTGTCTGGTCTTGTTGCTTGCGATGGGATTTCTCTTGCCATATCCCTTGTACTTGAGGCGATAGGGACTGATGCCTCGGCCTGCGAGATACTCTGCTACGGACTGTGCTCGCTCCGTAGATAGCCGATCGCAGTAGGCGTGCTCGGGAAGACCATTAGTGTGCCCGCCGATCTCTACGATGACCTCAGGATTAGCACCTAGAAATCTGTAAATCTCATCGAGTACACTGAGAGAAGTTTCTTCAAAGTTGGCTGAGTCCTGAGGGAAATACAGTTGCTCCACTTGGATCACCTGTCCTGCTTTGATCTTGGAACCATCGAGATCTTTGAGGATCTTCATATCGGCGCTAACTTCGCTGGGTTTCTCCACGGTAGCTACAGCAGGTCGGGACTCAGGTGCTATGACGGCTGGTGCCGTGGGTTCTGGATCGGGATCCTGCACAGTTTCCTTGTAGGGATTGGGCGGTGGCGGAGTATTGACAGGTGCAGTGGCTGCCAATATCTCTTCACCTGGACAGGGTGTGATGACAAAGGGAGATATATTGTCCACCAGTAGATTACCATTGTAAGCAAAGAGCGACGGTGTATTGTAGAAGATCTCTACGGTGATATACCTGTACTCTCCCTTGGGATTGATCATGAAATCATATTGGCGCCAGTCGGTATGATCTATTGGTGGAGATTCTGCTAGGAGCTGCGTCTCATTGCAGTAGCCTGTACCACCATAGACTCGCAAGACGCAAGGTGTGGTAAAGCTCTCCTTGCTATTACTGCTGCGATGGGTACTGCTCAGATAGACTTCTGACATAGCGAGATGCACGCTAAAGTTGTAACACTTATCCGCCTCCAGTGGCACATCGAGTCTCTGAGAGAGACCCTCATAGGTTTCATTGTACCTCGCTACGAGACCTAGATAGGTGGAACCGTGAAATGGCCTCGCCGTGACATCCCAAAAATTTCTGGGGTGGATATCTGGAGGTGTCTCTCTGGGAAATCTCATAGGCCCACAGTCTGTCCAGTCTCTGATATAGGGATAGTCGCTACTGCCCTGATGGGGAATGTCTTCAAAAGACGGATTGGTCAAGTAGATCGTATCCTGACCTGTGAGCGATGTGGTAAGAACTGCGAACAGAGTGAGTATGGCTATGAGGTGGTATGTTTTCATAAATATATCCGTAGAGCACGGTACGTGAGAAAAACGTGAGACTCGCTTCTTGATTGTGCTAACACAGCAGCAGCGGGCGTGGTTCTGACGCTGATATAGATAAACATACGTGCAAGAGGGGCGCACGGCGTGCGTCGTGTGTGGTATTTAGTACATTTTTAACCCCCACGGTCGACCATGGGAACAGTGGTACTCTCTACTTAAAGGCATTGAGCCCAGTGACGTCCATACCTGTGATGAGCAAGTGGATGTCGTGAGTGCCCTCATAGGTAAGGACGGTCTCGAGATTCATCATGTGCCGCATGACTGGGTACTCATTGGTGATGCCCATGCCGCCGTGTATCTGTCGGGCTTCACGAGCTATTTCTAGTGCCATATGGACATTGTTCCGCTTGGCCATGCTGATCTGGGCGGGAGTGGCTTTGCCGTCATTGGCTAAGGTGCCAAGTCTCCATGCGAGTAGCTGAGCTTTGGTGATCTCGGTGATCATCTCAGCGAGCTTCTTCTGTGTAAGCTGGAACTGAGCGATGGGCTTGTCAAACTGCGTACGCTCAAGACTGTAGCGAAGAGCGCTATCATAGCAGTCTAGAGCAGCACCGATAGCTCCCCAAGCTATACCGTAGCGTGCTTTGGACAGGCATGAAAGTGGGCCCTTGAGTCCACTTACCCCAGGAAGTATATGGGACTTGGGTATACGTACATCTTCAAAGACAAGCTCGCCAGTAATGGATGCCCTCAGCGACCACTTACCGTGAATCTCTGGAGCAGAAAATCCTTCCATCCCTTTCTCTACTATGACACCGCGGATCCTGTCATCAGGTCCTTTGGCCCATACTACAGCTATGTCTGCCACTGGGCTCGAAGTGATCCAGAGCTTAGCACCATTGAGGATGATGTGATCGCCATCTTCTACATAGCGGGTGGTCATGCCACTGGGATTGGACCCGTGATCGGGCTCTGTGAGACCAAAGCAACCGATCATCTCACCGCTTCCGAGCTTGGGTAGATATTTTTCTCTATGCTCTTCGCTACCATACTTGTAGATAGGATACATGACGAGTGAGCCTTGGACAGATGCCATGGAGCGGACGCCGCTGTCACCTCTCTCGAGCTCTTGCATGATGACCCCATAGGCTATTTCATCCATGCCTCCGCCACCGTATTTTGCCGGAAGGCTAGGACCATAAGCACCTATCTCGGCAAGTCCCTTGTATAGATGCATAGGGCACTCTGCGCGCTCCGTATACTCTTCTATGATCGGTGATACCTCACGCTTTACCCAGTCGCGCACGGCGTCGCGTGCGAGGAGGTGATCTTCACTGAGTAGAGCATCTACTTGATAGTAGTCATGTCCTTGATACTGGTCTGTCCTTGCCATAGTAGCTATACGTATTTGCTGCGGCAAAAGTATGCAGCTTGCTCCTTAGGCAGGTCTACATAGAAGAAATCTGAATAGTGTATCGCGTGATGTCTTCCCGCGCATATACACACTATTCAGATCTCTATGGTCTGCACTATCTGGCAACGTATCTATCACGGCCTACAGAGTAGGGAAATCTGCGAGCTGCTCGGCGATTAATCCGCTGGATGATCTCCTCTGGTCGATCATCCCAGCTTGCCTCTGATGTGCCAGCGTAGGTCCATAGCGTGGCACCTGATCGAGTGTCTATGATTTCATAGCCGATGGTCATATCGGCAGACTTGGATGCCCGACCATTCGTACCAGGTAATCCGCCGATACTCGGTATAGAATTGATCACACTGCCTGCGATATCGATTACGAGAGATTCTGCATCGGTCAAGAGCCTGCGTGTACTTACCTTGCCCATGAGCACGGCATCTACGCCTAGGATATCCGCCAGTTCCTCAGGAGATACTCTCCAAGAGCTCTCTATATCTATACCCGCATCCGCAAGGCGGGCTACGGTGGTGCGATGACTCTGTACAGTGATGCGCGGTGCATTATCTGATGCTTGATTGCGACCATGCACTTCCTTGTGCAGCGAAGACTGATAGAGTAAGCTTTCTTCACGGATGAGAGCGGCGATGTCATCATCGGTGAGATTTTTTGGTTTTTTGCCCATGTAGATGATCTCTATGGGTAAGATGGCGATGGACTGCTGATCGTACGCGATGTCAGAGAAGTCATCACTTGTATACTGTCTGTAATTGCAGCTGCTCAAGATCATCACTGTGGCAAGGGCTAAGAATGTGTATCGATGTTTCATGTGATTGGATGTTGGTGTATGACCAAGATATGGGCGATTCACCATTTGGTCACTATATGCACAGTGTGTTTAGCTGATCATTATGATCTGCTGGCGATGATTAGGATTTCTGTAAGAATCTCAGGTGAATATTAAGAAATCTCTAGCGCTGCAATCGAGTGGTGAAGCTCTGTACAATCTTAAATTCACTGAGAAACACACTGGCCACTACGCGCAGGACTGTATACGCTGGAATCGCGAGTATCATACCTGCTATACCACCTATCCTGCCTCCGACCAGGATCACGATGAAGATCTCCATGGGATGAGCCATCACACTATTGCTGAAGATGTACGGCTGTAGGATAAAATTGTCAATCATCTGCATGATGGCGAAGACAGTGAGTATCTTGATGATCAGTGGCAGTGTCTGCGTGCTGAAGTCGTAGTCCAGATGACTGCTCAGTGTGATGAAGAGCGCAAATCCTGCGCCGATGAGCGGTCCTAGATAAGGAATGGTATTGATCAGGGCTGCGAAGAAGCCTATGAGTAAAGCATTCTCAATGCCAAAGATCCTCAGAGCTATACTCACTAGAAGTGTGATGGAGACGATCTGAAACAGAATCCCAAAGAAGTATCGCCTGAGCAGATAAGCGATGCGATCCATGACGTCTACCGCTTTGAGCTCGTACTCATTGGGTATGACACCGCGGATGAAGTTGATCAAGAGATCTTGCTCCCGCAAAAAGAAGAACAGGACAAAGATCACTGAGAAAATCCCTATGATGATATTTCCTGCTAGACCGACTAGGTCACCTATGTACTTACCTAGTAAGCTAGGATCAAACCACTTGCGAGCAAGCTCGGAGATCTCATCACCTACACTCTGGGTACTTTCTATACCTAGTCCCTGTAGCCGCTCTGTAATGCGAAATTGCTCCTCAAGGGTAGCACCAACATTCTGATAGTCGAGACTTGCAAGATTGGACAATTGCTCAAAGATCAGCGGTACAAAGGCGCGTAAAAGCAGATAAATGAGCGAAAACATAATTATGATAGTTAGCACCGCTGCCAAGCTTTTACCACCCCATATCTTGCGCATACGTAGGCGATCAAGGAGAAAAGAAACTAGCGGCGCGCCCAGCAGTGAAAGCACCCAGGCGATGAGCACATAGGCAACGATATCTCCAAAGAAGTAGATGATCGCTCCGAGTACAAGAAGGATCAGAGCGCCTATAAGATATCTGCGTTTCACAGCCATAAAGCGAGCCGCAAGATAGGGAGAATCTAGCTGTGATCCTCGCGAGGTCTGACGAAATTCAAATTGCGCCGAATGCCCTCATAGCCCGCTCGCATGAGAGCTGTACCTGCAGCTATCTGCTCAAAGTTCATCTCCTCCAGATCATGCCAGTCATCCGCGCTCATCTCTGTCACGTGCTTACGCGGCGCAAAGTCTGGCTCAGTGTGTGGTGTGGCAAATCGATTCCATGGACACACCTCCTGGCATATGTCACAGCCGTACATCCAGTCCTCCATCTTATCGCTAAACTCTCGAGGTATATCCTCACGTAGCTCGATCGTGAGATAGGAGATGCACTTACTGGCATCCAAGATATTAGCACTTTCTGATAGGGCGCCCGTGGGACAGGCGTCTATACATCTGCGGCATCTGCCGCAGTGATCAGTGAGTGGCTCATCAGCTACTAGGTCGAGATCGCAGATGATGACTGCCAAGAAGAAATAGCTCCCCTGACGAGGGTGGATGAGCAGAGTATTCTTACCGCGCCATCCTATCCCGCCGCGTTCTGCCCATGCTCTCTCGAGCACAGGACCACTGTCTACAAAGTACCTGCCGCTGATCTCGCCATACTCTTCGGTCAAGCGATTCCACAGATCTCGCAGGCGCGTCTTGAGTACTTTGTGGTAGTCGCGGCCATAGGCATAGCGGGCGATTTTGGGTGCATCCTCGCGCTGCGCTTGCTCCTCGGGAAAGTAATTGTAGCTGAGGCTGATGACACTCTTAGCGCCTGGCACTAGTCGAGATGGATCTACGCGCTTATCAAAGTAGCGCTCCATGTAGCTCATGTGGCCGTGATGGCCGCGATGGAGCCACTCTTCCAGGTGGCGAGCTTCTTGATCCAGTCGCTCGGCACGGCTGATACCGCAGTCCTGAAAGCCAAGATCAGCGGCTTGCTGCTTGATCCACCGCTCCCTCATATCAAGACTCTAAGATCTGCAGCTTAGCAAACTTGAGCATGATCTTGCGCGTGGGATTATCGATCTGAGGGAAGGTGATGGTAGCTACCTTATTGGACGTGTTGCCATCGATCTTTTCTACATGACCTTTGCCAAACTTGAGGTGCAGTACAGTCATTCCCTCCTTGATCCTATGCGTAGGGCTCGGCACAAAATCATTGATATCAATATCCAGCGTGGGCAACTTTGGCTTGGGTAGTGGGGCTAGTCTGCGGAGTCGCTTGGGCTCTGATGGCAAGCCATTTTTCTGACCTAGTACTACGATCTGATCATAGTATTCCTCTGGCACTTCGCTGAGGAATCTACTGGGATCATTAAATCTCACCTGGCCGTACTGGTAGCGTGTAGTAGCGTAGCTGAGAGTGAGCTGACTCTTTGCCCTAGTGATGGCTACATAGAAGAGTCTGCGCTCCTCGTCGAGCCCATTGGGATCGCCCATAGCCATGAAGCTGGGGAAGAGATTTTCTTCTAGCCCGACTACAAATACACTTTCAAATTCCAGCCCCTTAGCCGCATGGGTAGACATCAGGCTGACATAGTCTGTGCTTTCCGTCTCGCTATCAAAGTCAGTCAACAGCGCGATATTTTGCAGGTAACTGCTCAGAGACTTATCCTGTACATCCGTGAGATCGTCTTGCTCATCTGCATCGATAAATTCCTTGATACCATCGAGCAGAGCCGTCATATTCTGCAGACGACCTATGCCTTCCATACTGCTATCTTCCTTGAGTGCTCCGAGGAGGCCAGAGCTGCGTGCGATGTGCATCGCGGCGGTGTATGCATCTGTCTCAGAGGCCTTTCGGCCAAATGTGCCTATCAGCTCAGCAAACTGCATCATCATCTTAACGGAGCGGCCCTTGATATTGCCGCTATGAAGCATGTCCCAGAGGCTGGACTCCGACTCGGTAGATGCATCCACGAGATTATTGAGACTCGTCTTGCCTATTCCACGTCGCGGGTAGTTGATAACTCGCTTGAGGGCTTCGTCATCACGAGGATTGACGGCGAGTCTCAGATAGGCGAGTAGATCCTTGACCTCCTTTCGCTGATAGAATGATAGACCACCGAAGACTTTATAAGTGATATTCTGTCGACGCAGATGCTCTTCAAAGACCCTCGACTGAGCATTAGTCCTATAGAGTATGGCGAAGTCACTATTGCGATAGTGGTGGCGGTTTTTCTGCTCCAGGATGAGATCAGCGATGCGACGGCCTTCTTCTGTATCAGAGAGCACTTTGATCAGTTTGATCTTGGTGCCGTCTTTTCTCTCCGTCCAGATTTCCTTCTGGATTTGTTTTTTATTATTGGTGATGACAGCATTGGCGGCTTGTACGATGGAATCAGTGGAGCGGTAATTTTGCTCGAGCTTAAAGGTCTGCGTGGTGGGAAAGTCTTGCTCAAACTGCAAGATATTCTCTATCGTAGCTCCACGAAAGCTGTAGATGCTCTGGGCGTCGTCTCCCACCACACATATATTTTCTGGGCTATCTGGGTAGTTGACGAGTTCCTTGATGATAGCGTACTGCAGGAAATTGGTATCTTGAAACTCGTCCACCATCACATAGCGAAATGCGTACTGGTACTTCTGCTTCACATTGTCAGGATTCTCGTAGAGGAGGCGATACATCTGCAGGAGCAGATCATCAAAGTCCATCGCTCCCGCGCGGAAGCACTTAGCAGCGTACTGCTCGTAGACTTTGTAGATCATCGGCATGCGATTCATACGATCGTACTCTACGAGCTCGCTATTATTGCCATACATCTTGGGGGTGATGAGATTTGACTTGGCGGCGGAGATACGGCTTCGGACATTGTTGGGATTGTACTTTTTCTTATCCAGACCCATAGTGCGTATGATCTCGTTGATCGCACTCTTGGTGTCATCCGTATCATAGATGGTGAAGTCACTTGGGTAGCCGATCTTGCTGGCCTCGATACGCAGGATCTTGGCGAAGATGGAGTGAAAGGTGCCAGCCCATACCTTCCGTACCTTGGGTCCTACGACTTTCTCGATCCGTTCTTTCATCTCTCGCGCAGCCTTATTAGTAAACGTAAGGCAGAGGATGTGCCATGGTGCCACACCACTGTGGATCATATGTGCTACGCGGTAAGTGAGCACGCGTGTCTTGCCAGATCCTGGCCCAGCGATGACCATCACTGGTCCGTCCAGACATTCTACGGCTTGTCGCTGGACGGGATTGAGGGCATTGAGATAATCTTTCATAGGCGGAGGC
>JAHDBH010000098.1 GCA_020630495.1 Saprospiraceae bacterium
ACCACCCATGGCCCACAAAAAACTCAAATACTGGTTTGACAAAGAGCTTGCCGAGCTGCTAGCTGACAAGATCTGCGACGTACAATCATCTTTTCCTCGCAAAAAGTTTGTAAGCGAGATAGATCAAGGCACCGACGATCTAGAGTTAAAAGATCGTGTAGAGTTTATGGCAGATCAGCTGCTACTCGATCTTGGCGGTGACTATCTGCACGGACTCGATGTGCTTTTACAAATCCTAGGACCAGAGAATAAGGAAGAGACTGGCATGTTTACCGAGTACTACTGGGCCATGCCCATTGCCAAGTATATAGAGAAGTATGGCCTTGATAATCCGAGGGCCTCTCTACCCGCTATCGCCGAAGTGACTAAAAGAAACACTGGCGAATATGCCATCCGTCCCTACCTGAGAGAGCACAATCAGACCACCTACAAGACTATGGTAAAATGGTCCAAAAGCAAAAACTTCCACCTGCGACGACTCGCTAGCGAGGGCATCCGACCTAGACTGCCTTGGGCTAAGAAACTGGACATGTACATAGAAGATCCATCTCCGCTACTGCCTATATTATCTCAGCTGCGCGATGATCCTATCAGATATGTGCAGACATCTGTGGCTAACTCTATCAATGACATCATCAAAGACAATCCAGATTACGCTAAGTATATCATTGAAGACTGGATCGAAACAGATATGACCGATCATAGAAAATGGATCATACGCCACTCTCTGCGAAAACTACGCAAGGATCAAGATCCATGGGCTCTTGACATCACTGCACGCATGAAGTAGATAGCCTGATCTAAAATCTCGCCGTCACACCTCCCAGGACATTGAGTCCCATCTGAGGATACTGTGCCCAGCGCTGCCGCTGACTATCCGCAAGATTATTAAGCTCAAGGAAAAGCCCTACATTCTTAGTGACGAGATACTCTGCACCCACATTAATATCAAATAATGTAGATGTCACTGCGGCCTCTCCATTCTCATCGAGAAAAGGTATCGCATCTTCGAGATATAAATTACCCTTTACGATGAGCTTGTCATTCGGCGTCATGAAGCGGATGCCAGCATTGGCCTCAAAGCTCGGCAGATGCCATGGCTCTTCTTGCACTTCTAGGCTGTAAATATTCTGCGCGAGACTCAAGCTCGCCTCAAAGTTATCGGTGATGCGTGCAGACACAGTACCGCCTACACGTAAGATATTGACTTCATCCGTGAGCACATCAAAGTACCTTCGCTCAGTGACATTATTAAGATAAAGCGGCATATCTGTGACCTGCGTGTAGCTTACCTTTCCTTCGTAGCTTACACTTTTGATCTGCCCTTTCACACCGCCGTAGTAATTCCGCTCCGTGCTATTAAATATGGAGTCTAGACCTGGAGCTACCCATGGATTGTAGGAGCTGAGGGACAAAAATGTATTTTTTCGCAGACCACCATCGGCACCTACATACGCTATGACCTGACTGCCCGCTACCTGCGCGCTCAGCTCCACATCTGGAAAAAAATCAAATGATCCACCTGTACTCGTAAGCGTAGCACCCAGATCAGCTCGCACTGTCCCAAAATATAGGTCTAGGTAAGGCTTGATCAGAAAATTGGTTAATTCTTGTGCTGGCATTTCACACACCTCGCAGGCCTGTATATATCGATCGTAATCTGTGAGCAACTCCACACCCAGTTTTTGCTTATCGGCAATGTATTTGCTCGCACCCAAGCGCAACTCTAGGCTATTCTCTGAATTTTCTGCACCGCGTAGGTCGTCACCATGATTAGAGTAATCTATACGAGCATGGTAATCTATTCCAAGACTATTTTCGTGACTATTGCGTATACCTAGCCCTGCTGTCAGTGTATTATATCTACGACGAATATCCTCAGGATCAAGTGCGACATCGCTGCTGTCAAGCACTCCATAGAAGTACCGATCTTCTATCCTATATCCTGCATCTGCGCGCAGGGTAAATCCAGCATTTGTACTAGTCTTCCACATCAGATTACCTTCACTCTCGCGCCATTTTTGATCAGCGATTCTACTGGTATTATCTATCTGGTGATGCAGTAAGTGTATACCTATTTCGCTTCCTGATGGAGTACTTGCGCCTCTACTTCCGCGTGATCTTGACTTGGTCCCTCTGCCGCGGCCTCTGCTCTTGCTTCCGCCTGAGCCTAGAGCCGTCTGATATCCCAGTTCTCCATAGATACTTGTAGGATACCCCGCGCCTGCTTTGAGAAATCCTCGATAGCTTTCAGGATTTTTATCAGTCGGCATACTCAGTGGCTTGATGACAGGTGGCTCGTAGCTCACCTCGAGCTGCTTACTGCTCACGGTATAGAGAAATGATTTTTCACTGGTGGTCGCCTCAGGAATTTTGGGCGAAAGCCCCAGCCGCTTCGTATCCGCTATCCTGGCATCAAAGTCTTTTACCACTTCCACCTCCCCAGTAGGTAAATCATCCTGGGCACGTAGTAAATTGATCGAGCAGCAGATGAGTAGGAGCACTGCCGTGCAAATGCGCCCTGCCTTTATATTATTTATCGTATTGATCATGGTCGTGATATTACTGGTTTCCGGACTCGTCCATCCGTAGTTGGTTTCCTGTATTGCTATTATCTATCCGGCTGTTATCAGCTTCCTTAATCTCCAGAGCTCTGAGTTTTGCTTCTGCTTCTGCGATGAGCTCTGGATCATCTTGAAAATTATCTATTACCGCCTCTAGCGCTGCGCGAGAGTCTGTCAATTTGCCTTGATCAGCATAGATATCACTGAGCAAGATAAGGCCTTTAGCGATCCAGTAGGGATAGGAGCTATTTCCTTGATTGGCTTGATTGACAGCAACTTCTGCATCAGATAATTGACCCTGACGATAGAGTATCTGCGCTACGCGAAATCTAGCCTCGGCAGTCTGGACGGTATTTTCCTCGGCTGCTACCTCACGAAACGCCGCCAGTGCTGTACCTAGATCTCCGTCGTCATAGCTGATCTTGCCTTGGTAAAATCTTGCAGTCAGTCTCTGCGAAGCACTCGCGCGCGGATTTTCTGCTACTACGGATGAGAGTCGAAGTACTTCCGATCGCTTACTCGTACGATACGCACTACGCAGCGCACCTAGCTGAGCTTCAAATTTATCTTGCTCGCTCACAGCGACTTTTTCCCACTCTATATAGTAGGTGTACGCCGCTTGGAAATCTTCTTGATTATTGTAGCTGATGAGCGCGGCATTGCGCACAGAGCGCTCGTAATATTTGCTATTGCCCTTTTTCACTACAGCCTCAAAATCAGCTAGTGCCTTCTCAAATTGCTTTAAGAAAGTATAACTATCTCCTCGCTGAAAATGCGCCGCGAGAACATTAGCGCCGCGTGGATATTTCTGTAAATAAGAAGTGTAGGCTGGAATGGCAGCCTCGTACTCTGCGTTCTCGTATTTATTCTCTGCCGTACGAAAAGCGAGCGCATCCTTTTCCAGATCACTCACATCGTAGCCATCTATGCTTTCTAGAAACTCTACATAGCCTTCGCTATCTCCTAGATCTTCTACATAGATCTCGCGTATAGCAGCGAGTGCTCCCTCTGTCTGATCGGCAGATGGATTGTAATCAAATATGCGCTTGTAATATGCCAGCGCCTCATTGACCGCTCCCTGATTATAACTCAGCAATCCAAGCTGCAGCAGTGTAGGAATCATCAAGTCAGATGTAGCGGAATATTTCTCCACTATCTGCTGAAATGCTCGAGTAGCCTCAGGAAATTTTCCAAGCTGCTGATAACTGAGCCCTAGCTCATAGTAAGCATCATCCGCGTACACAGAGCGACCGTACTTTGTGGTGATTTCTTCCAGGATTACGATTTTATCATAGCCCTGACCTTGCAGGCCAAGTATCACGGCCTTCTGTAGCATAGCATATTCTACACCGCTCGTATTGATAGCTATTGCCTGATCGTAGGCCCGCACTGCTGGACCATAATTATTTGCTTTAAACTGGCAATCGCCTTGCTTGATCAGTGCATCAGCAAGCACCCGAGTACGGATGTATGGATCGATGCCACTGCCTGCTGCACGTATGCCACTGGCTGCGGACTCAAAGTGATCGAGCGCGGAATTATAATTTTTCTTTTTGATAAAATTATATCCCTGTGTATAGCTGGCCATGTAGGGAGATGATTCTGGGGGATTAGATCGGCGACCGCTGATGCGGTCGTATTCATTGATGAGGCTGATACTGCGATCGTACTTGGATCGTCTGTGAGCTATATCCGCTTTCCAGAAGATTGCCTGCGATTGTAGTGATGGATCTATAGGATATTGTAATGATTTATCTAGCATCGCTAGAGCGGCATCTGCCTTGGTCTCAGCTATCAGTTGCAGTCCACGATAGAGCGCTACTTTCTGATAAGCCTCGCGGACCTTGGGTGACTTGACATCTAGCTCATCCATGATCTCGATCGCTCGCTCATAGTCGCCTGTCTCCACGAGCAACTGTCCCAGGATCTCCTGCGATTGCGTATGATATGGAGATGATTCTGGTATAGAGGTAAATGCATTGACTGCTTCGCGATCATATCCGAGCTCCGCAGAGAGCTTAGCATAATTAAATAGTGCTTCTGCCTGCATTTCTTTATCATAATCAAGCTGACTTACGCGTCTGAATGCTGTCCGTGCACTATTTTTCTCACCTGTCTTCAGAAAACTATCGCCGAGGTAATACGCAGCATTCTGACCCATGATGGAGTTAGTCTTAGTCAACTGCTGAAAATTGGGAATAGCCTTACTATATTCCTGGATCTGATACTGTGCATAGCCGAGTTGGTAAAAATCATCTTCGCGCATTCGCGCAGAGCGCGTCTCGTAATATTCCAGATGTGGCACTGCCTCGCGATATCGTCCTTCTGCGAAGTATGCTTGTCCGAGCAGTTGACGTATTTCTTTTTGTTTTTTGGCGTCAGCCGTACCCACTAGAGGCTCCGCATAGTCATAGAGCTCTTGATATCGCTTTCGCGAAAAATAAATCTGACTGATATAGTAAGGTACTTGATCGGCATAGCGCTTGTAACCCTTGACTCGATCAAAACTCGAAAGCGCGGCATCATAGTTTTCCAAGAAGTACTGTGTCATCCCGTAGTAGTAGTTGCTCGGATAGTAGTACTCGTTATTTATTTCTTTTGCTTCCGCAAATTTTCGAGATGCTCTGTCAAATTCCTGAGCGACAAATAGACTGTATCCCTCTTTGAAGCGTACTTCAGCAACCTGCGAGGCACTGAGCTCTCGATTATCAAGTTCGCCAAAGTACTCGATAGCCTTGTCAAAGTCCTTCTTATTGTAGTAATAGTTTCCCAGCTCGAGCATCGCCATGCTCGCCCAGGGATCAGGACGCCTGGATCTGACGAAATCGAGCATCAGCGCCTCACCCTGTGGCTGATCTAAGTAGACAGCCGCCTGAGCTAGTCGGAGATGAGCCTCGGCTTGTAGGCGATGATATTCTGGCTCATTGGCTGGTTCATCTTGAGCGAGATAGGCCCTGAACTCACGCTGGGCATGCGCATAGAGGCCTTTGTCCCAGTGATCTTGTCCTTTCTGAAAGTGCCGCAGCGAGGTGGCATATACCTGTGATTCCTGAGCGCTGAGCACTCCCGTGCCCAGGAGAATCATGAGAATGAGAAGGCGTGATGGCTTCATAGTGTATCAAGTGTCTGTGATGGTCAGTGATGATCTATATAGTATGATCAGCGCAGGCTCTGGATTGTCGTGCCCTATCAGCTTTATCATATCCTTAACGAGCTGCGCCAGCGGACGCCATATAGATGATCACTGCAAAGATCTATATTACAAACTATCTTAATGTGTTCTTACATGAAATGGTGTGGCTAGTGCCGCGGATTAAGCTAATCCGTAGTGACGTTGATCGAAGTACAGCCCACTTTAGACTGTATCACTTAGGCACAAGCCGTACTTTTCCACAATACTCCAAAATCACAGTAATGACCGAACTAGAAAAAATGCTCTCAGGGCAGATGTACGATCCTATGGATCCCTATCTCGTGGAGCGCCGTGCACGCGCTCGTCTCCTGTGCCATGATTATAATCAACTCAGACCATCAGCTACCTCGGACATACAAGAGATACTTCATCAGCTGCTGGGTAGTCATGATGGACCAGTGACGATAGAGCCAAGTTTTCACTGTGACTACGGAGATCATATTCATGTAGGCAAGAACTTCTTTGCCAATTTCAACTGCGTGTTTCTAGATGTGGCGGAGATCCGTATAGGCGATCGCGTGATGATGGCTACGGCCGTGCAGCTGCTTACAGCTACTCATCCTATCGCTGCCGCGGAGCGAAATAGTGGAAGGGAACTAGGATATCCCATCACTATAGGTGATGACGTATGGCTTGGTGGCGGAGTGATCGTACTTCCTGGTGTGACCATAGGCGATCGAGCTGTGATCGGTAGCGGCAGTGTAGTGACTAAGGACATCCCTGCCGACTGCGTCGCGGTGGGCAATCCCTGCAAAGTGGTCAAGAAAATCTCTCCATAGTCCACATAAGCCATCCTGGTAGTGAGAGGATTTTTTTTAACTTTTAAGGAGTGCGTAGATGTCTACACTGATGTACTTGCCGTCCTTACGCTCACAGTCTCTCATGGTGCCCTCTAGCTGGAAGTCAAGTTTGCCCATCGCTCTCTTACAATTGATATTGCCATGATTGACGTAGCCCTCAATCCTGTGAAGTCCCAGCTCTGAGAATGCGTAGGGGCACACGGCAGGAAAGACTTCTGTCATGATTCCCTTACCCCAGTAGGCTGGTAG
This sequence comes from Saprospiraceae bacterium, assembly GCA_020630495.1. GTDB lineage: Bacteria > Bacteroidota > Bacteroidia > Chitinophagales > Saprospiraceae > JAHDBH01. The sequence goes on from JAHDBH010000098.1 coordinate 6,807, forward strand.
GAGCCACAGTCCTATTTCCGCCTTCTGATGCTCGGAGCTGATATCATTAAAGCCCACTGCCCCGTAGAAGGTCTCGCTGTCGCGCTCACAGATGGCCCACCAGCACTGCTCTGGCTGCTCGTACCATGCCATCTGCTGCTTGGTAGCTTGTAGTGTATCAAAGCTCACTCCATAGTGCTCGATCACCTGTGGATCTGATAGTCCTCTATAGATATCTTCGAGATCCGAAGGTCTTATCGGACGGAGCAGAAGGCGATTGGTTCTTATTTCTGATTGCGTATGAGCCACTGTGGGGATATGGAAAGTTGATAGCTCGGCTATGACCTGTTCTGATTATCAAGCAGCGAGCAGCTTGATGATAAAGACCAGCACCACGCTGATGACTAATCCAAATATGACTTTGCCCAGGTCTGAAAAAACCATCTTGAGTGTACTGCGGTCAATCTTGCCATCAAGATTGATCCGCATACCGATCTCTCGTCCCGCAAGCAGACCTATGAATACCCATGTAGTACTCATGGGCAACTTACCCTCAAAAAGACCGAGATAATTATACTTAAAGATGAAGAGAATCACCCCGTAGATAAAGTCAATGATGGTGGCTGAGCGGATGTCAGAGGTATTGGATTTGCTGCGCACTACGTCCTGCACTTTACCACCTTTGCTGTAGAAGATATAAGCGAGCAGACCTACCAGGATCACCACCGATCCAGCAAATTGCCATGGACTGAGGTCATTGCCTCCCTGGAGATAGATGTAAATGTTGGCAAGATCCTGTGTCAGCCACTGGAACCAAAGAAATCCCGTAGAGGCCCACTGTAAGATCGTCCACACTACCTGACGGGTGGACTTACTGCGCAGCTGATGATTGACAAAATACTTCTCGCTAAATCGCGAGATCGCCAGGAAGATCACCAGTGCCGAACTAGCCGCGATCACATAGCCCATCAGTGACTTCTGGATCATCCCGCCAAGCTTCTGATCCGTATCTACCACGCTACGCATCATAGATGGTAGATCACTTGGTATGGCTGATAGAGAGAATAACGTCAGGATCATAAATGTCGTAGAGACAGGTATCCCAAAGCGAGTAATAAATAACAGCACAAGAGGCGGCAACAGATAGTACCACTCGTAGCCTATGGTGCTGATATCAAACTTATCCAGACGACCATAGTCTATATCGTGCTGTAAATAGCCGTAGACGAGGGCAGCGGTCATGATCGTCGCTGCAAAGCCCCATAGAACATACCATGGTAGCGTCTTCTCATTACTCGTGAGGAAAGTCCCTAAGGTCTGGATGACGTCATTACCTACTACAGAGTAAGCTGCCAGGAAAAACCCCAGCCACATCACGATCATGGTCAAGTCCATGTGGTAAAAGTAACTGCACTATACCACAGATGTGTCAAGTAATACATCATGCCAGCGACTCTGTGTATACATAGATATCTAGAGGACGGGCGTGTCTTGAAGAGTTTGGTAATGTGATCATATTGTTAATACTTCTACACGCTTACCTATTAAGGCAGACCTTTGCTGAGTAACACACTTCAAAGCAACATGACTAGACTGACCATACT
>JAHDBH010000297.1 GCA_020630495.1 Saprospiraceae bacterium
TAATTGCGTATCGCCGTCGACAAGCGCGCACAAACAGTGGATATGCTGTGCGTGTGACTGCGCTGCCAAACGGTAACTCTGCCTTACGGCTGCTAAACTATTCCTATTCGTACACGAATGATCACCGATACCATGTTACATTCTCGTGCTCATACAGGATCGCGGTCCCGCAGGACCCGTGTCAGGACATAGTAAACATGCAGAGCTGTGCGTTGACCATACCTTGCTGCGCACAGCTGGTAGAACCTCAGGTAACGCACGGGGATTGGGAATCAATACAGGGTGTGAGACTGCAGAGATTAATCGGGTTACAGAATGGAGCTGCACAGAGCATATATGCTCTGGAGCTCACCTAGCATAGGATGACTATGCGGACAATTCCTAAATGTCTGTAGGTCTAGAAGACTCTCTCCCGTAGTCTCTATTTCCTACGTGGACACCTTTTCCCAGATCCGCAGATCTTCTGGAAAGGTCTACTGCTGACTGGATACACACCCATGCCCTATGCATGCAATCTGTACACACATTGCATGCATGCATCTAGGTTGTAACACTCCCCCATGCACTCAGCTTGTGAGTCTAAGCTGGAGGGCATCTCTAACCGCAGTCAGAGCTGGCCCTGGGAGCACTTTGGTCATCACGTCTGCTAACTGATCACTACTCTGGCACCACTCAGTCTTGATGTACTGTCGTTGGACTAAGTCCTTGACATACATGTCTTTTCTCTCTATGTGTCTAGATTTGGGTGTCAGATGTTCACATTCAGCACAGAACAGTGCACTCTTGTTATCTCCCCACAATACAGGTTGTGCTACAGTGAATCCCAGGTCAAGCAATAGATGTTTCATCCACAACATTTCATTTGCAGCTGAAGTCATCGCAATGATCTCAGCATGCATAGTACTGTCTGCAATAGTGTCCTGTACCTTAGAGCGCCAGAACACGCAGTTCCCGAACACTTGCAGTACCATTCCAGAGACACTTCGATTGTCTATCTGTTGTTGTAATCATCATCACTGAACGCATTCAGTACTGGTGCATGATCACTGTTTTCTTTGGTGAACACAATGCCCAAGTTCATGGTGGTTCGCAGGTATCTCAAGACATGCATTGCAGCCAACCAGT
>JAHDBH010000099.1 GCA_020630495.1 Saprospiraceae bacterium
GACCGCCGCACTGATGGAATCCATATCAGTCACGTCCAGTCGCAGGATTTCCATGTCAAGATTATTTTCTGCTATTTGCTGTCGGAGTTCATCGGCCTTGTTGAGATTTCTCATTGTTGCATAGACCTTGAAGCCATTCTGTGCGAAGAGGATGGAGGACTCATATCCGACACCTGTCGACGTTCCTGTGATTAAGATGTTTTGTTTCACATGGTTTTGATTTGATAGATGTATCGTACGGATTTTTGCCCTCTTACTAGGGCTTATGTTGATGGAGTCAGGAAAAACCCTTCTATAGAGATAGGTCTCAGATCTTGAGATTGTTCAAGGAGGCGTATAGCAAGAGTCATTGAGTTGATAGATGAGAATGCTTGGATGTCTTTATTTGTATGCTTAAGTGTGCTGTTATCCTCGTATGGCCTGCTGCGTAGTAATGCAGTAATGATCAAGTTAGCGGTATAAAGTAATTGCATGCTATGTACATGATCTCTTAGAGATGATAATTAATAGATAATCCTGAGCATTTCAATTGTCTATCTAAGTCTGAAATATGATTAGCTAAGCTGGCAGCCCATAAGCATTTCTCGCACTCTCTATCTGCTCGGCTTCAGTCGTATGAGGATACAAGATATACTTTGGCGCAATTATAGCTTTTATTTTATCTACGCTTATCTCCGTGATGGTACTATACGGATAAGCTCCTTTCGTCATTTGGAGCAATATCTCATTCATCTTCGGAAACTCTGGATCCTCGGAGCTAACAATCCTTGCTTTGCCCTTGACTTTATATCCTTTTTGCACCAAGATATCTATGAAGCTTATACAGACCCGCTCATTGATCTCGATGTTCTTTACGGTTTGGGGTGAGGCTATGTTTGCGACGATGATTCTATCCGTTCCAAAATTTGTGAATATCTCTTTCGGTGAGACATTGGGCTCATGATCAGCGGATATGGTTGCCAGCCAACATAGGATGCTTCTTTCGATGTATTCTATATGTTCTTCGCTTAGGGACATACTACTTTCGTTACGTAAAGCTCTAGCTAGTTCTATAAGAGATGCTAGTCTTTTGCGGTGTTATATACTGATTGATTTCACATTCATTTGTAACAGTTGAGCGATCATTAAAGATACAGTTTTTGAAGTTCCTCAATTTTGAAGGAGTGATCATCTTGATCATAAGGCAAAGATTGGTTAGTTGAGCTGGCTCATATAATATTTAGTGGCACTTCCAGCATATACGACGAGGTAGGGCGGTGATGATCTTGTGTCAATCTAATCAAGAGCTCTGATTACATCTTCTAGTTCTTTAGAGTCTGGCTTTAGCCCTTTTCTAGATATTATGGTTCCTTCTCTATCTATTACTAGATGAACATTCGTGCTGTTAATCAGATAGTTTGACTTAAATGTAGAGCTGCTTTTTGGATCTATGAGGTGGATGCCTCGCCATTCGTTTTCTTCAATGTACGCTTTCCATTTCTCTACGTCTGTGTCAAAGGAAAGTGTTACGTTGATAAACTTATCCCCATATCGATCCATGAGACTTTTAAGTTCTGGTAGCTGCTCTTTGCAGTATGGGCACCACGTTCCCCACACGGTCAGTAGGATATTCTTCCCTCTGAGATCATCTAGTGATGTATAAGTTCCGTCATAGTTGAGTAGATTGCCTATACTTGGCGCCATATTACCAGGCTGTAGACTTTCGACTTTTTCTTTAAGGGTATATAATTCGTCATACTGCTCTAGCTGTTCAAAATTTTCTTCATATATGGATAGTAGACGATCGTGATCTACATTCGATTGGTAGAAGGAGGACTTAATGGTTGTGGCAATAATCATTTTCCTGATACTTTCAATATTGGAGTACTTATTGACAGTATCTATCACAGCATATGGATATAGAGAGTCAGGCAATTCTGAGCTTACCTTATCTATGAGGTAGTAGTATTGAAAGTTTCTATTGTTGACCTGCTTTTCTAGTCGCTTGTTATTTAAATCGACATTTCCTATCAAGTCGTAGATATTGCGATTTATAGGGTGGCCCTTGCGTTCTTGAAAGCTGACGAAGTTAGCAGTTCTATGTGCGATTTTTAACCTCTCGATGTCCTTTAACTCATCGATGAGGTCACCTTCCATTCCCTTGCTCCTGCCTAAACTATCAATGAGATTGACATTAGTCTGTAATTCTGATTTCATTCTTCGTCTGAATTCTTTTTCATCCATGTCCCATCGTAGAGAGTACGGCTTCAATACAGAATCTGAATTGAGGAGGAATTGATTGATAAGATTATCATGAGCTGTGATCGGTACAGTTGTGAAATCGAAGTTCAGATGCTCACCCTTCTCAAAGTAAACCAATTTGGCCCACTGCCAATCGCTCAACTTGATATAGTCGTAGTAGCTCTCCTGCAGTACCATGGTATCATAAAAGAAGCCCTCTTTAATGCTGAGCGTGTCACCGCCAACAACTATGTACTCAGTATCCGCTGCTACTTTACCTGATATGATTATGGAGTTGATCTGGCTCGTCCTGCTTGTACACGAAGAGAATAAGCATATTGTCAATATCATTGTGATGACTTTCATCTACATTCCCTGATGTCTGATTAACATGTATATTTTATAATATTGAGTTCATCGCGTATAGATTCAAACTTACCATGCTTCTCTTGATCAGGTCACTGTAATAATGTTACATCATGCTTGTTTGTGAAAGCTTACGTTAATTTGAGTCGTTGCATGCTGGGTAAGGACGACTAAGCCAAACAGTTTAATGCTCACCCATGATAGCATGAAGCAAATAAATTCCTCGTAATTGCCAATATGCCCATCGATTCCAGCTCGATCCTGACACTTTCCGAAGCCTGTCACACCTTACCTTTACCCCATGCTCGGACAGTACTTACTCGAACTCGACTTTGGCGCCAGCAGGATCATGGAAGGATACGGTCTGGCGGACCTGCCTAGCGTCATTGGCGATAGACGGGCCGTGGTGGTGACAGATGATCATCTGGCGCAGTTGTATAGTGCCGAGTTGAGTGGATATAGGCAGGTGGTGATACCACAAGCGGATGCGGCTAAGAATATGGCAGAGATCGATCGCGTGCTGGGCGAGTTGCTGGCGATAGGTCTGGATCGGAGTGATGTCTTGATTGCATTCGGTGGAGGAGCAGTGAGTGACGTGACGGGATTTGTGGCAGCGATCTATAAGCGTGGGATAGACTGCATCTATGTGCCTACCACGGTACTAAGCATGGTCGACGCAGCGATAGGCGGCAAGACAGGTGTCAATCACGGTAGCCTAAAAAACATGGTCGGAGCCTTCAAGATGCCGACGCACATATTTATTGATCCGAGGTATTGTCTCACACTCGAGCAAGAGAATTATCAGCAGGGATTTGCCGAGATGGTAAAGCATGGTCTCATCTGGGATGAATCATATATCACCTTGCTAGAGCGATATCAGAGTTCACTCATGCAGCGCGAGCTAGAGACACTTGCCATGTGCATCTCGGGAGCCAGCCGCATCAAAATTGACATCATCAAGGAAGATTCCATGGAGTATGGCCAGCGCAAGCTGCTCAATTTTGGGCATACCATAGGTCATGCCATAGAGCGTCGCCAAGGTCTGGCGCATGGAGACGCTGTATCTATCGGTATGGTAGGTGCCATGCACATCTCATCGCAGTACTGCGGGCTGTCAGAGGAGGATATCCTGCGCGCTGCGGAGTTGCTACAGGGATTTGGGTTGCCAGTGATCCAGCAGTTAAGGACGGAGCAGTTTTGGGATCTGCTTGTAAAAGACAAGAAGACTCGTGGCGATAGTGTGGACTATGTATTCCTAGAGAGCATAGGCACAGCGCGCCTAGAGGCGATAGAGCATACCACCCTGCGTACTATGCTAGATGAAGTCTATGCACGGGTATCCTGACATAGCGGTCAGCCTTACACAGGAGTCGATCGGGCAAGCAATCGAGCTGAGATCGCGCTATCTGATCATAGAGCTCAGGCTGGATCAGTTACAATGGTCAGCGGAGGAACTGAGCAGGTTTTTGAGCGAAAGCTCGCAGCACCACCACCCACAAAGTCGCAAGCCTTACCAGACCATCCTCACGGATCGAGACTCGCCACAGCACAAGGATACATATCTGCTGGATAAGGTGGATTGGTCCCTGGTGGACTATCTGGACATAGACATAAATGATTTCCCGCAGCGCGCTCAGGCATGGATAGCAGCCGCTCGTGCTCAGGGCGTGCAGATCATCAGATCACATCACGACTATGGGCAGTGGGTAGATCCTGCAGTCTATGTAGCTGAGCACCATCTAGCATTTGACGAGGCAGACATCATCAAGATAGCGAGTCACTGCCACACTCGCGAGCAGGCACTGGCTACGCTTGCCGCTTATGACAGTATCCAGCGCCCCGCAGTACTCCTAGGTATGGGTGAGGCAGGGCAGATCACGCGTACGCAAGCTGTAGAGCATGGGGCGCCGATGAGCTATGCCTATCCCGCACATGGTCACAGCGCCGCTCCTGGTCAGTTATCGGCGGAGTCGCTCCATCTGGCGCACAGGATGGGGCAAAGCGCACATCAGATCCATGGCGTCATAGGACATCCCGTGCTGCATAGCAAGGGTCCGATCATATTTGGCAAATATTTCAGCGATACGGGCCTGGATCACGAGTATATTCGCCTGGCGATGAGCAGTGTGGCGGAGCTCGATCAGTGGTACTTCCTCCCTCGGGGCTGCTTCAATGTCACCGCGCCGTACAAGTATGATGCAAGCGCATTTGCCGGACACGGCGCAGACACTCCGTCCAATATCCTTACTCTCTCTCACGGCCACTGGTCCCGCGCACTATCTGATCCCATGGGCATCCATCGCGCCATCATCGAGCGGATTACTCTCGCAGGAAGACATGCACTGGTGATAGGATCTGGCGGGGCAGCGGATAGTGGATGTAGGGCCCTCGCGGAGGGCAATTGTCAATCGCTCACCGTCTGCGCGCGCAATGAGGATACCCGTAAGGCTCTAGCTAGCAAGTATGAGGCGCAGCATAGGGCGTGGACTGACGTCCAAATGTGTGTGGACAAGGCAGATCTCATCTTGTGGACCGTACCAGGAAGCGCTTGGCCTACTGAGCTAGAGGTGCACAGCCCCAACACCGTACTCCTAGATGCCAACTACGCCGACCGTATCCCCGAGCATATACAGTCGTCCCTCAAATACATCCCTGGCGAGTCCTGGCTCTACCACCAAGCCACCGTCCTCATGGATCTGATCGCAGAACATGATGAGCTCTCCAGCGCCGATTACATAGATCTACTGACTCAACCACTAGATTCACCTAGTAGTATAGCGCTGATAGGACTGCCTGCCTCGGGAAAGACAACTACAGCTCGGCTCCTTGCCGCTCATCTCGGCTGGGATGTGATTGATATGGACACAGAGATCGAGTGTAGATCTGGCAAGACAATAGCCGCCATCTGGCAGGAGCAGGGCGAAGATGCTTTCAGAGAGATGGAGACAGCGCTACTAGAAGAAGTTGCTGACCGAAAGCGCATAGTCATCTCCACAGGCGGAGGCGCGGTCACTCGATCGAGCAATCGGACTGCTCTCCAGGGGCACAGTTGTGTATGGCTCGCGCTCGATCCTGTGCAGGCAGCGCAGCGTGTACAGGGGTCGGACAGACCACTACTAGCTGGTGCGGATAGAGTAGATCAGATGATACATTTGCACCATCAGCGCTATCGACACTATGCGAGCTGTTGTGATCTAGCTATCCACGCTGGAGTGCATAGCCCCGAGCAGATAGCCCATCGACTCTATGCAGAATACAGTAAACTCTTATAGCCTCACTGGCACCATCCGCGTACCTGCTAGCAAGAGCTATGCCCAGCGCGCGCTCTATACCGCACTCCTGGCCCAGGGCGAGTCCCGCCTGTGTGGTATCACCTGGAGCGATGATACCCTTCATGCCGCTCATGCTATCCTCAGTCTGGGAGCGCAGATACGTGCTGTGGGCACAGATCTCTATGTCACCGCCAGCCGCACACCTAGATCACATCATATATATATAGGCGAGTCAGGTCTCAGCGGTCGCATGCTCTCAGCACTTCTGATGGTCTATGCACAGCCGATGGAGCTCCACGGTGCGCATGGTCTCATGCAGCGGCCTATGGACAGCATGATACCTGTCTATGAGCAGCTCGGCATGGCCTACAGCCTTCAGGGACGGTCATTACCACTCCGACTTACTGGCCCACAGACATACAGACCCATCACGGTGGATGGCTCTGAGTCATCGCAGCACGTGAGCGGACTATTGCTAGGCCTAGCTGCGGTAGATTACCAGCACGAGCTCTGCGTGGAGCCCATGACCAGCAGACCCTATGTAGATATGACCTTGGAGATGCTCCGTAGTTTTGGAGCAGAGTGGGAAGAGACAAGCCCAGGGCGATTTACCTTAGCATCTTCATCAGCCTTGCGCAGTACAGAGTACGAGATCGAAGGCGACTGGAGTGGGGCGTCGTATTCCATAGTCGGGGCTATAATTGCTGGAGATCTTGTGATCAAAGGACTTCATGAGGACAGCCTCCAGGCGGACAGGGCCATCCTCACCATACCGGACCTGAAGTACCAGTGGAAGGGCGCCGATCTGTACGTGCCAAAGCAGGAGTTAGCGGGATTTGATTTTGATGCGACGCAGTGCCCAGATCTTTTTCCAGCCCTCGTGGCTCTCGCCACCTATACCACTAGTACAACTACGATCACTGGCACCAGCCGCCTCCTTCACAAAGAAAGCAATCGCGCCCTGGCGCTCCAGACAGAGTACGCCAAGCTTGGCGTCCGTATAGACCTAGAGGGAGATGATATGATCATCCATCCATCCACGCCCCAGTCCGCCGTAGTAGACTCGTACAATGATCACCGCATCGCCATGTCTCTCGCCATAGCCGCGGCAGGCGCCTCTGGCCCTATCACCATCCTCCGTGCGGAGGCGGTTTCCAAGAGTTATCCCAGTTTCCACGAGGATTTCTCAGAAATAGGGGCTGGTTTTTCTGTGTCTTAATTATTCAATAATCTCGTCGCTGGAGCGATCTGTCAGCAATGAGCTAATTTATTATGGCCAATTGTCTTGCCAAATCTGCCTGGAGAGTAAAAAAGGTAGACAAATCCGCAAATAAGCACATTGTCACATTAGCACATAAGCACATCGCGCGCAGCGCTGCGCCCAAAACCTTTCACAGCCCAAAATCATTCAAAACGTATGAACCACTACGGACGACTCTTTACCACCAGCATCATTGGCGAATCCCACGGTCACCTAGTAGGGGTTATCTGCGATGGTGTCCCTGCGGGACTTAGCCTTACGCCAGAGGACTTTGCGGCAGATCTTGATAGACGACGTGCTGGAGCCAAGGGTACTACGCCACGAAAGGAAGCTGACATACCTCGGCTCGCGTCAGGCGTATTTCAAGATCGTACTACGGGTGCTCCTCTCACGATCCTCTTTGAAAACAAGAACATCCGCTCCAAAGATTACAGCCAAGTGCGTCGACAGCCAAGACCAGGACATTCGGACTTTGTGGCACATGAGAAGTACGGTGGCTATAATGATTATCGGGGAGGTGGACACTTCAGTGGTCGACTCACCTTAGGGCTTGTAAGTGCTGGCGTCATCGCAAAGAAGCTCTTGCCAGATATCCAGATTACTGCTCAGCTTATAGAAGCCGGCGGTCAGGCAGATATAGAGCAGGCTATTAGCAAAGCCTTGCGAGAGGGTGACAGTATAGGGGGAATCGTGGAGTGCAGGGTGTCGGGACTTCCAGTAGGCTGGGGCGAACCATTTTATGACAGCGTAGAGTCTGTCATTGCTCATCTCGTCTTCGCAGTGCCTGCTATGAAAGGTGTGGAATTTGGCGCTGGCTTTTCTGCAGCGAGCATGACGGGTAGCCAGCACAATGATAATATCCTAGATGACACAGGCCGCACAGAAACCAATCACGCCGGCGGCATCAATGGCGGCATTACCAATGGCAATGAGCTCATTTTTCGCGTTGCTGTCAAGCCGACCTCCAGCATTTCCAAAAATCAGACAACTCTTGACAAAGAGACAGGTAGCACGAGTGATCTTTCGATCAAAGGCCGCCATGATGCCTGCATCGCCCTTCGCGTGCCTGTGGTCATAGAAGCCATCACCGCCATCGCTCTTGCGGATCTAGCCATGCAGGCTGGAGATGTGCGGAGGGTTGTCTTGAGTTGATAGTTGTGATCGTCCAGTTGCTCTGCCGCTGGGTTTAACATCATTAATTAATCTTGTGCAA
>JAHDBH010000298.1 GCA_020630495.1 Saprospiraceae bacterium
ATAGATCGTACATCAATACTTCAAACTCACTCAGTTTCGTTCATCGAAACTATCTGGTTGTATTTGTGGTTACTATGAATGTCATAGCATATAGGGCTATTAAGCAATTCTATTTGGACCATCCGCTTTGCGAAACCGCATTGATAGCATGGTACGCCATTTTAAAAAATCAGCAATGGACCAAGCCACAGGACGCTGTCAATGCTTTTGGCTCGGTCAATGTGGACATTTTAAAAAACGATAGGCTTTGTATAAATGTCAAGGGCAAGCACCTGAGGGTTGTCATGAGAGTTAAGGGTGCCTCCGGATATTACTGAATGAGGCTGACAGTGACAAGTGAGGATTATATACAAGGCGTGACGATGGAGCTTAGCCGTAGCTAAGTGACAGAGAAACAACGCAGTAGATAATTCTGACTCTCGCTGAATTTGGACATTGTCCAAATGGTCAACCCATGAATGTGATTTCCGGAGGCACCCTAAATTACAAGAGTAACACGGCCTTCATAAGGTGGATTGGCTGGCATAAAGATTATAAGAAATTAGGTGATTTAATTCACATCATATAAATAGGAACTACATGAGTTGGACACTGCTGAAAACAGAAGCCCACTACCAAGCAGCTTTAGAAAGATTAGACGAGATCTTTCAGCCCTGTTCTGAAGCTGAGCAAGATGAATTTGATCTTTTGGTACTCTTAATCAATAACTATGAGACGACGCATCATCCTATCCCAGATGCGGATCCTGTCCAAGTGATTAAGATGAAGATGGCATATATGGAGTTGCAACAGAAGGACTTGGTCAAGTACATTGGCTCTAAGTCGACAGTAAGCAAGATTCTATCATATAAGTCTCCACTGACGCTCAGGCACATCTGGATCCTCAGCAAGCTGCTCGACCTGCCAGTAGAGCTACTTGCACGCCCCTACAGAATAGACCAGAGGGACTTCATGAAGAAGATTGATGACTTGACTCCGATAGGAGCGTGATAGTAAAGCCATATTGCTAGTGTTGTCATATGTGATGCTAGATTATGCGTAGTCAGCTTGATAGCGCCTTCGTCTAGTTACATGCTATCGCAACAAGGTAAGATCCCCACTCCTGATGTGAGTCTCA
>JAHDBH010000100.1 GCA_020630495.1 Saprospiraceae bacterium
TTTAGTTGTACTTTCGCTGTAGAAACATTTGAGCGAAAGCTACACCATGTATCAAGCCAAGCGTATCCTCGTCACCTCTGCATTGCCATATGCAAATGGACCTCTACACATAGGCCATTTGTCAGGTGCCTATCTGCCTGCAGATATCTACGTTCGCTTTCAGCGATTGATGGATCGTGAGATTTTATATGTCTGTGGAAGTGATGAGCATGGAGCGGCAATTACGTTGCGTGCAGCGCAGGAGGGTATAGAGCCTCAGGAGATCATTGATAAGTACCACGGGATGTTTCAAGAGGCCTTTGAGGGTATGGATATATCATTTGATATATACCATCGCACTTCGTCCGATCTTCATCGCGAGACCTCTCAGGAATTTTTTAGAGCTCTGGCAGCTGAGGATGTGTTTGATAAGAGAGAGTCAGAGCAGTACTACGATGAGGAGGCGGATAAGTTTCTCGCAGATAGATATATCAAAGGCACCTGTCCGCGATGCGGGCATCCTGATGCCTATGGCGATCAGTGCGAGAACTGTGGAAGTACTCTCAGCCCCGATGAGCTGATAGATGCGGTATCCGCTATATCTGGAGCGACTCCAGTAAAGCGGAAGACCACACACTGGTATCTGCCACTAGATCGCTATGAGAAATGGCTCGGGGAGTGGATCGAGCGAGGTACGATTGATGGTAGAGAGCATCACGACGCGAGCCAATGGAAAAATCATGTATTGGGTCAGTGCAAGTCATGGATAGAAGGAGGATTACACGCCAGAGCTATGACCAGAGATCTCAACTGGGGTGTCCCTGTCCCTCCAGAACTGGAGGGCAGCGAAGGAAAGAAGCTCTACGTGTGGATGGACGCACCTATCGGCTACATCTCTGCAACCAAGCAGTGGTGTATAGACCATGAGCAAGACTGGAAGGACTGGTGGCAGAGTGAAGATACGGGCCTAGTGCACTTTATTGGTAAGGATAATATTGTGTTTCACTGTATCATATTCCCAGCGATCCTCAGGGCTCATGGTGACTATGTGCTCCCGCAAAATGTACCAGCAAATCAATTTCTCAATCTAGAGGGAGAGAAACTCAGCACCAGTAGAAACTGGGCGATATGGGTCAATGACTACGTCAGGGACTGGAGCGAACATACAGATGAATTACGATTCTATCTGGCCAAAAATATGCCCGAGCAGCGCGACAGCGATTTTGCCTGGAAAGGCTTTCAAGATGCCAATAATAATGAGCTGGTAAATAATCTCGCCAATTTTATCCACAGGGTGATGGTGCTTTCGCACAAATACTACGACGGTATACTACCTGAAATAAATGAGGATATAGATATTGCTGGGCCGCGTACGGATGATGAATATGCTTTTCACGATAGTGAGCTTTTGTTTTTATTTGATCAGATGCATCAGTACTGTGCGCATGTGAGAGAATATAAATTACGAGAGGCACTGCAAGATCTTCTCAGCATATCGTCCTATGGGAACCAGCTCTTGCAGTTTAATGAGCCATGGAAACTCATCAAAGAAGATCCAGAGAAAACTAAAGTCGTACTACATTTAGCAATGCAATATGTGGTGGCACTTTCTGTGCTGATGAGACCATTTCTCCCTCGGGCGAGTGACCGCTTGAGAGATATGTTGCAGGTAGATAGACTGTCAGACTCGGGCGAGCTTTTAAGACTGCTAGATCATATGGCTGAAGGTGAGCATCCTATGTCTTCGGGACATGCGATTGGCGAAGCTAAGCACCTTTTCAGTAGGATCGAAGATGAAAGAATAGAAGCCGAAATGGAGAAATTAAAAGCCAGTCAAAATGATGCTTCCATATCAGTGCCTGCAGTAGCGATCAAGCCTGAGATTAATTTTGATGATTTTTCTAAGATAGACATACGTACAGCGACTATTACTGCCGCCACTACCGTGCCGAAGGCTGATAAACTATTACAATTGAAAGTTGATCTAGGCTACGAGCAGCGCACCATCTTATCAGGGATCGCTCAGCATTTTGATCCCGTGGATCTGCCAGGAACTGAGGTGCTAGTAGTGGCCAATCTTGCACCGCGAAAGATGCGTGGCGTCATGTCTGAGGGTATGATCCTGATGGCAGAAAACGAAGACGGTAAGCTCGATTTTGTTTCTCCTAGAGAAGGCTGGGGCAAAGGCTATGTAGTCAGCTAGCTCAGCGCATATGACTGAGCTACGTACATCAACAAGATGGATTCGCTGGATCAGTCTGCTAGGGTTGCTAGCACTTGCAGGATTGATGGCGGGGCAGATGATACGCCTTCCACTCTGGGGCTATAGACCCTTGCTATTGCTGGTGAGCATATGGGGGAGTCTGCAGCTCATTTTATTCCCTTGGATATATAGGGGTATTTCGCCCATTCGGCACTGGTGCCTTAGTAGTCTGGCCGGTATATTAATGTATCTTGGATTCCCTGACATGCCTCTTACGCTGCTGATGATGGTCGGCCTAGTGCCACTATTGCTTATTGAGAATGAGCGTAATGACTCAAGGTTTTTTGGAGGCTCTGTCTATTATTTCAATGCTTTTTTACTTTGGAATATCACCAGTGTGTTTTGGCTGATGAATACGGACTTTGCGGCGAGCATATTCACATTTTTGCTTAATGCGTTTTTGATGACGCTGGCTTTTTTGTTGTATGCCTATCTGCATCGTACGTTGGGAAAGAGATATCAATTGCCGATATTGGCTGCGGTATGGATATGCTTTGAGCAGTTTCACCTGGCGTGGGATATTTCTTTTCCATGGCTCCAGCTAGGAAATGCTCTGAGCATGTATCCTATCCTCGCTCAGTGGTATGAGTATACAGGAGTATCTGGCGGTACACTATGGATCATTGCGCTCAATGTACTGGTATATCAGGCTATCTCAGCTGATACCTCTTATCGTAGGGATATCACTCGCATACTAGCTGTGCTCACGATTCCTGTCGCCATAAGCATTGTGCTCTCTTTTCGACCTGTACCGCAAGAGGATGTGACGCGAGTATCTATCATACAGCCAAACTTTGAGCCGCACTTTGAGAAATTTGATGTAGCACAGATCGTCCAGGTGGAGCGACATCTCAGTCTGGCGCGTAAGCACATAGATAGCACGGATTTAATAGTGTTTCCAGAGACGAGTTTTGGTCTGATCATGCTGAGTGATATTCATAAATATCGTACGATGCAGCGCGTACAAGAATTACTGTCGGAGTATCCGCGCGTATCTTTTCTGATCGGTCTGGATGCAGGAGATTTTACTACAGAGCTAGACCGCTCTCAACATGTGAGGCCCTATACGAGCAGAGATGGTAGCACGCTATACTGGAAAAGGTACAATGCTGCTTTAATGCTGCGAGAAAACATCAATGATTACCAGCTCTACAAGAAAAGTAAGCTCGTGCCAGGTGCTGAGAAATTGCCATATAGAAAGGCACTTCCCTTCATGGAGTCCTTCATAAGTGGGCTAGGTGGGTCTGTCTATGGTCTAGAAGGGCAGGAGCGGCGAAGTCTTCTGAGTGCTGCTGGTACGCAAGTAGGCGCTGTGATATGCTATGAGTCGGTATACGGGCAGTACGTGAGTGAATATACGCGTGCAGGTGCTGAGATACTGGCCATTATTACCAATGACGGCTGGTGGGATGACACGCCTGGTCATCGACAGCATCTCAGATTTGCAACTTTACGTGCTATAGAACAAAGAAAATATATTGTGCGCAGCGCAAATAGTGGTATCTCCGCTATCATTTCGCCGAAAGGCGCCATCATCTCCCCTACGGCATATGATGAAGCAGCGGTAGTCCACGGAAAAGTATATCCTAATCGTGTGATTACATTCTATACCCGCTGGGGTGATTTGATCCCTCGGATATCTATTTTCCTATTGATATGCCTGGCATTTGGAGTACTCAGGTCGACTCTTGGGAATAGGCTAGGACGTTAGCGACCTCCGCTGAGAATGCGCAATGCGGGAATACGTCGTGTAATCAAATAAAGTAGCGAAATAAGTGTAATCGACACTGCGACCTGTGCCAGAATAAGTATGGGTGACGTTATATCTGCCATTCCAGATAGATACACAAATAGCACAATTACTGGTGCATGATAGAGATGCACTAAATAGCTCAGAGCTGCTACTGGTGGCATGTACACGCGCACACGCAAGATAGCAACGAACAGCAATACCGCAGTGGCATAGCGTCCATGATATGGATCGACGCATATGCAGATGATCATGGAAGCAATTGCTACTAAGGCTATAGATAAGTCAAGTGCGTTTTTGGATACTGCGAGCTTGTCGTCAATGATGCGTTGGACTATATATCCGTAAGCGGCACCTGCAAGAAATAGATAAAGGAGGTCATAGCGAAGAAGTAAGTCACCAAATACCGCCAGAGGAACTAGTATGATCAGTGTAAGATAATTACGATGGCGTACCAGATCGACAAGAAGAAAAACCACGAAAATATCGCGGATAAAATAGGTAGGTGGATTGATGGGCGGAGAATGTAGAGCAAGTATTCCCTCCGTGATGAGGGTGTAGTCCATAGGTAATCGATCTAGGAGATTGATTCCCAAGGTAGAATATAGACCTAGCGAAATCAGTACGATGGACGCATTGGCTATGAGATAAGGTATGAGTAGAGATTTTATTTTTCTCCCCATCAGTGGCGCTCGTTGTGCGCTGATCGTGATATAGAGATAGCCTGATATGACAGATAGTAGCACTGTCCCATAGGTGGGAATGATCTCAAAGACCGCTTGCCATACTCCGCTGAGTTCAGCGTGCTCTGTATGGGTAAAGCTGATGAGAAGGACTGCGATGAGCCTGGCGAGCTCTATACTGTACTTCACAAGATGCTGATTGAGATCATATGCCTATCTTTCTGTGCATAAAGATCTGCATATGAATCGTACTTTCTCTCGTAGACAAGCACTAGCTCAACTAGGCATGACGCTAGGAGCTATGGCACTCCCTCGTAGTGGCTATAGTAATGAACTCGGGCAACCGATTCTCCTACCACGGCGCCAGTCATCACCCGATCGTAAAATCACCGCAATAACCCTAGGTGCTGGCGCGCGCGGTAATACCTATGGTAATTATGCCTTGCAGTATCCCAAGGAACTGGATATAGTAGGCGCGGCAGAGCCAATCGATCTCCGCAGAGATAGATATCGAGATAAGCATGATATCGCAGAAGAGAATCTTTTTACTACTTGGGAGCATGTATTTGAGCGAGAGAAATTTGCTGATGCGGTGATCATTTCTACACCCGATGATCTCCACTATGGGCCATGCATGGCGGCACTGGAGGCAGGATATGATATCCTACTTGAGAAACCGATATCACCGACAGCCGAAGAGTGTCGAGATATCCTGAGGTTGTCCAAAAAAATGGGCGCCGTAGTTGCTGTGTGTCACGTATTGCGCTACGCACCCTACTTTGAAAAATTGCGGGAAATCATCCATTCTGGTGTCTTGGGCAAAGTGGTCAGTATGAACCATTTTGAGCCGATCGGCAATGTTCACATGGCGCACAGTTTTGTACGAGGCAACTGGCACAATAGTAAGGAGACCACACCTATTATACTTGCTAAGAGTTGCCACGATATGGACATTATGCGCTGGCTATTGGGTACGTCTTGTAAGGAAATTCACGCCTTGGGGAACTTGTCTTGGTTTCATGCGGGGAATGCACCAGAGGGCAGTACAGCGCGGTGCATGGATGGATGTACGCATGAGGCGCAGTGTCCTTACTCAGCATTGAAAATTTATTACAGAGAGCGAGATTGGACGTATGTATTTGATTTGCCAGATGATCCCGCAGAGCATGGCGATGCCATCCTAGAATATTTACGCACTACCAATTATGGGCGATGTGTATATCACATGGATAATGATCAGCAAGATCATTACACCTGCAATATGCAATTTGACGATGATGTCACAGCGACATTTAATATGGAGGCTTTTACCTCTTACTACGGTCGGCGCACCAGAGTGATGGGTAGTCTGGGTGATATCGTCGGTGATATGCAGTCATTTGTACACACAGATTTTCTTACAGGCGAGCGCACGGAGTGGAAGCAAGAGAGTGATGGGCACGGAGGTGGAGATTTCCGACTGGTGCATGACTGGGTACGGGCTGTCGCCCAAAAGGATCCCTCACTGCTTACGAGTACCATTGGTGCCAGTATAGAAAGTCACCTCATGGCCTTTGCGGCGGAGCGGAGTAGAAAGGGTGGTACTGTGGAGAGGGTGGTGTAACACGACAGGATAAATCAGAGGGTGAGAAGAATTATCCGCTGATGGAAGCGCCGCTACTTCTGTAAGAAAATAAGTTTTTAAATCAATGACGTCAATTGATTCAGCGATTGTCATCATCACGATTATATTTATGCAGGGAGTTGAGTCCATGATTAAATATACTTGGGACTTCTTCTCTGTCACTATGTCCATCGACGATACCACCCTTGATGAGCCAGGTATCTGTACTGAGCTTTATGATTTTCGCAATGACGCCTATTATGAATATTTCCAGGACGTTCCTCTGTCAAAGAATCAGGTGGTGCGTAGGTCAATAGAAGATGTAGATAAGAAACGATTCTTAGCATATGGAATCGACTCTATGCAGAGCTGATCTATAAGAGGAACTGATTTTAGCCCTTTGCCAACTTTCTCAACATTCCGCTGAAGACAATTCCGTGAAAAGGCAGAACAGCATACCAATAGAGCCTACCCAATAGTCCCTGCGGCCGAAAAGTTGCAGTCTGTACCAGTTCGCCGTCATCCAGGCAAAATTCAAGCCACGCCTCTCCAGGCACTTTCATCTCCGCAAAGAGAAGTAGCCGTCCTTCTTCACGGTCAGCGTAGAGCACTCGCCAAAAGTCGAGGGCATCTCCGCTATGCACTTCAGTGAGACTTGTCCGTCCTCTGCGTAAGCCTACACCGCCTACCAGTTTGTCTAGATAGCCGCGTAGCTTCCAGAGCCAATTGGCCGCATACCATCCTGTGCTACCACCAATAGCCCATATGCGGTTGAGTACAGCCTCTCGATCAGTGAATTCTTTTCTGCGTTCGTCTTTGAAGCAGCCGTGGGTGGGGACATCTATGAACTCTGATTGCTTAAATCTCTTGATGCCGCTTACCTGAGCATCCTTCCAGCTGCTCACGATTTCATTGGTATCAATCTTATCAAAGGCTCGCTGTACGGATACCCTATAACTGGCTGGTTGAACGTCCAATATTTGCAACGCACGATCATCGCGTGCTACGACCTCCACCTTCATGCTATCCACAAGTGCCATAGCTAGCCTATATGAGGTAGATGTCACAAAGTATAGCCAGTAAGATGATAAGCGGGGAGTCATCACAGGCACAGTCCAGATCCATCTCTTGAGTCCGCGTTCCTCAGCATATATGAGGAGCATTTCTTTGTAACTGAGGATGTCGGGACCGCCTATATCAAAGTTATCACCATACACATTCCGATTTCCTGCACTTAGGCGCAGGATCTCCAGCACATCACGAATGCCTATAGGCTGACAGCGTGTCCGTAGCCACTTGGGCGTAATCATGATAGGCAACTTTTCTACCAGATCTCTGATGATCTCAAAGGAAGCACTGCCAGATCCTATGATGATGCCTGCGCGTAATGCTGTAAGGGCAAAGCTTCCTTTTGCTAGTATGGCCTCTACGTCCTTTCTCGATTGTAGGTGTTCGCTGAGATCGTCTTCGTTGACCATGCCGCTGAGGTATATGACCTGATCTACATCCCGCTGATCCAGGGCTGAAACGAAATTGCGAGCGCATCTTTGCTCTAGCTCGCGGTAATCAGCAGTGGCGCTCATGGAGTGTACCAGGTAGTAGGCGACATCTATCTTCTGTGGTATGACGCTGAGACTTTCAGGCTCAAGCAAATCCATTTCTAAGATTTCTATCTGATCGGAGAGTGAAGAGGGTGGATGGAAGCGTGAGCGATCTCGCACGCAACAGTACACGAAGTGACCATCTTGCACAAGTGCAGGTAGCAAGCGCTTTCCTATGTAGCCGGTGGCACCTGTGAGAAGTATGTTCATGCTGATAGAAGTATGGTGGGGGTGGGATGGTTCATGTGTTGGGGTGCGGCGGATTGAGTGAGAAAAAATTAAAGCATTCCCTGTTGATAGTCAATAGTCAATAGTGTTTAGGCTGTATGATAGAGGAGAGTCTCTCAACTCAAGATTC
>JAHDBH010000299.1 GCA_020630495.1 Saprospiraceae bacterium
TATCAATAGGACTGTGAGAATCGCTACGATGATGAGTACTTTTTTGATCATGGCTTTATCTTTTAGTCTACGCAGTAAAGTTGCAGGGAATATAAATATCGCTTCGTTATTTGAGCGTAGCGTATACATTATATGTACAAGGCACTTACCAAGATAATTATTTACAATGTCTTACAGGGCTGAGAAGGCCTGCGTATAATTGATGTTACCTATAAGCGATGCAGATATTGCTTATGTCGTTCTTCTGATCCGATGCGGACTAGACTTTGGTATACGCTCGATGATGCCACGCGCTTCTAGATCTAGCTTCACTGTGACGACATACCATCCCACCTTTCCGTCGAAGGTTTCTGAAAGATCTTTGCGTGCCATTTCATCGAGATCGGCATAGCTCATGTCTCTATGTTCATCTATTTTAGCAAGGATGTAATTTTTGATCAGGTCGTACCTACTTGCTAAGATGTTTACTCCTTTTTTACCTTGCGGATGTAGGGTGAGGATGCGATCTGGTTTACTCATACGATATTGCATTTCTGTGATGTGATTGTACTGGCGATAGCCGCTTCTCGCTGGCAAGCGAGCTTAGTGCTTCGTGTGGCCGTATTTTTCGGTCCATTTTTTAGGATTATTGATGATGGACTGTCTTATGCGCAGGTATGCCCCCGTAGTTACGGACTACATGGTCGTGATAGCTGGGTTTCCAGGTTTTTATACCAAGGGTTTCTCTTTGGATATTGATGTGCTTGGAGGTGAGCATCTTTAGCTTTCCGACGATCTTTGGGATGAGCATTTTTCTGCGCAGGGTGCGATAGGTTTTTTGGGCTTGGGGGCTGGGTTGCTCTGGGGGAGCTGATCGCTCTGAGGTATCTCGCTTATCTCGCCTTTGTCCTGCACAGGATCGACGGAGTCGCTTCTGTTCTCGCTGTCTGCACTATGGGCCTTGGCCTTGTTTTCGCTTTTGGCGGTGAGGTCTTCGTGGACTAGGACGCACTGGCCGTTTGCGCTGTAGTGTGCTACTTCTTGTCCTACATCTCGTATGGTAATCAGGCAGTGGAGGTGATCTGGCATGGTGACGTACTCATCTAGGTAGATGTGCTTGTAGTAGGGGTCT
>JAHDBH010000300.1 GCA_020630495.1 Saprospiraceae bacterium
TGCTTGAGTTCTAGCTCTTGAGGTCGATAGAGTAGGAGGGCGCGGCCATGTTGATCTGCACGGGCGGTGCGCCCTATGCGATGCAGATAATTGTCTGGATAGAAAGGCGTATCAAAGCTGATGACCACGCCAATGTGATCTATATCTATACCACGTGAGATTACATCTGTGGCGATGAGGATGCGGATGTTATCATCCTTAAAGTCGTCGACTGCTTGTGTCCTGGCATTTTGGCTCTTTCCAGCATGAATGACCGCGGCATTCTCACCTACATCCAAGCGCTCATGCAGTCGGTCTGCTGTGATTTTTGTGGCTACGAATATGAGTACCTTTCCGTATTTATCTCTATCCTGCAGAAGATGATTGAGAAGGTTGACCTTGCTATAGAAATTGGGAATCTCAAAGGAAGATTGCTCGATCTTGTCCAGTGGCGCACCTGTATAGGAGATCGTCTTGCGCACGGGATTGGTAAGATACTCAGAGATGTAGTCGTCCACCTCAGAGGTCATGGTGGCAGAAAATAAGATGCGCTGGAGCTTAGTGGGTAGTCGCTCAGAGATATTTCTTAGCTGGGTGGCGTAACCAAAGTCCAATATCATATCGACTTCGTCGATGATTAGTTTTTTGACGCCGCGTAGATTGAGGGCCGGTGAGAGCGCAAGATCATACAGCCTTCTAGGTGTGCCTACGAGTACATCGACGCCCTGCATGATGGCTGCCGCCTGGGTATTCATATTGGTACCGCCATAGACTGCGACTACGCGCGCACTCATATACTCTGTCAGTCCCTCCACCTCTTTGGCGATCTGTATGACCAGTTCGCGAGTGGGTGCTATGATGAGTATGCGCGGATCGATCTGCTCGCTGTACTTTAGGTCTTGTAGGACTGGGAGCAGATAAGCAATCGTCTTACCAGTCCCCGTCTCAGCGATTCCTACAAAATCAGATCCTGCCAGTATAGGGCTATAAGATTCGCGCTGTATAGGCGTAGGGGTATCAAGCTGCAGATCTGAGAGGGCAGATCGCAGCGCTTTTTTCATCTTGAAATCATTGAAATCGCTCATGGCTTGTAAAGTACGAGGTAATTCTGTCATTTCGGCTACC
>JAHDBH010000014.1:0-2426 GCA_020630495.1 Saprospiraceae bacterium
TCGGTGTGCCTTCGGCACTTGACTATTTCCCCTCGCGGGGAAGAGTCGTGCTTCGCAAGGTGTCAAGCTAGTACTTGCTTGCAGGAGCGGAGCCTTCTGGTCGGTTGTGGCGCGAGAAACATAGCTGGCATCGCGTCATTTCGGCTGTCGCTCAATGACCGTTAAGAAGTCGTCCAAGGAGGCTCACAGCGCAAGAATGTAACTCTCCTCTCACTCGCGATCATCCGTAAAATGCTTGATCTGTCGATGGCCGCTCATCCTTGCCTCGTTGTACGTGGCGGAGCCTCCGCGTGGTATGCTCAGACTCTTCCAGTCAGCGCCTACATGATATCTTGCCAAGACCACGATCTGGCCTACATGATAGGCGTAGTGTGCGACCTGTCGAGCTATCGCTTCTGCGATGGTATGACCTTGGCTTCTGATGTATGTGATGCGCTGCATGTCCTCATCCTTGAGCGGTGCCAAAGCATCAAATAGACACTGCCAGCCGCTGTTCCATGCTTCTAGCATAGCTGACCTTGTGGTGAGCTTTCGCTCAAATTCTCCATCCCGCATACGCCACTCTTTCTCGCCATCCTCCTCGGGAAATCCCGTCCAGCGCGATAGCATATTTCCGTGCAGATGGCCGATGATGACAGCTACCGAATTGTCACCCTCATAGATAGATGCTGTGAGCTGCTCGTCTGACATTTGCGCTATAGCGCCCTCTCCAAGCGACTTGTAGTATCGGAATAGCTTGATCTGACTTGCCAGGCGGCTCATAGGGGGATATTGCTGTGCTTCTTGTAGGGTAGTTGATCGTCCTTGTTCTCGAGCATTTTGAAGGCCTTGATAAGTTTAGCACGAGTGTATCTTGGCTCTATGACCTCATCAATAAAGCCTCGCTCCGCTGCGCGATAGGGATGTGCAAATTTTTCCGTGTATTCTGCCTCTTTCTCTAGAAGCTTGGCGGTCTGGTCCTGTGCCTCCTTGATCTCTTTGCGGAAGATAATCTCGCTAGCACCCTTAGCACCCATGACGGCAATCTCCGCAGTAGGCCACGCAAAATTGAGATCTGCGCCGATGTGCTTGCTATTCATCACATCATATGCACCACCGTAGGCCTTGCGCGTGATGACACTGATACGGGGCACAGTGGCCTCACTAAAGGCAAAGAGCAGCTTAGCCCCATTGGTGATGATAGCATTCCACTCCTGGTCTGTACCAGGAAGGAAACCAGGTACATCCACCAGCACCAGCAGAGGTATCTGAAAGCAATCACAGAAGCGTACAAATCTTGCTGCTTTCTTACTGCTCTCGACGTCAAGCACACCAGCGAGGCTCATAGGCTGATTAGCCACTATACCGATGCTGCGCCCTGCGATGCGGGCAAATCCGACTACGATATTATCCGCATAGTCGGGATGAATCTCCATGAAACTCTGATGATCGGCGATCGCCGTGATGGCATGCTTGATATCATAGGGTTGCTGTGCCGATGCAGGGACTAGTTTGTCCAGCTCTGGTCGGAGTTCGTCACCTGCGATATAGTCCTGCTGCGGGGTGACTTCCTCACAGTTTTGGGGTATATAGCTGAGCAATTGTCTGATCTGTTCTATGCAAGCGAGGTCATGCGGAGCAGTGAGATGCGTGACACCGCTCTTGCGACTATGGGCTGAGGCTCCACCAAGATCTTCGGCAGAGACTTCTTCGTTGGTGACGGTCTTGACTACATTGGGTCCAGTGACGAACATATAGGAGCTGTCCTCTACCATCAAGATAAAATCGGTAATGGCTGGCGAGTACACCGCGCCGCCTGCACAAGGGCCCATGACAGCAGAGATCTGCGGCACTACTCCGCTGGCTAGTGTATTTCTATAAAATATATCTGCGTATCCGCCGAGTGACTTCACACCTTCTTGGATACGCGCACCTCCGCTATCGTTGAGCCCTACGATGGGCGCTCCATTTTTCATAGCCATCTCCATGATCTTGCAGATTTTTTCTGCGTGGGTTTCGCTGAGGCTTCCGCCAAATACGGTAAAGTCCTGAGCATAAGCGAAGACCAATCGACCATTCACCTCTCCATAGCCTGTGATGACGCCGTCTCCGAGGATCTTCTGTCGTTCCATCCCAAAGTCTGTACTGCGGTGGGTGACCATCATGCCGATTTCTTCGTATTCTCCCTTGTCAAAGAGGAAATGCATACGCTCGCGTGCCGTGAGTTTGCCCTTGTCATGCTGCTTAGCGATCCGCTCTTCCCCACCACCGAGGAGCGCCTGCTCTCGCATGTCATGAAGTCGCTTGATATGTGTATCCATAGATAGGTGTCTCTAGTGTGAGGTAAATGTACGGTAGCGGGCGCTACGCGAATGTGTGAATGTGCGAATAGGCGGATGTGCTAATGTGCGGATGTGCGGATGTGCTAATGTGCGAATGTGCGGATG
>JAHDBH010000014.1:2526-52406 GCA_020630495.1 Saprospiraceae bacterium
GCGGATGTGCTAATGTGCGGATGTGCGGATGTGCTAATGTGCGAATGTGCGGATGTGCTAATGCGGATGTGCAAATGTGCGAATGTGCGGATGTGCGAATGTGCGGATGTGCGGATGTGCGAATGTGCGGATGATTTTGCTAGTGCCTCGTAGACGGACCCTTTCGTCTGTGTGCCTGCGGCACTTGACTCATTCCCTTCGCGGGGGAGAGTCGTGCTGCGAGGGCCAATGTGCAGATGTGACAATGTGACAATGTGACAATGTGCGAATTTGCGAATTTGCGAATGATTTTTCTTGTGCTTCGTAGACACACCCCTTCGTCTGCGTGCCTGCGGCACTTGACTCTTTCCCCTCGCGGGGAAGAGTCGTGCTGCGAGGGCCAATGTGCAGATGTGACAATGTGACAATGTGACAATGTGCGAATTTGCGAATTTGCGAATGATTTTTCTTGTGCTTCGTAGACACACCCCTTCGTCTGCGTGCCTGCGGCACTTGACTCTTTCCCCTCAAGGGGAATATTCGTGCTGCGCACGGTCTTTTTGATGCATATTCTTGAAATCTGCATGATTTGGCTTACTGGGTTGTGCTCCGCCTTAGGTAACAGTTCTGGCTATTGCTGTGCCATTTATGGCCATCGACTACATTTGCGGAATGCAATAATTCGACAGATCCTCAGCCTCCTCTGGTATAACTCATGCAATTTCTTAAATATTGAATATGGAAAGAGCCTCAGAGAAAAATAGGTATCATTATAATAGTGCCCTCACGGCATATGCGCAGGCAAATCGTCGTACGCTGACAAAGTCTGCTGCGTGCATGTGGAAATATGTTCTTGGCAGAAAGCAAATGTTAGGATATCAATTCCGGAGGGAAAGACCTATATTAAAATACATCGCAGACTTTGTTTGCCTTGAACTCATGCTAATCATCGAGGTGGATGGCAAATACCATGATGATCCAGAAAGAAAATTAGCCGATAGCATCCGAGATGCCGATCTGTTGGACGTTGGATTCACCACTTTGCGCTTTACTGCGGAGACAGTCCTCACGGATATAGATATTGTCATAAATGTAATTTCACTTTGGATTGAGGAAAAGTGTGCAGATAACGAACGTCAAGGTTAGAATAACTTTCTTCACAATAGTCATCGCACCAGGTTTTTTTGACCGCTGTGAAAGCTTCTTGTCCGCAAGGTTATTGAAATAATCACCTGAATGAGTCAAGCGAGTCAGCAAACTGACTCGCGCTGTCCCCCTGGAGGGGGAAGGGGGTGTGTCTACAAAGCATAAGAATTAACCTCCAAGCCTCCGCGCCATCATCCGATCATATTCCTTAAACATCGTGGCGCGCCCCAGTCGACTGCAGAGCTCACAGTCGTAGGGATTGTGTCCGCGGGCGGGACAGTAGTCGCGGCCATACCAGATGATCTGAAGGTGGAGGTCATTCCATCTTTCTCTGTGGAAAGTGGCCTTGAGATCTTTTTCTGTCTTCGTGACATTTTTGCCTGTACTGAGCTTCCAGCGGTATGCTAATCTATGAATGTGCGTATCTACTGGAAACATCGGCTCACCAAAGGCCTGTGACATTACTACACTCGCTGTCTTGTGCCCTACTCCTGGTAGAGTCTCTAGTGCCATGAGATCTGCGGGGACTTGACCATTGTAATTTTCCAGCAGCATTTCGCTGAGGCGATGGATGGCTTTGCTTTTGGCTGGGCTGAGGCCGCAAGGTCTGATGATGGCCTTGATATCTTCTACGCTCATCTGCACCATCTCTTCTGGAGTCGCTGCCTCAGCAAAGAGATGCGGTGTCACTTGATTGACTCGCACATCGGTACACTGAGCTGATAGCAGCACCGCGACAAGTAGCGTGTAGGGATCTGTATGATCTAGCGGTACAGGTATCTCAGGATAGAGCCGCTCTAGGGTGTCCATGATGAGGACCGCTTTTTCTGCACGTGTCATAGATCTATGCTCAGTAAGAACTGGATGATGTCCACTCCGTCAGGGTAGTCTAATATGCCAGGCTGCTGCGTACGTCCATAGGCTACGTGATGCAAGGCACCCTTGCTATAGTCTTCTCTGGCCACAAAGCACTGGAGATGATCCGCGCGCTCTATGAGATCATTCATTACCGTATCGCGATCCAAGTAGGTCTCATAGTTTACGCTCGCGAGTCGGGCGTGCAAAGATTCGTCTGGCTTAAATAGCAGCACACCATTAGTAAAGAAAACCTGGCGATTAAGACCCCACATCGCGAAATTATAATCGTAGTTGTCCTGGTACTTAGAATTATGGAAGATATGCTTCTGCTCTCTAGACAGCTCGAATAGGCGGTCCTGATCCCAGCCCTCAGGCCAGTAGATCTTGCTCACATTTCTGCATCCCAATCCGTAGTACGCTAATATATCGTCACTCAGTGCTATGATTTCTTCATCACTTTCTTCACCACTGAGCACGGCTACGGAGGTGCGACTGCTCCTCAATAGATGTGGCACATGCTCGAAGTACTGACGAAAATATCTGTTGCTATTTTCACTGCCCGTAGCGATGACTGCGTGATAGTCACTCAGAGTATCTACATAGCGAGTCTGACCCTCTAGACCAGGATCCACAGAGACCAGATGCCTGGTCAGTGCTGGAAGGAGATATAGATCTTTGCTGGAGAGCTTGACCTGGGCGGTATATCCCATGAGATAGACACAGAGCCAATCATGAAATCCCACCAGCGGTAGATTGCCAGCCATCACTATGCCCACATCCACAGCAGGTAGATGGTCATCTAGCGCATACTTATCTATGACAGTCTGTAGCATCTCTGGTGTGAGCATGTGCTGGGCTAGTGAGCGCATCATGCGGAGGATGTGATCACGGTCATACCAAGCATTTTCATAGCTTGCCCGAGTGATGACAGCCTCCGTATATTCGCCAGGTGTGATCATCTCCTCGCGGAGTGATGCCAGCGCCGCCAGACGCTGCTCTAGACTTGTTGATTTAGTTGTTGCTTGGCTCATGCGGATGGATTGTAGCGTACGTAGTGCTCCCACTTTTCTATGACCGCTTGCATATCCGCGGGCATATCACTCTGAAATCGTAGACGCTCGCCTGTAGTAGGATGTTCAAATCCTAGGACTGCGGCGTGGAGCGCTTGACGGCTGAGAAGGAGAAAGCAGTTTTGGACAAATTGCTTGTACTTAGAATAAACCGTGCCCTTCCTGATCTGATTACCGCCGTAGCGCTCATCTTGGAAAAGCGGATGACCGATGGCTTTCATATGGGCGCGTATCTGGTGCGTCCTTCCTGTCTCTAGGTTGCAGGCGATCAGCGTCACATAGTAGTAGGACTGCAGGGTACGGTAGTGTGTGATCGCATGCTTACCGTGATCACCATCAGGGTATACATCTTGCATCATGCGATATCGCTGATGTCTGCCCACGTGCATATCCACTGTACCATCAGCCGGATCAGGCGATCCCCAGACGAGCGCATGATATTCTCTCTCTACGGTATGATCGTAAAACTGCTTGGCCAAGTGTGTCATGGCGTAGTCAGTCTTAGCCACTACCATGAGCCCCGTGGTATCCTTATCTATACGGTGCACGATACCTGGCCTGTCCATGCGGTTACCTTCTTTGATAGGTAGTGTGTCATTACCCATATGATGTATGAGCGCATTGACCAGAGTGCCGCTATGATTCCCGATACCAGGATGCACCACCATACCAGCAGGCTTATCTATGACCATCAAGTCTGCATCCTCATATACCACATCGAGAGGTATATCTTCGCCTTGTACATGGAGTCCTACATCTGGATGGCGCGGTGCCAGGAGCACGATGAGATCATGAGGTCGCACCTTGTAGTTGGACTTGATTTGCTCACCATTGACGGTGATGGCGCCAGAGTTGATACCATTTTGAATTTTGTTTCTGCTGATCTTTTCTGTGCGATCCAGGAGAAACTTGTCTATGCGCATAGGCTGCTGCTTAGGATCTACGCGCACCTCGAGGCGCTTGATCAGATCATCCTGCTCTTCCATCTCCGTCATAGGACAAAGATACTCTGAGCCGATTGCTGTGATTAGACTTATCGTACCTTAGAGCGCTAGAGACATAGATATATGAAGCGTATTTTACAACTAGTGTGCTTGATAGCACTTGTACATTTGGGCGAAAGCCCCCTACTCTCAGCCCAGATTTCCTCCCCTGAGGAATACTTTAATAATGATCTCGGCGAGCAGTTTCTCTACCATCATGATATCGCCTCATACTTCAGGCACTGTGCCGAGAGGAGTGACAGGATGGAGCTGGTGGAGTACGGTGAGACGTATCAGGGGCGGCCCTTGCTGCATGCAGTAATCACAAGTGGCGATGATCCAGATGGTGTGGAGAAGCGTAGGATGGCGCATCTAGAGACGACCCTTAGCTCCGCAGACTCTCGAGAGTCTGCGAGACGCGCGGAGGGCAACAGCGGGTCAGATGTAGTCGTATGGCTGAGCTATGGCGTACATGGCAATGAAGCAGGTGCGAGCAATACTGCTCCCTACGCTCTGTACGAACTCCTCACCATGGACGCTGCACTCCTCCAGGATATGATCGTCATAGTGGATCCTTGTCTCAATCCTGATGGCTACTCCCGATATACGCACTGGTACCGTGATCGAGCTAATCGCACACCCAATCCTAAGGTAGAGGCCGCAGAGCACCATGAGCCCGCACCTACGGGCCGTGTCAATCACTACCGCCATGATCTCAATCGCGACTGGGCGTGGCTCACACAGACAGAGTCTCGGCACCGCATAAGAGCCTATCGTCAGTGGATGCCACATATCCATGTAGATGTGCACGAGCAAGGGCACAATTCTCCCTACTACTTTGCACCAGCAGCGATCCCTTATCATGAATATATCACCCAGTGGCAGCAAGATTTCCAGCATACGATCGGTAAGCAAAATGCGGAGGTATTTGATAAGGAAGGCTGGCTTTACTTTACGCAGGAGATTTTTGATCTGCTGTATCCAAGCTATGGTGATACCTACCCTACTTTTCGTGGAGCCATAGGTATGACCTACGAGCAGGCTGGTCACGGTATGGCTGGACTAGCAATCAACCTAGAAAATGGTCGTCAGCTCAAGCTCTCTGATCGCATCAAGCACCACCGCGGCTCCACGATAGAGACTGTCAAGACAGCTGCTAAGCACCGCGCAGAGCTGCTAGATCAGTGGAGCCGATTCTATAGTGCAGCAGCACCGGGAAAGTACAAGTCCTATCTTCTCCGCGATGATGGCAGCGAGAGGCTCGTAGATCTGCTGCGTCTACTTGATGCACATGGTATCACGTATGGTCATCCCAGCAGGACTGGAAGCGTGCGCATGACCGCATACACGGATGGACAAGAAACGAGTGTGGAGGTCCAGGAATCTGACGTACTTATCTCTGTAGATCAGCAAGACAAGGTACTGCTCCAGGTCCTCATGGATCCTACCACCAGCATAGAAGATAGCCTCACCTATGATATCACCGCATGGAGTCTACCTAGAGCATTCGGTGTGGAGGCGTACGCATCTACGTCAATTATGAGTCAAAGCATCTACGAGCTGCGACAAAGCAGTGAGACGATAGATGATGAAGCCTACGCTTATCTTCTACCCTGGAACAGCCTCGCTGATGCGAGATTCCTCGCTGCGGTGCAGTCTGCTGGACTGCGCGTGCGAGTATCGCAGTCACCATTCACCGCTGACGGCCGCGACTATGATCGCGGCACGCTAGTCATCCTACGCGGCGAAAATGATGATGTCACCAACTATGTTGAAATCGTACGGCGTGAAGCAAGCAAGCACTCCGTGGATGTCTACTCTGTGCAGAGCGGCTGGACAGAATCTGGGCCAGATCTAGGCAGTGGACAGATGAGCTATATCCGCTCCGCGAAGATTGCCGTACTCACGGGTGATGCGATCTCCTCTTACAGCCACGGTGAAGTGTGGCATCTACTGGAGCAGGAGCTAGAGGAAGATGTCACTGTGATGGAGATATCGCAGATCAGCGGGCATGTGCTGCATGACTACACCTGCCTCATATTACCAAGCGGTCGCTACAGTGACATCAGTGAAGACCAGTGGTCTCATATCCGCGACTGGGTAGCGCAGGGCGGTAAGCTCATAGCGCTAGGAGGCGCTTACAGATCTATGAGTACTCTATCAGGATTTGATATGGGCGAGGATGATAGGGAGGATGAGGAGCCGCGCGATATACGCTTCGCTGATCAGGAGCGCGACTATCTGCGCTCATCCATTCCAGGAGCCATATTCGCTACGCGCATGGATGACACACATCCACTTAGCTACGGCATAGGCAGTACATACTATAGCCTGGTCACAGGATCTGCGGGTGTCCCTAGGCAAGAGGGCGCATGGAACGTCACCAGGTGGTCACGGAGTGATGAGTTATTTGGATTTGCTGGTAGCAAGGCCATCGATCTCATGAATGGAAAGAGCATTCACCTTGCTCAGCGCATCGGTAGTGGTCAGGTGATTTACTTGACGGATAATCCTTTGTTTAGGAGTTTTTGGTATGAGGGGAAGTTGCTTTTTTGTAATGCGATGTATTTTTAAAAAATGAGGGCGGCGTACCTCTAGGCGGGGGGTACGACTGTGCGTATATGCTGATGTGCAGATGTGCTAATGTGCTAATGTGCTAATGTGCCAATGTAAAGCAAATGGCCCGTGAGCCAAACAACAAATAATACCACAGCGGCCAACAAATCCAAACTCCTCAAAAGACCAGAGTAAAACTCATTCGTAAAACCGCCTATGCACATAATCGTACACATGGCGCAAGCTCAGGCTAGTGGTCGCAGGACCTGTGCGCACGTAGAAGTGCTCCTCTGACTTGACGGAGACGTAAGCGGGCTCGTCTGCTGGCTCCACATCTACGCGCAGAGCGTCTTTGCCGTCTACACGAACTATGGAAGGCTGTACGTAAGCTAAGTGCAGCTCGCCGATCTGCGACTTAATGATATTATTGAGATGGAGGAGAAGCTTATCATGGGAGGAAAATGACTCGTGCTCCAGCCCGAGAGCATTGCCATCGTCATCTATGCCTACTAGGAGCGTACCTCCTTTGCCATTGAGAAATGCGGCAATGGATTTGATGACAGCGAGTTGTACTCGGGGATCATTTTTGCCTGTGACGACATTATATCTCAGCGTAGATTTAAATTCCACAAACTCTGATTCACCCTCGAGTATGAGTGCCCTAGTAGTGAGCTGCTCGCGCCTGCGGAGATAATCAGTAATACGTCGCGTGAGCGCCCTGGTGATCTTGAGAGCGGTGCGCACATCCACCCTTTCCTCATCATAGAGAGCCACACCATCAATCTGCACTAGTCTCGCAGGTGTCTCGGCGATGACTGTGCCTGATCGCCGCTGATCAGCAAAGAGACCTATCTCGCCAAATAGCTCTCCAGGATAAAATTCACGCACCTCACGCATTTGCTGACGAAGAGAAAGCCTGCCTTCCTGAATCAGATAAAGATAATGATCATCCATCTCAGGACTGACCACAATCTCCTGCGCAGAAAAATCAATCATGCTCGAGATAGAGGCAATCTGTTCGAGTTCTGACTGCTCCAATAAGGCAAAGGCACGATGTCCTTTCAGTAAGTCAACAAGAGAGCTCATCTATCGCGACCAATGTATGGTGATACGCTCAGCCAAGTCAGGATGCAGACTATTAGCCACTGGGCAATGCTTGGCAGCACGCTCTAGGCTAGCCTTTTCCTTATCGCTGTAGTCGCGATCAGGCATCTGTATCTCTACGTCCACTGCACTGATGCGACGTGGTGATGCAGACATAGTCTTAGTGACCTCGGCTGTGGCACCTGTCATATCTATTCCGTCTCTGTCCGCTGCTTTGCCCATGATGGTGAGTATACAGGTCCCCAGTGCAGTGGCGACTAAGTCTGTCGGAGAAAATGCTGTACCTTTTCCTCCATTGTCAATGGGCGCGTCAGTCGATATCTGATCACCACTTCTGACATGCGTAGCATCTGTGTGCAGGTCTCCCGTATAAGTGATGGTAGTCGTAATAGCCATAGTATTTATATTTCATTAAGAGTGTCTATAGATCTGTACACCTAAGCTTCACCGTCGATATAGCGATCTGCAATTCCAGTATAGCTCTCGATCTGATATTCTATAAATCGTGCATGATCTAGTTCTTTGAGATTGACGATGAGCGGCGTGTCCTTGCCATTGCGCGTGCGCACCCATATACCATAGCTATAGCGAGGATTATCATTTACTTTCCCCGCGACCATGCGCTTAGTAAATACTTGCCGTATATCAGATACAGGTATTTTGTAATCTTTCATCACGTGTGCAATAGGCGTACTGGTCACCTCAATATATTTATCATTTACCGTGACGATTGACTTATTGACCAAGTAGGCTATTGACTGATAGGCCACCCAAGCGCCTATCAATATAAATGGCACAAGAAAAAGCACCATGCCCCCTGCGCTAGCACCTGCCATGAATGTGAGCATAACCAACATGATGGCATTCCACATCACGGCGAAGAGTGCTCCAAATTTATTACTCAGAAATTTCCAGTCCATGATGATTTCCATAAAGGAATCGAGCTTAAGCAAATCAACTCCTCGCGGAAAACTATAATGTCGCCATCTGTGCGAGCTATCCTCACGCCCTGCGTCTAGCTGTGCATCGATTTCCTCTACCGTGGGTAGATCTAGACGCTCTACAATTTCTTTGTACTTTGTTGCCGATTTATAAGGAGTCATACAGCTATTGATTAAAACACTCCTACTACCCCAATCTTGAATTGCACTGCGGTCAAGGGACTTGTCTGTTGAGAAAAATTAGCAAATGGATCGGCAAATGCTAGAGGATCCCCGCCGTCATCTACCCAGTAGGACATGAGCGTACTATTCTCATAGCCAATTCCTATATCTACCAATATGAACTCTGGCATAGTGATCGTAACTCCCAGTCCCAGTCCGTAGGCTAATCCAAAGTCGCTACGGTCAGAGACTTCGTCATTGGTCGTGTAATTAAGCGCCGTGCCCGTAAATCTAGGACCAAACCATGCTTCACCAAATGCATTGACGGTACGCTCGGGTAATGGATAATATCTCGCTGTCATGTCCATCCCCAAGATAAAGCTCGTGGCTGTCCAGAATTCTTCTACCACTTCATCGTCAATGATGTCCTCCGTTACATCCTCGCGACGCTGCATATGCGTATAGAATAAGTTGGCCCCTAAGAATACCCATGGCTCGTAGCTGACTTCCCTCCAGTAGCTGATGCCTATTTGCCCGAAAGGGCCCGAAGTCCTCTCATGATAGCGAGACAGTGGGATAGGTAGGCTAACCGTCAAGGCTGCACGATTGCGCAAGATAATCAGCTCATCCGTACTGGTAGAATCACTGATCTGGGCCTGGAGCGCACTGTCGTGCAAATACATCAGCGATACCGCAACAATACACAGCCAATGACGTGATATATGTAGATACTTACAGACGCGATGTGAAAAGGTCATGCTGTAAATATCCGTATTTTCACAGCATACACTGCCCTATGAAAACAGATCTTGAGTTTAACAAAAATGAAGATAGCTCTCTCCTAGATATCTCGCATCTGCATCATCGCCTGGAGGAGATCAAACTGGGCGGTGGACAGAAAAAAATCGATAAGCAGCACGCTAAGGGTAAGCTGACCGCAAGGGAGCGGGTGGCAGAGTTAATCGATCCTGACAGTGTGTCCATGGAGCTAGGAAACTTTGCAGGCTACGGCATGTATCAAGAGCACGGCGGATGCCCTGGTGGTGGCGTGCTCGTGGTAGTCGCACGTGTAAGTGGACAGCTGTGTGTCATAGTAGCTAATGATGCTACGGTAAAAGCTGGGGCGTGGTTTCCGATCACTGGAAAGAAAAATCTCCGCGCTCAGGAGATCGCTCTAGAAAATCGCCTTCCCATCATCTACCTGGTGGATAGCGCTGGCGTGTATCTGCCGATGCAGGATGAGATCTTTCCAGACAAGGAACATTTTGGACGGATCTTCAGGAACAATGCTGTCCTATCCTCTCGGGGCATACCACAGATTGCCGCCATCATGGGTAGCTGCGTCGCTGGCGGTGCCTACCTGCCGATCATGTCAGACGAGGCACTGATCGTGGAGGGTACGGGCTCCATATTCCTTGCTGGACCCTATCTCGTACGTGCCGCCATAGGCGAGACCGTAGACAAGGAGACGCTCGGCGGAGCATCTACGCACTGCGACATCTCAGGTGTCACGGACTATAAGATGAAGGACGATCATGAGTGCCTGCGCACTATCCGAGATCTAGTGGGTAAACTAGGGCCCCGCAAGACCCTTGGACTTAATCGTGCGCAAGCCATAGAGACAGCTAGACCCGCAGCTGATCTGCTAGGGATATTTCCCGAGATTCGCACTAAGCCCTATGACACTCGCGCACTATTAAGTTGTATCATCGATGCAGATAGCTGGACAGAATACAAGGCAGACTATGGCCAGACCATCCTGTGCGGATATGCGCGGGTAGATGGCTGGTCCGTAGGCATAGTGATCAATAATCGAGAAGTGGTCAAGAATGCCAAAGGCGAGATGCAGTTTGGCGGAGTGATCTACTCCGATAGTGCAGATAAGGCCTCGCGCTTCATCATGAACTGCAATCAGAAGAAAATTCCACTCGTCTTTTTCCACGATGTCACAGGATTTATGGTAGGTACACGGTCAGAGCACGGTGGTATCATCAAGGACGGCGCTAAGCTGGTCAATGCTGTCAGCAATAGCACTGTACCTAAGATCACCATAGTGATGGGCAATAGCTATGGAGCGGGTAACTACGCCATGTGCGGCAAGGCCTATGATCCGCGCTTCATATTTGCCTGGCCTACGGCTAAGATCGCCGTCATGGGAGGAGCACAAGCAGCTCAGGTGCTTGCTCAGATCCAGATCAGTTCGGCGACTGCCAGGGGTGAGGAGCTCACGGATGATGATAAGAAAGCGATGACGGATAAGGTCAAGGCGCGATATGATGAGCAGACATCCGCATACTATGCAGCCTCGCGATTATGGGTGGATGAAATCATAGATCCTCGTCAGACGCGCAAGCATATATCCCTGAGCCTGGCGGCTGCTGATCATGGCAAGATCAAGAAATTTAACCCCGGAGTCCTACAGACCTGATGGAAATCATCCTCAAGACACTCCAAGGTCTAGAAGAAGTCCTTGTGGAAGAAGTAAAGCAGCTGGGCGGCAAAGAGGTGGAGCAGCTCCGCAGGGCTGTCCGCTGCCAAGGAGACTTGCGTCTGATCTACAAGCTTAATCTGCATTCGCGACTGGCTCTCAGCGTACTCACACCGATCGCTAAGTGGCGCGCTATGAACTACACAGATATCTATGACGGCGCGCGCCAGATCCACTGGAGCGATCACATGCGGCCCACAGATACATTTGCCCTCAGAGCCAATAGTCACAGCGAATATTTTAAAAATACCATGTATGCCCTTCAGCGTGTAAAAGACGGTATCGTAGATCGCGCGCGATCTGCTCATGGTAATCGGCCCTCTGTAGACAAAGATGATCCAGACCTCTGGCTCAATCTGCACATCTATGAAGATCAAGCACAGATCCTATGGAATACCTCTGGAGCGCCTCTCTTCTATCGTGGCTATGAGAAACAGCGCGGAATAGCGCCGATCAATGAAGTCCTGGCAGCAGGTATCATAGCACTCAGCGGATGGACTCCTGATCAAAATGTGTATGATCCTATGTGTGGCTCAGGGACATTTGTCCTGGAGACGGGAGCCGTAGCGAGTGCTATGGCCTCGCAGAGACATCGGGCTCACTTCCACTTTATGAACCACCCCAGCTATGACAGCAAGCTCTGGGCTGATGTACGTGCTGAGCAGGTAGGCTCTCCTATGACAGGTAGCAAGATCTACGCCAGCGACATCGATCCAGAAGCGATCAGCAACGTCCGGTCCAATCTGAATCACAGCAAGCTTCTCACTGATCACCATGTGTGGAAATCTGATTTCTTTAAGATCTACCTGGGAGCCAAGCCTGGATGGGTCTTTATGAATCCACCGTACAATGAGCGCTTGTCACTCGAGCAAAGCGTGGGATGGCACATGAGTGTAGGAAAGATCCTGAGAGAGCGATATGGTGGATGGAAAGTCTGCATCATGTCAGGAGATCGCGATGCACTGAAGCATCTCGGTCTCAGACCTGATCGTAAGATCCAGCTGGTCAATGGTAGCATACCTATAGACGTATTCTTCATCAGCATGTATGACCGATGAAAAAAGCGACGCCCTACTACATCAGCCTTCTGGCAGTCTTGGTGAGCGCAGGATCGGCGGTGGCGCAGCTCAAGCTGCCAGAGATCGAGCGTGTATCTAGCTCTACTGAGATTACCAGTACACTCAGCTTGCAGCCCCTAGAGCAAGATAGTACCGCTAGCCTACTACTCCAACTGCCGTCGCTGATGCCGACGGCCTACTTTTGTAAGCTTGAGCATCATGCCGATCACGGTGTGAAGTGGAAGCGACGATTTCGGCTGGGAAGTGTGGACTATGTAGACAGGCTTGAGGGAAAGTACTAGAGTAATCCAGAGAAGTCCTTCACGCCAATGTAGCGAGCACATGTAAACCCTTCACCATAGGCAGCACCGATGGGTCTTCCCATCTGCTGAGCGCGTCCGCGCAAAAACTCTAGAAAGTCCTTGCCAGATATCGGTGTAGTGGGCTCATCCTCGCGGCTTGGATCATAAAACTGACTTCGATACTTGCGCACCAGCTCCATCTTGGGCTCAATGTAATCAGAGATATCAATTACAAAGTCGGGCTCTATGTGATAATCTTGGATATAGTGATAGAGCGCCTTGGGGCGATAGGCTTCTTGATCATTACCATCATACTGAGTCTTGACATTGCGCAAGCCAGCGAGATAGCAAGCGTCATGTGCGAGCATAGCGCCTTTGCCGTGATCAGTGTGTCGATCACGGACGGCATTGGCTAGGACGATACGCGGTTTTGCTGCACGTATCACTGCAATGACCTCTCGCACAGCCGCGTCATCTTGACGCAGAAATCCATCCGTCAGGTCAAGTCCCACGCGCCAGTCTGCGCCGATAAACTCCGCAGCGGCCAAGGCTTCTTCACGTCGGATCTCGGGCGAGCCGAGCGTACCCATCTCGCCGCGTGTGAGATCTAGTATTCCGATTTTCCACCCCATGGCTTGATGCTTGAGCAATGTACCTCCTATGCTGAGTTCTTGATCGTCAGGGTGCGCTCCTACGGCGAGTATATCTACGGGTGTGATCTTTGTCATGTGCGGGTGATGGTATAGGTGTAGCTAGCCTTCCTTGTAGCAGTCTTGGACTGCCTATCGATCTTCTGAGGCTTTGGTCTGGAACTTATCGAGTAGCTATAGCGAACCTTAGTGGATGGCTCGGCAGTAGGCAAAGTCTCTGGTGGCGCCTTGAACTGGATGCGCAGCTTCTTATGGAAGAGGACACGCGCCTTGTACTGCTTGGACACATCAAACTTGAGTAAGCGGACTACCCGCTCGGCTTCCTTGTCACAGTCAGGGCTGAGGCCAGAGATGATCTTGACTTCTGTGACATTTCCCTTCTGATTGATGCCATATCTGAGCAGGACGTCACCTTGTATCTTATCAGCTCTTGCAGATTCTGGATAGATGAGGTGCTTTCGCACAAATGCGTGCAGCCCCTTGGCCCCTCCTGGATAGGTAGGCTTCTTGATGAAATGCTTGTCTTTGGCGGGTCGGGTCATCTGCTATAAGTCCAGTCGATCTCTGTGGGTTGACGATGGTCGTAGTAGTCGGCACCAAGCGTCCACCACTTCTTCATCTGTACGGGATCAAAGATCAGCGCATTATCAGTAAGTGGCTCTGGTAGATAGTATAGTCGAAGTCTGCAGTGCCTCTTGATGGCCATGCTCTTACCTATCTCAATATCATTGTCTGCTATCCTGTGATGCATAAAGTCTATGGTGCTGGTCCATAGATTGGCAACATTGCGTATGTCCATACGCTCTCGTCTCTCATCTGCAGTGCGAAGTATGATGACATCGATTTCCTTGGCACCTCGGGAGATGGCCTCCTTGATGGGTGCGTAGCTACCGTATCCGCCATCTACATAGGTCATACCCGCGTGCTCGTAGACAGACATGAAGGGCGCTACATTACAGCTTGCCCACATCCAGTGACACCACTGATCGTAGCTACAGTCTTTGATGCTCTTGTATTCTGCTCTATCCATGGTCAGATTTGCCACGGTGACGATGACATCTGGTATCTGCGATCGCAGCTTGTCATAGATCTCCTGGGTAAATGTGCACTGTATGAGCTTGAGTAAATTTTTACTTTCTCCGAGGGTTTTCTTTCTACGGAGAAACATACGGAGAATGCCGAGATGATTGATACTGACCTTGTGAGTGCCGTCCGCGTTGGCTTTTACCCGAAAGGGTGAAGAAGAGAATATAGACGCTTGATTGACTTGTGTAAACACTTCCCGCACTGCGTCAAACTCATTGGCGGCCAAGAGTGGCACCAATAGACTGCCTGTGCTGGTGCCAAGATACATCTGATATCTTTGCGTCGCCTCTTGGATCATGCGAGAGGCAAGACCTCCTGCCCAGGCGCCCTTGCTACCTCCTCCGCTGATGACCAGTGCTCGCACGGTAGTAAATGTAGGCATACTCACTACAGCTGTCGTGTAGTAAGAGCTGCCAGACTTACTTTTATGTTTTCTCCCGACGCAGGGATACACCAGAATCACTTCTCATGGAATTAGTCATCAGCAAGTACATCGTTTACATCTATCCATTCTTAGCTGTTCTCCTCATCGTGGAGTTCATGATCGCCCGAGAGCAATTTATCAAGAAGGAAACGTGGGGATCGCTAGCCATTGCCCTCGGAGCTACGCTCATGGCATCAGCGATGAAACTGGTAGCTCTGACGATACTGATCTTTGTGTTCGAAGCTACTAAGGATTTGCGTCTAGATCTCTTGGGCTATGAGACATTCGGCTGGGCATGGTATGTGTGGATCTTTGCTATCCTCGGAGATGACTTCAACTTTTACTGGCATCACAGACTGTGTCACGAGGTGAGACTGCTCTGGGCACTTCATATCCCTCATCACAACAGCGAGACATTCAACTTTACCGTAGCGCTTCGCAATGGCTGGTTCATGTTTTTCTGGAAGCCCAGCCTGTGGCTCTGGAT
Source organism: Saprospiraceae bacterium (assembly GCA_020630495.1). Lineage (GTDB taxonomy): Bacteria > Bacteroidota > Bacteroidia > Chitinophagales > Saprospiraceae > JAHDBH01. The sequence goes on from JAHDBH010000014.1 coordinate 17,821, forward strand.
GCCGCTTGTAGGATTTGAGCCAGTGATGATAGCTACTGCGCTGATTATCAACAGTACCTACCAGTACTGGCTGCATACTACGATGATTCCTTCGCTAGGCATACTAGAGAAAGTCTTTAACAGTCCATACCTCCACGTGGTCCATCATAGTTCCAATGTAGAATACATGGACAAGAACCATGGAGGCATCCTGGTCATCTGGGATCGCATATTTGGTACATATCTCAAGCCTATCAAAGGACTCACACCTCAGTATGGTGTCACTAAGGGTCCAGGCAGCTACAATCCATTCATTGCTAATGTCCATGAATTTGGCAATATATGGAAAGATGTGTCCAAGGTGGATCGCTGGGCAGATAAGATTAAGTACATCTTCTACCCTCCAGGATGGAGTCATGACGGCTCTACCATCACCGCCAAAGAAATGCAGCTACAACTAGCGCAAAATCGACTGCGTGTGGATGAGGCGAGGCGGTACTAGTGTGCCTTTACGACCTACTTTGAGTGATCCTACTCTAGGATATCTTGCGGAATCCCGTCCGACGTCAGCCGGAAGGATTGCCCTGCGCTGATGAGCATCATTCTGTGGCGTGTGCATGTGACAGCAAGGTGCTGGATCGAGCGAGATAGTACGCGATATACAAATTGCGCTGCCTGAACTAGACATGTTGAGCAGATCTCGTCGTATAGCTTCATGGTACTGATGATCATTGTCCTAGAGCGATTACAATCGCTCTCTATCGCACGATGTGTCACTATTATCAGCATTGATAGCATTGCGAGCTTGCGCCTTGTCCGTGAGTCAATTACTCTACCTTGCTGCAATGCGTCCTGAGCGAGTCTTATCACATATTCCCTTCATGCCATGTTGCATTCTAAGCGTTGCCTAGATCTATGCTATGAGATCTGACAGTCTTGGATGAGGATGGCGAATCATGTGTGCGCCACATGCATGTCATCATAGATTGCTAAGTGAGGCTGACAGTGGCAAGTGAAGCTCCTGTGCAGGGTGGGACGATGCGGCTTGACTTTGGGATAATCATGTAGATAGATAAGCCCATGTCTCTATGATCACCTTCTTCTGTACGTCTAGTTTAAAAGGTGTCCTTCTTGGGAATTGCTCCAAAGAAAAAGGCCCGTTGCACTTTAGCGCAACGGGCCTGTATAGCTCTGTGATCTCTAGCAGATTAATCTACTACGATCATCTTCTTCACTTCTGTATAGGCATCCTCACCCGATGTTGGCACTGCCGTCATCTCATAAGGGTACACACCGCCCGCTCCAAGCTCACTGCGCTTGATGGTGATAGTATGAAGGCCAGCGCCATATACGCCCTCGATCACTTTGACGACTCTACCGAGCTCATCAGAAATAGCAATCGTGACATCGCTTTCTAGCCCGAGACTAAACTCAAACTGCGTCTGCTCATCAAATGGGTTTGGCGTATTCTGCTCAAGCGACCAAGCGTAAACCGTTGCAGCCTCTGGCTGAGTCCAGTCCAGCGCTACGCCAAGTTCTGCAGATGCCTCAGAGTATGCCTCGATGGTTGTGATATCATCGGAGATACTGAAAATGTCACTCAGAGCGATATCCATTTCCATCAATGGGCTAAATGTGAGAGTAAATAGCACCTCGTCATCGGCGATGGTCTTGGCTACACCTCTACTCCAACTCATGCTCATGAGTCCATCTGCAGATTGCAGTGCATTCACGAGACCAGGGTGAATGTCAAGTGCTCCACTCTCGATCGTCTCAAAGTCCATCAACTGAGCATCCCACTTCCATGTGAGCTGATATCCCAGCATAGCTTGGAAATCACGAGCTCTTACTGGAATCGTGATCATTTCACTACCGTCCAGCTGCTGCTCCTCTATAGCTAGCAAGACTACCTCGTCATCCGTACGATCCGTGGTACCCACTAGAGAACTAGTCACTGCGTCGCCTGTGAGATCACCCACTTTGATGGCTATGAAGTTGTTATCGAGATCTTCCTCAGCTGTAAAGTCCAGGAGCTCCACTATCTCTATGAATGGCCATGGACTCGTAGGATCATCAAACGTCTGATCTTCTACACTGAATCTCCAGCTAGTGTTCTCTGGGAACTCAGTGTATGAACCGAGTAGGAGTTTTCTCAATTCTGCTATGTCAATGGCTGATACAGCCTGATTATTATTGACATCTGCTGCGATGTACTCATAAGGGCTTGTAAATCGCTCTAGTCCCAGGATGTGCTTCTGGATCTTGACGATATCAAATGTTGATATACCGTTCTTTGGATCATCATTCTTAAACGCCGATATGAGGTAATCATCCTTATGCGGCTGATTATCAAAGATGTAAGCACCATCAGCTGGAGTAAGCATACTCGATAGGAGACCTATGGTAGTGGAGAGATCTACTTCTACGCCTTCTACGGTTTCCAATTCCTTGGTGTATATGACACCAGCTATCGTACCGCTGATGCTGTCACATACATCATTATTGTCTTGGATAAAGATGAAGGTCTCACAGAAGTCCTGATTCCCAGCAGCATCTGTTACCCATAGCTGGAGGGTCTGCGTACCTAGATCATTACAAGTGAATGAAAGATTCGTATCATCGACATCTTCGGAGAAGCTGACGGTGACATCGCCACAGTTGTCATCGCTACCAGCGTCAAACTCAGATGCCCAGATGGTCACCTCGCCTACACTTTCCATGATTACCGTGACCAGGCCACTGAAGCACTTAGGACTTGGCTTCTTACAGTCCTCCAGGACAAATATCTGCTCTACCGTGGTAGTGTTTCCACATCCGTCCTCGGCAGTCCAGATGATACGGTGTCTACCGAATGGATATGTTCCAGAGGCATCAGCACCTGGAGCAATCACATCGATATCACCATCGTCAAATGCATCAATCTGGTAGCTCACCGCTACATCAGCAGAACAATCATCCGATGCAGTTACAGTCAATTCTATAAATCCTTCACATGTCGTAGCTGCACTATCACAAGCCTCTACTGTATCATCAGCGCCCTCGATTACAGGAGCGATGTTGTTACTCAACTTGATGATCTGCAGATCAGTCCAGATACCGGCGCCTGTGTCTTCATCATACTGACACCAGTCTAGCACCTTCCATGTACGGAAGATCTTGAGACATGCATCAGCATCATTGGTAAAGAGCTCATCCTCAAAACTGATAAGAATATCGCTACAGATGGCTCCATTCACCACTGGCTCACCAGTCACAGACGGATCATCCTCTAGATCTTCCAGACATACGTCTGAGCGATCTACATCAGATGGGAATCTAATGTCGGACTCTGTAGTAGGATCACTATTGACCAAGAAAATCTGTTGTCTACAAGTATTCGTCAGGCCTCCGCGATCTGTGACGGTGAAGATTCTTGTGATCGTACCCTCACCACACTCAGCATCAGCCATATTAATCTCTACATCTAGGGTGAATGTACAGTTGTCAATGGCTATCGGAGCACCGTAGGTCTCATCGCGTGGATTTTCGAGCGCTCTCATGTCTATCTCTTCACCACAATCAAGAGTGATATCGTCAGGACATAAGATGAATGGAGGTAGTTTATCCTGTACTGTGATATTGACCGTACAGTCATTGAATCTACCGAAGAACTCACCACCTGGTCTCATATCACGTGCACTTACCACACCTGGCCCTGGATCCACATCAAAGACTCTAAGAGTAACCTCGATCTCGCGACCTATGTCACTACAGCTGAAGTTGACCTGGTCGTCATATCGATTGGGACCAGGATTTCTTCTGACTTTGAAGAACACATCGTGGCAGTTATCAAAACTTCCATCATCAAAGGTTTCTGAAAAGACCGTAGCTGCACCAGACTCATTGAGACTGACCACTGTATTTTCATCGCATATTGGAATCGGTGGGAAGTTGTCCTCTACTGTAATCGTGATAGTATGGACACTTATGTTTCCACATTCGTCCTGCAGGAAGTAGCTGAGTTCGGTTTCACCCTCGGTGAGGTCAGAGAGCACAAACTGATTAGGACCTAATACGAGGATGGTACCATCCGTAGCACTGATCGTATAGTCAAATTCTGAGCACTCGTCTACCACAGTCGGAACTGGCACTGCATAATTGGCAAAGCACTCGTCACTCGGACTTTGCAGCGTCACATCTTCAGGAGCTATGACTTGAGGACCATCTGTGTCCCATACAAGGATACGCTGTATGTGAACTATAGGATTGATACCTGGCACAGGATCTTCGCATAGATTACTGATCTTCCAGATACGCTGTATCTCGTAGCTTCCGCCACATCCAGCAAAGATCTCATCCTCTACAAAGTAGGTGATATCACAGAATGGATTGACACCTAGCTCTAGCGGCTCACCATCAATGCTCGGGAATCCAGTATTAGAAGGATCTATGACAGACGGATTGGCAGCTACATCGGCACATGTGAATGACGGCAGATTAATATCGTCATAATTAGCTGGCCAGTCGACACTGTCGAGCTGTATGCGGTCTACGAGTATATTTTGCACGCAAGTGACCGATGTGCCATTGGCATCTGTGACCGTCCAGGTCCTTACTACAGTGGCACGAGGTGCATTACACTTTCCTTCGTCTGTGAAGTCATCTACATAGGTCACATCTGCATTGTCAACGCAGCTAAGAAGACTTGGGAAACCTGTAAATTCTGGATTAGCCAAGCCATTACATGGCACTATGGTATCTGGAGGACAGATGAAGTCAGGTATGATCTTATTCTCAACTGTCAGCTCTCCCCAGCATACATTACCTGTATTACAATCGGTGACCATGACGATAAGCGTCTGACCGATATGGTCTGTATTGACAAATGGGCTAGATGGTATAGGCGGCGAATCCACATCTTCATGCACCGTCACTGTATAGCAGTCATAGCATCCGTAGTTATTTCCAGAGAGGAAGAAGTCAGAAGTAATCTCTGCTTCACAATCTGGACCAAGGCTTAAGTTGATTCCATCTTGACATGCTAACTCTGTGACAGTAGAAGGGAATTCTAGAATCGTAAACATAAACTCGCAAGAGACCTCATTTCCAGCTTTATCGATGATACGTACAGTAATTGTGGTATCTCCGATAGGCAAGAACTGACCATTTTGCTCCACGATCATAGAATCTATTTCACAGTTGTCTAGGACATCTTCGATTTCAAAGTCTTTGATGACGCCGCACTGCCCTGGCTCAAGGGTAAGAGTCCAGTCCTTAGGACAAGTGAATGTGGGTGGCTCCACGTCATCCACTGTCACAGTGAAGCTGCAGTTACTTACATTTCCAGCCATGTCCGTAATGGTATAGATCACAGTCGTGGTACCACAGCCGAATACCTCAGTGACACTGTCAGCGCACATGACGATTCCGTCGTCAGGTGTAGTCGCATCTGGATCATCATTTACATATGACACACTGATAGTTCCCATAGGGCAATTATCTGAGATGCATGGATGAATCCAGGTATAGCTTGCTCCACAGACACCTGGATCATTGGTCAGAACTGTATCTACGAGTGGCATGAGGCTGTCATCGCAGCTCGGTAACTCTATATCCTCTATGACCACGGTGAAGCTGCAACTTGCAGTATTGGGTTCAGCAGACTGAAGAGTGCACACGCTTCCATTGTCGGCCATTACCGTAGCTCCATCATTGAGGCTACCGATGCTAGCAGGATAATCCTCGCTGAGTACAGTCCAGTCATCACCCGAGTTCATATCACAAGTGATCGCTCTAGCAATACCTGCCGCACCGTCGCTGCTCGCTACGCTACCGCTCCAGTCATCCGCATCTACTATGGCTGCGGTGCCTTGACCTACTGGATTAAAGCCATTGGTACTTACTACATCTAGGACATGTCCATTGATACTCAGGATATATGCCGCAGCATCACCACTCATGAGATCGACATCTGAAGCTACATTAAAGTAGTTATCAGATGGACTATCCGTGCCTTCACCGTAGTGAATGACCAGAGTAGCACCTACTGGTACTATGACTTCACCCTCTGCTGAGTATATGTCACTTCCAGTAGACACTCGCTCTATCTGGAGACACGATATGTCCACCGCACATGGTCCGTAGTTGGTGATTTCGATATAGTCATCGCTGCCAGTGCCTTCAATATAATCAGGAGAATCCACCTGACCTCCTACCATAGAGTTGTAGTCTTGGACTACCTCACTGATCAGCAATAGAGGCTGATCTGTAGCTGTGTATGTAATGGTGTTAGTGCCTTTCGGCAAAAGGGCTGTACTCGCATCGCCAGCGCCACATGCCACGATAGCACCGGAAGCGTCAGTGACCGTATAAAGTAGACCTATATTCTCAGGACAATTATCATCCGTGAACGAAGGCGCGATCAGATCTGCATCGATGAAGGCACCACAAAGTCCTGGATCCGTAGCTGTAGTATCCACTTCAGGACATTCTATCACTGGAGCTTCGCCGTCATTGACAAAGATGTCAAGCGTACACTCTTCACTCATGTTTCCACTAGCATCGATGGCAACAAATCTCAACGTAGTCTTACCTACAGGGAACATCTCACCGCTAGTCAGTCCTACATCGTCAGTTCTGATGACGCTGTCAAGCTCACAATTATCTATAGCAGCCGGAAGACTGAAATTGACAAATGCTCCGCACTGTCCAGGCATGCTCTTCACTACGATTGCTGGTCTTGGGCAATTGAGCCAAGTCGGCTCTTCTGTATCCACCAGTACGGCAACAGTCTCACATGTATCAAGTACTCCGCCATTACTCAATGTCACCAGTCGGATGACGATGCTATCGCCAACCTGACCACCAAATAGCACGCCTGCTTCTGGAATCTGACGCACATTGACCACGTCTCCACAGATACTGGTGCTGTCAAAGTCAGGGAGGATATTTGGTACTTGTCCTATACATGCTCCTGCTATTGTCGATACCATTGTGTCCGCGGCACAAAGTCCAAGATTGACATTGGCACCTACCACTTCTACTGCACTTACGCAGATGCTGGAATTACCTGCACCATCAGTGACCTGCAGGGTTATGTTGACAAAGTTTTCTGCTATATCGTCTTGAGTCAGCGCGATGCTATCCATAAATGGTCCACCATCTCTGCTAATCAAGAAAGTCATTTCACCGCAGTTATCGCTGGATCCACCATCCAATTCGTCTGCAGATAGTGTGGCTTCACATAAGAGGCCTAGATCGAACACTACGTCTTGACAAACAGCGGCAGGGGCCTCCTTGTCGTTCACCACTACATCAAATGCGCAACTATCGATATTGCCTGCTAGGTCAATCACCCTAATTCGGATTTCTACAGGAGTAGTATCGACCTCAAAGAAATCACCCGTCGGATTGTCAAGCGTAAATGGACCTCCATTTACACTGTACTCTATTCTCAGTCCATCATTATCCGTACAGTTATCTGTAGCAGATATAGTTGGGAAATTGACGATTGCACCGCACCATCCGGCATCATTTTCCACTACAAATTCTCCATCAGGGCAGCCCATGAGTGACGGCGCCTCTGTATCAAAGTCTAGGATGAGAATGGTAGAATCAATTGGCTGACAATTGAATATCGAATCCTGGGTGTATATGATGAAGATCGTATCACCAGATATGTCTGTAGGACCTGGTATGTAATCAACAATGGTCGCACTAGGATCTGTGAATGTACCGTCACCAGTACTGCTCCATTCACCTGGAACTTCTGTCGCATCTAGAGTCACTCCTATGCTCACTGTATCAAGAGCACAAGCGATGTTACCGCTTAGGATCTCTACATCCACGAATGGACATAGATCTGTAACACCACACCTGATACTCACCTCTGCGAAGCAGAAGGCTTCATTACCGCTGCTGTCCACCACTCTTACAATCACAGCGATGTCCTCAAAAGTCGGACCTACTACAGTGAGTGTAAGGCTGTCAAAGAAGTTGGTAGTATCTGTACTGATCTGAATAGAAGCAACACCACAATTGTCAGAGCTGAGAGCAGCTAAGTCCTCTGCAGTCACGTTTACACTACAGATATCATTTGCTTGCTCAAAGAATAGATTAGTACATACCACTTCTGGTACTTCCTTGTCTACTACGATTACATCAAAGCTGCAGCTGTCAATGTTGCCCGCATCATCTATGGTGCGTACTTGAACTGGCGTAGTGTCAGCTTCAAAGAAATCTCCACTCGGATTGACTGACGTCCATCCAGCACCATCAACATTGTACTCTACACCCAAGCTATCAGTACCCGTACATCCGTCGAGACCGAATATAGTTGGTAGATTGACGATAGCTCCACACCAGCCTAGATCATTGTCTACTACAATAGACGAATCTGGACATCCCACGAGGAATGGTAGGGCAAGATCGCTCACAGTAACTGTGAAGGAACATCCTACAGAGTTGCCTCCTGGATCCACTACAAAATACTCCACTGTTGTAACTCCCACATCAAAGTTTCTCGATGTAGAGAGATCACCTAGAGCTATCAAGCTCCTGATATCATGAGGTCCATCTATGGATCCATCAGGATTAGTGTACTGCACCGTATAATCTACAAGTATCCCTAGTGGACAATTATCCACAGGAGTAGGATGAGTCCAATCATACTGCGCATCGCAATCATCATTTACAGATGTGACTACTGCGTCGACTGGACATATGATAGAAGGTGTCACATCATCAGTCACTGTGATGGTAAATACGCAAGTCGAAGTATTACCAGCTGTATCGATGGCTGTCCATGTGACCTCGGTCGTTCCTAGAGGGAATACTGCTCCGTCTAGGCTCGTGTTATCAGGTGCATCATAGTCGTGTGTGAAAAGCGTCACTGAGCAATTATCCACTGCTGTAGGATCCAGTCCGTCACCGTCAGAGGTATACTGACAGTCAGCTAGCGTATCCTCGCTATCTGCAAATGTCTGATCCATAGGACAATCGATGACTGGAGCTTCTACATCGTCCACACGCACCATGAAACAACATGTATCGCTGAGCATACCATTTTGATCTGGATCTTCAGTTTCGATCGATGTGTAGCACACTTGTGTCATACCGAGTTGGAAGATTTCCCCGCTCGCGTCATCATCTCCCGTACTCAAGGTATCACCTTCGAGAGATATGATATGGTAAGTGATAGCGACAGGACAGTTTTCAAAGCTATTGAGTAGGCTCAATTTACCTTCCTCAGACGTCCATGTACATGCTCCTTGATCGGCTTCCGCTACGATCATATTGCCAGGACATGTGATACTCGGAAGCTCGGTGTCTTCTACGATAAGTGTGAAATCACACGTATCTGTATTGCCTTCGATATCAGTTGCCAAGAAACTCACTGAGTAGATACCTACTGCAAGAGACTCACCCGCAGGAGGACCAGATAATTGAGTGACCGTGGCTAGACCACAATTATCGTCTGCCAGCGGAGTACTAAATATAGCGGAGCCTTCGCAGATATCCACATTACTTCCTACTCTCAAAGTATCATTATCAGGACATGTCACGAAGACTGGATTCTCCACATCCGTCACTGAAATGGTAATCATACAAGAGTCTTTGTTCCCCTCGGCATCCATCGCTACCCATAGGATGTCTGTATCACCAAATGGCAGATTAGCTCCATCAAGAGACGTGCTATCAGGTGCCGTGATAAAGTCATGGAAGATCATGGTACCTGGGCAATTATCAGTGAAGTTAGGATCGAGTTCACCACCCATAGGGATGAATCCACACTCACCAGGCGTGTTATCTTGATTAAGGTTGATCACATTACAGTCGAGAACTGGTGCCTCCGCATCCACGACCTCAAAGCTGATCGTACATGTGCTAGAATTACCAGCACTGTCTGTAACCGTGTAGGTCACACTGTATACACCTACATCATACAGACCACTTGCGTCATCTGTACCGTATGGGCTATCATTAATAATAGTGAGCGAGGTATCACAATTGTCAACGCCTGTAATACTTAGTCCGCTCACTGTAGCAGCACAGGTACCCGGCTCTGTTTCAAATTGGACAAGCCCCATTACTTCAGATATATCTTGACCATCATTGAGGATGCCAGGAGATTCTGGTCTAGAAGGACTCCAGCTACCCACTGTACCTGCTCCTAAAAACTGCAGGCTGGTCCCTACCATGGTACTTACACTCTCACTTACTCCTATATCTGCAGACAGTTCTCCAGCTGCAGGACCGTTGGAAGCGGTGAATGTGCCTTCATAGCTGATAAACTGCAACAATTCACCATCACATACAAGAGCGACACCTTCAGTACCTTGAGCGATGCCTACAGTAAATGTTGATACCACTGCACCAAAGCCATCACCTTCATCAGGTATGATCTCGCCGCTGAGCGTATCCGTACCATAGAATGCACCGCTGAATCCGTCGTAGAGATATACAATACAGTTACTCAAGTCAAATCCAGCAGGGCCAGCTATTTCTACAAATTCGCCGACGTCAGCAAAAGCATTGTCATAGTGAATCTCATTAATCCATGGAGTAGTAGGTAGCGCAGCCAAATCAGGACATATGGCCATGGGTGCTTCTACATCATCCACAGTGACTTTATATTCACACGTATCTGATAATCCAGATAGGTCTGTAACTATAATGGTAACCGTATTTTCTCCTACAGGGAAGAATGCTGTATCAGGTACGCCTATCGATAGAGAATCATCATTGATAGCAAACTGGATGAGAAGATTTCTGGAATCTGTACAGTTCTCAAAGACTTCGAGCTCAGGTACATCTATGACTGCGCCACACTCGCCAGGATCGTTATCAGCGTGCTTGTGTGCTGGACAGATAATGTCTGGTGGAAGTAAATCTTCCATATAAAAGACCTCGACACTATCGCTTTGCATACAGAGACTATCCTGGGTGGGTCTGAGAGTATAGAATAATCTCACAGAGCCGTTGGCAATATCCTCTGGACTCCAGAAGTATTCTGTCTCTCTGGATGGAAGATCAAAGAAAAACCCTGTACCAGATGTACTCCAGAGACCTCTTATCGCATCATCATCAGGATTAGTCACAGCGAATACTTGCGACGTCTGATCTGGACTGCAGATTGTATTGGTTTCTATAGTACCTACTTCCACGCTAGGGCACTTAGGTACAGTGACTAGCAGTCTCTGGTCTTCACAGATGCAATTTTCTTCACCATTGCTGGCCACTTGATTAAATGCCACTATGACACCATTTTCTATATCACAGACAGCATCAAAATCACCTTCAAAATCAACTGTATCGCCAATTGCTATAGGGCCTTGTATAAATATGCGTTCTACACTCTCACCGAGGCTCTCACCTTCGTCGTCAGCGCAGAATACATCTATAATTAGCTGCTGATCGGCACTCACAGGCAGTGAATCTACTGTGAGGCTACCTGCATAAGCAAAGTCAGCAGTAGACCTGCATACAAGGGCAAAGTCAGTGAATGTAGCAACTGACCTTCTCACGCGGAAGTCCTGTGCTATAAAGCCAGTCGTCGTGCGCAGTGTAAGGCAAAATCCTCCTGGCTCTGTGGCACAGGGCACATCTCCCACGGTGGAAATGCTTCTAAACTCGATAGATCGACGAGCATCACACATGATATCCTGACTCGCTTCTATCGCAAGGTCAAAGGATGTGGTGACAATTCCCATAGAAAGGTCTATGGGCGTCTCAGGAAAGCTCAAAGCGACTCGGGTGAATCCAGAGACTGGATTTGTCCTAGCGTACTCAAATTCCAAGCAAGTATTGTCATCAACAGAGGTACACATGAAGAGTGACTCATCAAAGGTAATTCCTGGATCAAGAATGATGAATAGCGTGTCATTGGGCTTAGTAGCGGTCTCAATGAAGCTGGCCAATGTTATTTCTGTACTGATGATATTCGCCTCGCATCCTTGAAGTATGCTATCGGTCGCTATGTCCAACTCAAATTCAGCAAGATATGGCGGATCGGCACCTTCTACACGGATATCCGCCGATCGTATGGTAATCTCATCGTTAATAGCTGGCTCGCCACACGGCCGCAAACCTTCACCTATAAATCGAAGATTTTCACCCGATGTGAAATCACAATCAGTCTCCACAATGACTGTGAAATATACAGCACGAAGATTGGGATCAATCTCATCCAGAGTTCCAGGTAATCCTTGTTCCCCTACGGCTGAGTGATCTTCTATAAAGTAGGTGAGGACGTTGCCCTGAACGGAAGGTGTGAGAAATTCTGTGTTGCCACTATTGAGAGGATACTCCACAGAGACTGGTCTGATCACTGCTCCAGTGGGCACTACTATGGTAAATACTGGCTCATTGAGAAAGGCCGCCTGAGCACTATTAAACAATACGAGAAATGTATCACTACTACAGAGATCAATCGGCAACTCAGGATCACGATCGATAGCGAGCTGGACCTCAGAAAGTTGCGGCTCAGCTACTATAAAGGTCGTATCCTCTACACACGGTGCTGAGCCTGGATCCATAGGGAAAGCGGCACACTCCCATCCTAGTTGGACCAAGACACTATCAGGAGGACACTGTGATATAACTCCAGTGACCTCTATCTCTTGAGTTTGTCTGCGTAACAAAGCTTCATTAAGTCTGATCCAATCACCTTTGATATAAGGTATAAATGGAATCAAGGTATCAGCGGCTACATCCCTTACATCAAGGAGCTCTATACTGGACGCTCTATCCTCAAATGCCAACCAAAGATTAAATCCATTGACATTGGAGATATTTCTTACATCTAGATTCCATGAGACTGTATCCTGCCCTGCAAATTGATTACCGCTGAGATTTTCTATCTCGTATATAGGTAGCTGGTGCGACACTGCCTGTGTTCCCGTACGAATCACTGGCTCAAAGCATGATGTGTCATGTGCATATGCGTACTTCTGGGCATGATGCGTCACTCTGATAAAGCCGTCCTTACTGCGGCAGCTAGGCGTGAAACTTGGTCGGAAAGTATATCCAGATTCTAACTGCTGAGGACCATTTTGATCTCCCTTAGGCCAGTCACCTGGATTATACCAGGTAAATCGCTGCAAGGTGTCATTGCCAGATACTCTATCTGGCTCGCCTACGAAGGTTTGAAGTCTTGTGCCTGGATACCCATCCGCGACAGCTCCTTCAGAATCGAGCACCGTCGCATCTGGATTCAATATATCGCAAGTCGTAATCTCTACAGTGATACTGTCTAAACTATAGTATGGTCTGATCTCACCAGGATATATATCACCAGGACCACCATCATAGCTCAATTGCATAGACACGGCGTAGTCATTGCATCCACGTGGTCTTGGACGTCCAAATGAAGTGACCGAGAACTCAGGTCTATGTACATATAGCTCCATAGACAGATCCAGACATTTTACTTGATCTAAATCAGGATCATTGTCCTGGATCGTGTCTACGAGATTATAAAAGATAACTCTAGGCTCTTCAAGACGCGCTGCATTCTCGCGCTGAATCGAGCGATTCTTTTCTACGCGCATCTTAAGATTGACATTGATACTATCATTTGGCTCCAAGCCGCCTACAGGAAGTGAATCAGTAAACTCATAGGTAAACAAGTGGTCTAGCCCTGTCTGATTATCAAGCACTGGAGGCGGCATGTCAAAGGTGTCATAAGTCATCTCACTGGCGTCCCAGATGACAAATTCTCCACCTGCGTACTGGAGAATGTTGGCTCCGTTAGTTGACTGGTAGGAAACGTCAAGAAACGCATTGGGCCATGTCTGATCAACACCACCACTGAGACCTGGAATCTGGCGACTAGTAGCTATGAGGCAGAAGGTATCATGTGGCATTACACGACGCAGCTGAACTGGATCTATCGTAGCAGCATCAACGTATTCATCACATATAGTAGGACTAGGAAAACCTGTAGTGATTCTCCTCGTCTCAGTAGATCTCACAGTGAGACCTCCGTATGGACAAGGCTGACCACAGATAAATACGGGATTGTATACAGGACATGAGAATATCTCAATGACGTCACATGCCTCATCACACTCAAAATCAAACTGAAAATCAAATCTAGAGGAGCCTACAAGAGCGTCACAATCAAGTATAAGATCAAGATTAAAGCAAATAGGTTGGTTGTCGTCAAATATTCCTGTGTAAAACACGCTATCGCCCACTTGCACAGCTGGACTGACTTCCGTAGTACCTGAGATAGAAGATCCTAGAAGATTGATACCGATAGGCATGCGACCACGAAGTGTAAGTTCCGAGGTAGGACATTGTATAAAGCTGTCTCCTCTATCTCCACTAAATCTGTGAGCACCACATACCATGACAGTAAATGGCTCATTATCAAATACATTGGACGGTGCGATGACCGTACCGTCGCCATCTAAGGTAAACTGGAAAAATCTCGATCTTGTACTCACAACTTCCAGATCAAGCCTGTCTCTACACTCATCTGTAAATGATGTGGCAACCTTATACGAGCCAGACACTCTACGCTCTCTACAATCTGGTCTAGGCTCAGGGAGATGCTTAAGTAATACGGTATAAGATTCTCCAGGAGCGAGATCATCAAACTGTCCATCACCATCAAGATCCTCTAGTCCAACACCTGGACCATCTGGATCTACAGTGATGTCGCTAAAATTAATCACCACGCCTGTGTCCTCGCGTGCAGCTGTCTCACCTAGAGTAAAGGGAACATCTAGGCCATTCACACATGTACTTACTATTGGCATACCAGTCCTGAACTGACCAGGATTGAGAGAAAGACTGAGTCCTCGAGAGTTAAATCCTGCTAGATATTGAATATTGTAAGCGATCACTTCGCCATCATTAGTAAACTCATGATTGACGATAGCTGTATCGCAGAAATTAGATGCCTGCTGTATGCCACCGCCTGTGTAGATTACATCTGGCACACCGCCAGCAAGCGGCAAGGCACAGTCTACGATGAGAGAGCGCTGGCATATCTCTCCAGCACATCCCCAGTATGCCTGCATGCGGCTATCAGTATTACAATCAAGAACTGCAATACTTCTCTGGAGCTCGATGATCTCGCCATTGTCAAAGCAATCACCTAGACCAGCCCTCATAAAATCATCCTCATCAAAAATATAAAACATCGTATCACCACGAAGCTCTGGAGTAAGAGTGACACCCACATGCTGTATGTCAAATGTCTCTATACCAGACTCCTCTACGATCCAAAATTGAAAGCTGTCTACACAGCCCAGTCCACCATTGACAATTTGGATTGGCTTGGTAATCGTGTCGCCGAAGGTCACTTCTATTGCCTCTGGCTCTGATATAGCGAGTGATCCGACGAGAAGGTCGTAGGCATTTACCGTGGGATCATTATCTATGACCACACCTGCATCATGAAACACTCTGATGGCACCCTTAAATGTACCGCCCGCAAGCTGAAACTCCACAGCCTCACATGTCTGAGCTACACGGCCCCAAGTAATAATAAACTGATTACCAAATTCGATCACTCCATCATCTGCCTCTACCCTAAATCTGACTCGATTCAAGTTACTGATGTCTACGCGAGTAAATGTAAAAGAGGAACCTAACTCTCCTATGATATCAAACTCACCTGGCACATAATCAATACCTGGTGGTAAGTCAAGCTCGATGATGACTCCGTCGGAGTTATCAGTCACCGTAAAGGCAAATCGGGCAAAGTTGAGAAAAGATGCCTCATCGAGACAGGCCACGACGTCCTCCGTGGGAAACTCATCTCCCTCAAAGTCGCTGTAGAAGATCGAGACCTGCGCGTGCATTACCAGAGGAACACAAAAGAGAATAGCACCAAAGAGCATGGCGCGTAGGAAAGCAGAGATGGGAGTAATAACTCTCATAGGATATAACGTTTCATTCAGGTGTGTGCCAGAAATTTCTTAGGCTTCTAGCAACTGTAGGTTCATCATCAGATACAGCTCGCCCGTGGGCAGAATTATCTCTGACTTAGCAAAGATAATCAGCCCACTGCACAATAACATCAACAATGTGTCTAAATACCCGAAAAACTATGTTTTACATATAGAAAATCTCATCATACGTATAAGCTACAATTCAGTGGTTTTATACATACAGAATATCCTATGTGTCTGTCTGAAGAGAGATCATGAGGTCCTCCACCTCATGTACGATCTCATCATACCTGCTACTACGCTTCACACCGCGGTCTCTGTGGAGGGGTAGATCAACATGAATCCTGTGCACAATCTGAGCAGGCTGTCGATCGAGTATATAGATCTCATCTGCAAGATATACGGCTTCATTGATATCGTGCGTCACAAAGACCACTGTACTGTGATAACTATGCCACAGATCGCTGAGAAGATCTTGCATCTGCAGACGTGTGCGTATATCAAGTGCACCAAATGGCTCGTCCATGAGCAGTATACGAGGATCGGCCAGTAAGCTGCGTGCTATCGCCACCCTCTGCAGCTGCCCTCCACTCAGAGTAGGATACTGTGCATACTTGTGCTCGTGCCCCTGTAGGCCTACTCGCTTGATAAGCTCCAGGGCCTGTGCATCGCGCTCTTTGCGCGGCATGCCTTTGTAGCGCAGTGCGAGGGAAACATTATCTAGTACTGTCATCCACGGCAGACTACTATACTGCTGAAATACCATACTCACGCGCTTATCAGAGGACGCCCGCTCTCCATCTATAAGCACTTTACCTTCAGTGGGTACTTGTAGATTAGCCATATATCTCAGTATGGTACTCTTACCGCTCCCACTAGGCCCTAGCAGACAGATAAACTGCCCCTGATCGGGCTTGTCTTCTATGAGCAGGTCTAGATCTTTGATGACCCAGTTCTCACCGCCATCATAACTCTGTCCCACGCCGCGCAGCTCTATGATATTGGATAGGCTGGTATCTTTGAAATCAACTGCCATGTGCGGGTTTTATGTAGGGGAACTTTCGTTCAAATGCGTACTTGTAAACAGCCATCACTAGCACAAGAAGGCCTAGCACCCATAGCACCCAGACTGTATCTTGAAATGCCATAGATAGGTACTTAGAAGGTAGAAAGCCTATAAGCTCATTGAGCAAAAGCACATAGAAAATAGCTGCAAATAGCCACTTGAGCACGAGCTTGATGTACCCTAAGATGAGCTTCGCGCTCTCAGATCCTTGCTGATCTACACCGTGCTGCTTTCTCGTGACATACTTATGAGGAAACCATCGCTTATCTAAGCTGGTCAGCAGCCTATCTTGTAGGATCCCTATGAGTATGATGATGAGTAGCAAGGCAAATACCTTGTCTAGTCGTCCGCGCCGAAGGCCTACCTTCCATATCAGTCCACCGAGTCCACCTTCACCTCCTATGGACTCTGATATGATAATATATGTCCATGAGATAGCTGTAAGCACGCGGATGTCATCGCTAATTCTGCTGAGCACGGATGGGAGATACACAGTACGTACAGTCTGCCACCAACTAGCTCCTATGGTGTAGACCGTCTTGAGATATACCTGCTTGACCTCATCGATGCGCTGAATCACAATCGGCAAGAGGTATATCATGATACCAAATGCTAAAAAGTGAATTTTCATACTGCTACCTATACCAAACCAAGCTATGAATAATCCCAGTACAGCAGGTAAGCTGATGTAACGCAGTGACTCTACAATACCTTTTGCCGAAAGGCGTATCGGCATCACCAGTCCTATCAAAAATCCAAATGGAATGGAAAGGGCTATAGCTTCTATATAACCACCCAGATTAAGTCCTATGGAATAGCAAAGATTGCTGAGAAGATTATTGTCGCGTAGCAGCTCACCGATGGCTCTGTACACATCACCTGGAGACGGCAAGATCCCTGATTTCACTATGGGGTCGGCTCCGGCAGTCAGAATATACCATACGAGTAGCACGATCGCATAGCCAAGTACTTGCATAAGTAGCCTGGTCATCGCCGTGGCATCATTCCATGCCGAGTTTAGACTCATCTACTGTGCTGCAATCAGCTGGAACTCAGTACGACGATTGCGCGCCTTGCAGCTTTCTGAGGCATTGTCCTCACAGCCTGCGACGGGCTTATCTGGTCCATTGCCAACTGTGATGATACGATCTCGATCTACCTTGTATTCTGTTACAAGATAGTCAGCTACGGCCTTTGCTCTAGCATGTGATAATCTCATATTCATATCGCGAGCACCTACATTGTCCGTGTTGCCTTCTATGCGTATGCGCGAGTTGGCATAGGTCTTGAGCACGGCCGCAAACTCGAGATCGATGATGGTCTTAGCGTTGCTTCCTAGAGTGCTTACACCTGTGGCAAAATTGATTGTCACTGGCTTGGTACTGATGGCTGGAGCCGCTTTTTCCTCTGAGGTAGGAGCTTTAAAGTTTTTGGACTTCTCACCATCATATGCGGTGCCTGTAAGACTTGTAGTCCTGCTAGCGGACGCACTCGCTACGAGCTGTCTGAATGGCGGGAAAGGCTTCTTGATGATACCCTCCTGCGTGAAGAGGCGATTGACATTGTCGTAGAGCTGCTGCCCCTTATAAGCGCCATCATCTCTGAGATTGAAAAAGCTCATATTATCACCGTGTGTAGCCAGATAGGCATCATACATCATCCCCATAGCATCATCTGGCGGCATGTCATAAGTCTCACCCATGATCTTGGCTGCTTTGACTTGGTTGGCCTCGTTAGCTAGTTCTGCGCTGGCTTTCATCCATCCTTCGTAGAATTTCTGGACCTTGTCCTGGTTGTCGCTGACAAAATCTTCTTTGGCATACAAGATGCCCGCTAGTGCATAGGCTGCATCCTTGGTGCTCTGTAGGATATTGCTTCCCTTGACGGTCTCGAGGATTTCAAAGTGGGCTGGACTCCATACCACGGCAGCATCTGCGCTACCAGCTTTGAAAATCGCAGCAGCTGTGGGATTGTCGGTAGCTTCTATGATGGTGACATCGTCTAGTGTCATGCCTGCAGCATTGAGCGCCATCATAAAAAAGGTCTGACTTGGCGTCAGTGGTGTCAGCACTACTTTCTTGCCTTTCAGATCATTGACGCTGGTGATTCCTCTGCGACCCACGAGCACATCTCCACCTCTGCTCCAGTCTGTCTGCAAGACCACAACTGGCTCATCCTCTGTCATGCCCTCATACTCCAGGAGCATGCCATCAAATGTATTGGCCCGCATATCTATACGATCTGCTTTCCATGCTTGCCATGAGGCAACCATATCATCCATGAGGATGAAGTTGACCTTGACGCCATATTCCTTCCAGAATCGCGAGTATTCATTGTGCTTTAATCCTTCATTAAAGTACAGCCCTGGCGCAAATCCTCCCCATGTCACGATCTGCACATTGAGTGCGTCATCATCGTCTCTACCTGAGCTAGAAGCTTGTTTGCTATTGTCTTTGCGATCGCCTTTACCTAGCAATCCACCGCCCTTGCTATCATCGCTATCTCCACTTGTCTGTTCTATCTTTTCTGCTTGATCAGCTTTTATCTGATCTAGCACACCTGTCTTCTGCAGGAGATAGCGACCTCCAAAAAAGATGAGCGCTAAGATGATGAGCGTGATGAGAAGCTTGGAGAATGTGGTGAGTTGTCTGGCCATGATAGTATATGCTAGTGCTGATTAATCAAATAGTGAGTCGTACTGATTCCCACGCTTACCTCCGCGAGCCTTGACGGGTTCGGGCTTGGTGATGGGTGAATCTAGGTCGAGGACATTGTTATCGTCCTTGGCCTCTTCTAGTAGGGTGCTCTTGTATTCGCCAAGGAGAAGAGAATCGCCCTGCTTTTCCCACTCCTCGAGCATTTGGAGTCCTTTTTCTTCGAATACGCCATTCTGTAGGTCAATGCTGTTCATGAAGCCTTCACTCATATCCATAAACTGCTCCATCTCTCCCACTTTCTGGCTCACGTCATCGGCTATGGCTTCCAGTGCTTCGTCAAACATCCGCCGCTTATCGCTATCTCCTGAGATGATGCTCATAGCGCTTTTCATTGCTCCATGACTTGCACGTATGGCCTTACGCTCTTGCTCCTTGACCTCGACTTGATCTACGATGTCTTCCATCATGATCTCAGAGTTTTCGTGCATCTTGAAAAGGACTCGATACATGACCTCCATCCGCTGATAGAGATTGGCTAGTTTAGCATTGGATTCTTGGAGGCGGGCGGCCTTGCGCGATCCGAGGATCATAGCCTTCTGCTGATCATTGTCTCTGGCCTTGCTAGCCATCTCTAGATTGCTCTGTATCTCTTTCTGATTATTGAGCATCTGCTCCTTGAGCATGTGCATCTGGCCGCGAAGCTGTGTGACCTGGCGATTCATCTTGCGCAGATTACTCTTGAGATCATCTACGTATCCTCGCAGGATGGCTATGGGATCCATCTCTATGAATAGTCCTGTAATCCAGCGCATGGCGCTTTTGTACATATAGCTGATCAGAGTACGCGACTTCTTATCTATAGCAAGGAAGATGATAGCACCCAGTACTAGCAGTGATACTCCTAGGCCTATAGGAGACGCGGCAAAGCTCGCCAGGGCGCCAAAGACTGATGACACGAGGATACCTGTACCTATGACCAGCCCTCCCAGGACTATAGCACCTAAGACTCCCTCGGGCTTTTTCCAAAATGACTTTTGTAATTTTCTCTTAGCCATAGATTATGCTGTGGTGAGGTACTTTCTGATATTTTCTAGATCTGTCTGTATCTGTGACTTGAGATGTGCGTAGCTGGAATCAAAGTTGGCCTTGGTCTGCGATAGTTTGGCCTGGTCTTCTTCTAGCTCAGTTTGCATTTGCGCGGCAGCGCTCTCCTGCTCCTGGATCTTCTGCTCTATGGCCTTGATCTCCTCACGCCATACGGAGATCTGCGACTGCGCATCTGCGATCTCTTGCTGCTTCCCATCTAGTCTACGTGTGGTCTGCGCCTGTAGTGATTCGAGAAATTTCTGATCTTCTTGTTGGAGTACTTGGAGATAGTGCTGGGCGCTGTTTTGCAATCCTGCTGGGGTGGCTTCCATGGCTTTTGCCATAGCGTAGGCCGACTTATAGCGCGTGGCATCATCCATCTGCATCTCTTGCAGGGATACGAGCGAGCGCTTGTATTCTAGGTAGTCAAATCCTGGTGTATTGGCGTCATTCATGGCGCCGAGTAATATCTCCAGAAACTTATCATCCACCTGACCTGCGACATCGGCCAACTGCAATACAGGCGCAGCGGAGCTCGTATCATCAGAGCTGGTGTCGCTCGAGTCTGCCGAAGGACTGGACTGGGCTCTCGCTGGCGGTCTGGCGGTAGCGTCCGCTTCTGTCACAAAGAGGCCCTTCATCTTCTGGAGTATACTAGACATATAATATCGTGTAAGATCCTACCCAAGGATCAACGACAAAGGTACAGTACCTATCAAATACGCGCTAGCCCTACTGTGTTGAAGCTTCTGCTGGAGCAGCAACCTACATTTGCATCTATGGGAAGAGATCATCATTTTCAGATCCGCGTGAGGTACTCCGAGACAGATCAGATGGGCTATGTCTACTATGGCAACTATGCGAGTTACCTAGAAGTGGCTCGTGTAGAGGCTCTGAGGAGTCTTGGCCTATCTTACCATGATCTTGAATCTGAGTATCATGTATTATTACCTGTATTGCGCTATGATATGCGCTTCCTGCGACCAGCTCGCTATGACGATCTACTTGATATCTACACTCGCTTCACGCGGCTAGATGCTGAGGAAGTGCATACGTATACAGAGGTAAAGTGCGATGGTAAATTACTCGCAGCTGGTCGTGTGCGCCTGAGATATGTAAGCTCAGAGACTCGACGAAGTACTGCCCTGCCGCTCGCTGTACAAGAGCTCCTCCGTGACCATATGATATCCAGAAATGAGTAAGAGCTGGATGCGCAATATCAGGGTTTTGCGACTGCTGCGCTGGGCTAAGGAGAGGAGCTTTCCTGGATTTAGCGGTATACCTGTGTATGATGTAGCTGACTTTGTGTGGAGAGAAATCCGCAAGGATAATCTGATGACTCGGGCCAATAGCATGGCATTTAGCTTTTTCATCTCTTTATTTCCCCTCATCATCGTAGGACTGACGCTACTGACCTATGTGCCATCAGCTAATTCAGATAGCTTTCTGGAATCTAAGCTCATAGAGATCTTCCCGAGCACGGCCGAGAATTTTATCCACGGCCTGGTCACTGAGCTTGAGGCTATCAAGCGCGGTGGTGTGTTGAGCATAGGATTTCTCGCGGCACTGTTCTTTTCTAGTAATGGGATGATCAATATGATGCGAGGATTCAATAAGAATTACAAAATGTCATTCAAGAAGAGATCAGGACTTAAGAAGCGCGGGATTGCCATATTTCTGACCTTGTTGCTTTTTGTGTTGACGACTATCACGATTGTCTTCATCACATTTGGGCGAAAGCTCATCCGTATAGCTTTTGACTTCTTTCAGCTCTCAGATATTGACTATATCGGACTGGGGCTGCTGCGCTGGTTGGCGGTGCTGTTCCTATTCTATAGCATCATCAGTGTCATCTATAAGTTGGGGCCAGCCTTTCGGCGAAAGCATGGTTTTCTCACCCCTGGCGCAACACTGGCAACTGTGCTCATCATACTAGTGTCGCTACTGCTATCCTTTATCGCCAATCGATTTGGTACATGGAATCGTATCTACGGATCCATCGGATCGCTGGTGCTGATCATGGCGTGGTTTCAGGTGTGTTCGTTGATATTGCTTCTTGGATTTGAGATGAATGCTGCGATCGTAGTCGCCAAGGATAAGCGGCTCAGCCTGCCAGAAGGCGAGACACTGTGGATCGACAAAGCTCCCATGAGCGGTAAGAAATCACAACTCTAGATCTGTGACGTGCTCACCCTGATGGTGGTAGGCTTCAAGGAAACTGCCGATAAGGTATAGACTTCCTGTAATAAAGATCAGATCCTCTGACGATGCTTCCTGATGAGCAACCTTGAAGGCATCATAGGGATCCTTGACAGCCCGCGCGGGCAGATCCATCTCTGCTGCGAGTTGAAGAAGTTCTTCTGCGTCCATGGCTCGAGCTATTTCTGCCTGAGAAAAGATTACTTGACATCCCGCTGGTAATTCCCTCAGCAGGCTCTTCACATCCTTCTGTATAGAGAAACCCAAGATCAGATAGATCTGACGATCGCGCTGGGAATTGAGGTAGTCTATCACATGGCGAAAGGCCTGAGCATTGTGCGCGCCATCTATACGCAGCTCGGGCTCTGTGGCGAGCAATTGCCATCTTCCTGCCAGACCCGTGGTGCTGTATACAGTTGCTAACCCTCTCTTGATCACTGACTCATCCAAGGGTGTACCCTCGCGTGACATGAATGCAACGTAGGCCGCCAGCGCTGTCTGGATATTTTCTCGCTGATAAGGTCCCTGGAGATCGGTCTTGCCAGATAGCTGTGCGTGGTGATCATCTAGCTCTAGCGTCATTGTATATTGCCCTGCTGCTATCTGAGCAGATGGCACCATCTGACTAGCGTGATAAATATGCGCTGATCTAGACCGTGCTATATTCTCTATCACAGATCTGGGTGAATCTGGAATATTTGCTGCTAGTACGACCGCTGTATCGGGCATGATGATCCCAGCCTTCTCAGCGGCTATCAGCTCCAGCGTATCTCCTAGCACATCCTGATGATCATAGGCTATGCTGGTAATCACTTGTAGAGTGCTATGGAGTACATTAGTACTATCGAGTCGGCCACCTAGCCCTGTCTCGATCACAGCCACGTCTACCTGCTGAGCGACTAGATGATCATAGGTAAATGCTACGGTCGCCTCAAAGAAGGAAGGCTGGATCGTATCCATGAGCCTACGATGCTTAGTGACCCATTCACTTACTGCTTGCTGTGAGCAAGGCACACCGTCTATACGTATGCGCTCACAGTAGTCCGTGAGATGCGGCGATGTATAGAGACCCACTTTGAGACCTTGAGCCTGCAGCAAGCTCGAGAGTATATGGGAGACGGAGCCCTTACCATTAGTCCCAGCTACGTGTATGGCGCGAAGCTTTGCTTCTGGATTCCCTATAGCATCACAGAGAGCCTGGGTCTTGCTGAGATCCACTTTGGGCATAGGGCCGCGCAGACGCGCATAGGCAGGCAGCTGATAGTAGAGGTAATCTATGGCCTCCTTATACGTGAGTTGTTTCACTAGATTTATTTGACCTTAAAGTCAAAGGTAATGGTACCGCACTGTCGATCTACTCCACTCTTATCAAAGGCAAATTTCAAAGCATTCTTACGAGCGAGCTCGATCAAGTGCGAATCTGTGGTGGTGGATCCGCGCTGTGTATAGACAACCGAGCTAGGGATGACTTTACCATCGGATCCCACGCAGACCTTCATGACTACTTTACCAGTCTTTTGCGTATTGTCCGATACATCTGGTGAGTAGACGAGTCCGCGATCAGATAGACCTCCACCTACGGTGCCGCTTCCTGTGCTGATGCCTTCGAGCACGTCGCTATTGGGATCGCCGCCGGGATCGCCCTGATTACCATCTATATCGGTCTCACCCTTGCCATCGCCAAATAGATCTCCGTATTGTTTCTTCTTAGCGTCGTACTCGGCTTTTGCTTTAGCATCGGCTTCCGCTTTAGCTTTCGCCTCGGCTTCTGCTTTGGCCTTGGCCTCCGCTTCTGCTTTTTTCTTTGCTTCTGCTTCGGCTTTTTTCTTTGCTTCTTCGCGTTTTTTGGCGTCAGCCTCGGCTTTGGCCTTGGCATCTGCTTCAGCCTTTTTCTTGGCCTCTAGTTCTGCTAGTTCCTTGGCCTCCTCTTCAGCTTTCTTAATGGCGACCTCTGCTGGATCTTCTGTGGTGACTACTTCTTGCTGTTCGGTCACTTCAGGTTCCGATTGCTCAGGCTCAGAGCTCTCTTCTGCTACTTCTTCTACAGTTTCCTCTACGGCTGACTCTTCTGGAACGGACTCCTCCACTTCCTCCACAGGTGGGCTCTCTTGAGCGCCTGTTTCTTCCACAGGCTCTTCTTGCTGCGTGTCTGGCATGGATGCTCCGCTACCCTTATTGGGCTCACCAAAACTCACTAGCACACCAGCCTGACCCGGAGGCGGATCAGGATAGCTCATCAGTTTA
Source organism: Saprospiraceae bacterium (assembly GCA_020630495.1). Classification (GTDB taxonomy): domain Bacteria; phylum Bacteroidota; class Bacteroidia; order Chitinophagales; family Saprospiraceae; genus JAHDBH01. The sequence goes on from JAHDBH010000014.1 coordinate 42,936, forward strand.
AGAAATAGGAGAAGTATCAGGATCACGCCGACGATCGACGTGATGATCTTGGCGATCTTTCGGTGTTTTTCTTCGTATACCAGGATGTCTGCGTACATGGTCGTGTTGCTTTGTCGTACTACTATGATGCTCTGGGGTGAGTGATAGGTGCCTCTCGGGGAGACATTAGCACTGCCTTAACATCTTATTTCTTGGGCTCGGTGGCTAAGATAGCGCTGATGCCGAGATCATTGGCTATGTCCATCACCGCTACCACGTACTCTATGGGTGTGCCTTTCTCTGCGGCGATGGTGAGACTAGCCTTGGGATCTTGCTGGACCTTGGCTCTCACGCCACTGCGTAGCTTGCTGGCTGTGACCTGATTGGCATTGAGATAGTAGTTGCCATTTTTCTTGATGGATACGGAGAGTGATGGTGGTGCAACAGTCGTGCTATTGGAGCTAGGCAGCTTGAGATTGAGAGCATTTTGGCTGACAAGCGTAGAAGTAAGCATGAAGAATATGAGAAGCAGGAAGATGATATCCGTCAGTGACGACATCGAGAATTCTGCGCTGACTTTGTTTCGTCGTTTGAGTCCCATGGAAGGTCGTTGTGCTGGTGATTGATTAGGATCCTGGCTCTTGGAGTAGATCCATAAATTCCATCGTAGATCGCTCCATCTTAAAAACCACTTTGTCTACATTGGCCACCAGGATATTGTAGCCGATAAAGGCTAGGATACCGATGAAGAGGCCTGCCGCTGTGGTGATCAGCGCTTGGTAGATACCATCCGCTAGTACATCAGGTGTGACATTTTGCTCGGTAGCCATGGTATAAAATGCCAGGATCATACCTGTCACTGTCCCAAAGAATCCGATCATCGGCGCTGCACCTGCGATGCTGGCTAGTGTACTTAGATTTTTCTCTAGCTTAAAGAGCTCCAGATTACCTACATTCTCTATAGCCGCATCGATGTCTCTGAGCGGCTTACCTATGCGCTGTATACCCTTCTCTACGAGTCGCGCAGAAGGCGAATCTTCCTTGGCGCATAGCTCCTGAGCGTGCTTGATATTTCCCGCAAGGACGCTCGTACGGATCTGGTTCATAAAGGTGGTATCCACCCTACTCGCTTTCTTGATCGACAGGTATCGCTCTATGAAGATATAAAGTGCGATAAGGAAGAGTATGAAGAGGATCGCCACGATGATCATACCGAGTGGACCACCCTTTTTGATCAGTTCAAAGGCGCTCATAGTGGCTGTACCGGCTTCTTCGCCGAGATCAACCTGAAGAGAGAAGAATAGTGGATGCATGGTCAGTGGTTTTGGTATAGGTGTGGTGAACGTGTCCCGAGAGGCGGTTCTTATGACAACGCGACAAATTTCGCATTTCTTTCACAATGCATTAAGATTTTTTTAGATATGTCTTGACGTGGCGCCATACCGTCTTATCGCCTCGAGAGGCGTAGGTCTGCCTCTGATCTAGATTGTGATAGAAAATCTAATGTCCATTTTACGGATACTTTTGCTCAAGTACGATGTGAGAGGGGGTTATTGCCCAAATAAGATCGTGACGTACAACATTAAGGATCGGACGAAATAAAGGGAAGCACTACCAAGCCTAATCATGGACTGCGTTATAAGTCGATGTCAGTAAAGGGCAATTAGGAGTTACCCAAATTCGAGAGATCAAATATGGGACTGTTCATCATATCGTCATAGAAATGGTATGACAGATTATCATCGTCCTGCCACCATCACAGAGCCATGAGTAATCGCCTGACCCTCATAGCTAAGCACCCATGGATACCACCCAGGCGCATAGGAGCTCACATCGATACTGTACTGTATAGCTGATAGTGCAGGTATATGATGCATACGCTGCCCAGACGGTGAATATAGAGAGTACGAACAGCTCGCACAATATTCATCAAGCCTTAGTTTCACAAGATCTGATACCGGATTAGGAAAAATGCTAAACTGGAGATTGAGATCAAGTTCAGGCAGATCTATGATGCTAGTGATGATCTGATCATATCCCTCACAGTCGGGCTCCAGACAACCATCAGAGTCTACTCGTAATAGCCATACATCATAGTCCTGATAAACATCACCATCCTGTAGGAGCGTATCTGTATTTGCCCCTACAGCCATGATATCTCCATCGGGCAACTCGAGGACTTGCAATAATCCGCCATCTTCCTTGCTACTATCAAATTCATAGTCGCTCGCGATATTGATATATTTTCTCGACCAAAGTAACTCACCATCTGGTGACAATCGAAAGAGCCATCCTGTACTCGCCGTAGTACTTCTTTCAAGAATACCCGTACCTGCACCTATGATATCTCCATTCTTTGCCAGTGTCAAATTATTGATAGTAAGCTGACTGAAGAAAGGATGAGTATCATCAAAGATGAATGTCCATAAAACTTCTCTATCAGCACCAAAGCGCGAAACTTGTGCGCTGTTACGTCTGCGATGCGCCCTGATCATATCACCATTAGCGTCTATCTGTAGACCTACATGTCCTGGAACATAGGGAGACATCTCGGATGGTAATCGCTGTTGCCACAGGATCTCTCCATCTGTATTTATATACCATGTAAGATAGTCTTGATTACGATTATTAACCCACCAGCGGGACTCTACTGCCTGCAAGTAAACCGTACTGTCTGCTTGTGGATGACTAAAGATAAATTGAAATTGTTGTTGATCAGGGCGAGTCCATACGATTGTATCCCACAGAATGCCTCCATCCGAAGTGTCTATGCTCATCAGCCAATTAGCAGGTCTCTCCGCACTCCAGAAACTACTAATCAACAGATTACCATCAGCCATCATGCTAATCATTCTTGGTTGAATATGAAATGAGTCGACGCCTCGCACCGTATCTGGCAGCCCATAAGTCCATTCTCTATCGAATTCCCATGCCGCGTCGTCATCACGTATCACCCTAAACAGGTAGAGCAAACTGTCAGTATCTGGTGACGGATGGCCGATATAGTAGATCTGATCATCTACTTTGACCGCTTCTTGATAAGCACTGGCGCGTATGTTCTCGAAAGTTGACACATTCAATACGTCACCCGATCCATCGACTTCTAGTAGATGCTGACATGAGAGAAGTGTACTACACCTGCTAGATACAGATATCAAGGTGACGTCTCTATCAGCATCATACCACATCTGTTTACCACCATCAAAGTAGCCTAGCTTGTATGTCTTGCTGAACTCGACCTGCGAGTGTAGCTCGGTGGTCGCAAGCATGAGTCCAACGATTAAAATGATATTGAACTTCACAGATGAAGAATAGAACCTGTCTCTCCAAAGTCCGAGTGGATAGACTATCGAGCAGAAAGCCATCATCATAGCAAATGTGTTTATGTATTGACTTTGAAAATCTCGTAAGGGTACAAGTTACATCTTTCTCATTTGCCAGTGCTTCTAAATACCGGCTTAGTCATAGAATTTACTCGGGGTGATATAAATGGGCCTGGCCTCTTTCCCGTACGAGCGAACAAAGAACACCGTACTTTTATCGGACAATACATCAAAAACTCGGATAATACGATGACCATAAGAATCAGCAAAGTTGCCGTCCTCGGCTCGGGAGTCATGGGTAGCGCACTCGCTTGCCACCTCGCCAACTGCGGGTATGAAGTACTCATGCTAGACATCTTACCCAAGGGTGATGATGTCCGCGACCGCAATGCCGTGGCTAAGCAAGCGCTCAAGACAGCCATGAAGTCTAAGCCAGCACCACTCTATCACAAGGACTTCGCTAAGCGCATCACGCTCGGCAACTTTGACGATGATCTGCATCGCATCTCCGAGTGCGACTGGATCCTAGAGGCCATCGTAGAGCGACTCGACATCAAGAATTCACTCTACGAGAAAGTCGAGAAACATCGCCGTCCAGGGACCATCGTCAGTAGTAATACCTCAGGTATACCTATCCATATGATGGCTGAGCCACGAAGCGAGGATTTCAAGAAGCACTTCCTTGGCACACACTTCTTCAATCCGCCGCGCTATCTCAAGTTGCTCGAGATCATACCTACGCCAGATACCTCTGAGGATGTCATCAAGGCCATGGAGCAGATAGGCTCCGTGCAGCTGGGTAAGACAGTGGTACACTGCAAAGACACACCCGCCTTTATCGCCAATCGCATAGGCGTATTTGCCATGAGCAAAATCTACCAATTTGCTGAGGAGCTCGGGCTGGATGTCGTCACTGTAGATAAGCTCACAGGACCAGGCCTTGCCCGACCCAATACGGGTACATTCCGCCTGGGAGATCTGGTCGGTCTAGATGTAGCCGACAAGGTCATCAAAGGTGTCCAGCAGAATGCTCCTCATGACAAGGAAGTGCAGCAAGTACAGTCTACCAAAGCAATGCGCCATCTGCTGGACAATGGTTTCTTGGGAAATAAGACAGGTCAGGGTTTCTTCAAGAAAACCAAAGAGAAAGATGATAAGGGTCGCAGCATCATCCTGGGACTCAACCTAGAGACGCTCGAGTACGAGCCGCGTCAGCGCGTGGAGATGGATAGTCTCAAGCAAGTAAAGATGCAAGAGGATGTGCTCAAGCGCATCAAAGCCCTCTACGCAGCAGATGACAAAGGAGGACAGCTGGTAAAAAAATCCTTACTGCATCTATGGGCCTACGCCGCTCATCGCATTCCAGAGATCTCTGACGATATATATAGTGTCGACCGCGCGATGCGCACGGGTTTTGGCTGGGACTATGGACCCTTTGAGTACTGGGACATGATCGGTCTGGAAGATACTCTTGACGACATCAAAGCAGAAGGTCTCACACTAGCCCCATGGGTAGAGAAGATGATGCAAGATGGTCACAAGACATTCTACAAGACCGAAGGTCAGGCGCAGATGGCCTTCGACCCCATTGACCATCACATGGCGCTGGTGCCAGAGAGCGACAAACTCATACGACTGGATAGAGTCAGGAGCGCACAAGCAGCCGTCTACAGTAATGATGAGATCACGCTACATGACATAGGAGACGGCGTGCTCTGCCTAGAGTATACAAGCAAGATGAACGCTATAGGCGAAGGCATCCTGCGAGGCACCCAAGAGGCTATACGTATCGCTGAAGAAGACGGCTGGAAAGGACTCGTCATCGCAAATGATAGCAAAAACTTCACCGTAGGTGCTAATCTGATGATGGTGGGTATGATGGCATTTCAGAAGCAGTGGGACCAGCTGGATGATGCCGTGTCGCTCTTTCAGCAGACAAGTATGAGGTGTCGCTATAGCAGTATACCAGTGGTAGCAGCCACACAGGGATATGTATTCGGTGGTGGCTGCGAGTTTACCATGCACTGCGACTCCGTGATCGCCGCCAGCGAAAGCTACATCGGCCTGGTGGAAGTGGGCGTGGGACTGCTGCCAGGTGGTGGTGGTACCAAGGAATTTGCCTTGCGCGCCAGCGATGACTTTGCCAATGATGAGATCAAGGTCAACCATGTCCTGGATCGCTTCAAGACCATCGCTATGGCGTCTGTAGCTACCTCAGCGGATGAAGCCTTCAGCATGGGATATCTTGATCACCGCAAAGACGAGCGGATCATCAATGCAGATCATCGCATAGGAGAAGCGAAGAAGAAAGTACTCGCGCTCGCAGAGGATTACGTAGCACCAGTGATGCGCAGTGACGTACACGTGCTAGGACGAGCAGGCATGGCTACCCTACTTGCAGCGGCGCACAGTCTTAAGCTAGGCAGGTATGCCACAGATCACGATATCGTCATCGCCCAGAAAGTAGCTCACGTACTCTGTGGAGGCGATCTCAGCGCTCCCCAGGACGTCAGCGAAAAGTACCTTCTAGATATCGAGCGAGAGGCATTTATCAGTCTATGCGGTGAGGCGAAAACACTCGAGCGTATCCAGCATATGCTAGAAAAAGGCAAGCCTCTTCGTAATTAAATCACACCACATACAGACATCACAGATATGAACGCATATATAGTAAAAGCATACAGATCCGCCGTGGGAAAGGCCAAGCGAGGCGGCTTCCGATTTATGAGAAGCGACGACCTAGCCGTCCGCATCATACAGCATATGGTCAAGGATACTCCCGAGCTAGATCCAGCACTGGTAGATGATCTACTGGTAGGATGTGCCAATCCCGAGGGAGAGCAAGGCCTACAGATCGGCAGACAGATCAGTGTCCGCTCACTGGGCAAGCCTGTCCCTGGCGTCACGGTCAATCGATACTGCGCCAGCGGCCTAGAAACCATATCCATGGCTGTGGGCAAGATCGCTGCAGGCATGGGAGAGATCTACATCGCGGGTGGTACAGAGAGTATGTCCATGATACCCATGACAGGATACAAACTCGCACCTAGCTATGAGGTGGCTAGCGACACGCCCGACTATCTTGTAGGTATGGGACTTACTGCGGAGGCCGTTGCCGGCAAATACGAGATCAGCCGAGAGGACCAGGACGAGTTTGCCTACAATTCTCATCGCAAAGCAGCAGAGGCACAAGACAAAGGCCTCTTCCAAGACGAAATCGTGCCCGTGGACGTGCATCATGTCTATGTAGAGAATGATGAGAAGCAAGAGGCCAACTACACCGTGAGCAAAGATGAGGGCGTACGCCGCGATACCTCTGTGGAGGCGCTTAATCGCCTCAGACCAGTATTTGCTCAGGGCGGTAGTGTGACAGCGGGAAACTCTTCGCAGACCAGTGATGGAGCGGCATTTGTGCTGGTGATGAGCGAGCGCATGGTCAAGGAGCTTGGCTTGTCACCGATCGCCAGATTGGTCTCTTGCAGCGTGGCTGGTGTAGATCCTATATACATGGGTATAGGCCCCTGCGCCGCCATCCCCAAAGCTCTCAAGCAAGCTGGTCTGCAACTGGATGATGTAGATCTGATAGAGCTCAATGAGGCATTCGCTGCCCAGTCTCTCGCTGTGATCAGAAAGGCGGGACTGGACCCGAGCAAGGTCAATGTCAACGGTGGCGCCATAGCTCTAGGCCATCCACTGGGATGCACAGGAGCCAAGCTGAGTACACAGCTATTCGCTGAGATGAAGCGTCAGGGATCACGCTACGGCATGGTCACTGCCTGTGTAGGCGGCGGTCAAGGCATAGCAGGCATCTACGAGAATCTACAGTAGTAGCGTTGACACCAGAGAAGCGCCTGCTAGGGCTCATAGACGCCGTAGAGGCAGAGCGAGAAGCCGAGAGAAAATACTTCCTGAGCCTTTCTGCCCAAAAAACTATGGCAGAGAAAGTAGAGGCTGGCGTGGCATGGTATCCCTTGGAATTTGTCAAGTCACACTTCACTATAGGTGAGGCGGTGGAGATCCATGTGCGACGCACCAGTCCTCCACAGAGCCACAAGTTTAAAAGTGGTGTGGGCTGTCAGCTGAGTCTGCATGGCTCCAGCCAACAGTCATACAAGGGCACGGTCTCATTTGTCCGAAAGGACACCATGGGAATCATCCTATCCTCAGAGGTCTATTCCCTCCAGCAGATCCCGTCCAATGTACGCATGAGTGTGGAGCAGATCTACGATGAGCGACCCTATCAGGTCATGAAGTACGCCGTGGAGCAAGTCATGGAATCGGACTCTCCCAGGATCCAGTATCTCAGCTCCTGCATCACCGATCGAGTGAGCCCTGAGGCTGATGATCTGCAAAATCCCGCTGGCAACTACGGTCTCAATCCAAGCCAAAATCAAGCGCTACAAGCGGCCAAAGACTGCGACTATATCTCCATCATCCACGGTCCGCCAGGTACAGGTAAGACGACGACGCTGGTGAGACTGATCAGAGAAATCTGTGAGACAGAGAGCCAAGTACTCGTGTGTGCTGCGAGCAATAGTGCGGTGGATCTGCTGGCGATAAGATTGCACGAGATAGGTCTGCGGACCTTGCGCATGGGCAATGTGACGCGCATAGCAGACGCCGCTAGCGAACTCACACTTGCCGAGCAGGCCCGCAATCACAGCGAATGGGGCAATATCAAAAAAATAAGAATCGAGGCAGCCGAAGCCCGTCGCCAAGCCGAGGTCTACAAGAGAAAATATGGTCAGAGTCAACGCAATCAGCGACGCATGCTCTATCAAGAGTCTAAGGATCTCAATCGCTGGGCTCGCGATCTCGAGGACAAGATCACCTCGCAGGTACTCGATGGCGCTCAAGCCGTGTGTACCACGCTCATAGGTCTGAGTACAAAGCAGATGCGTGATATGCGCTTCAAGACGGTCGTGATCGATGAGGCGAGTCAGGCGCTGGAGCCAGAGTGCTGGAACGCTATCTTGAGAGCCGATCGGGTCATCCTAGCTGGTGATCATATGCAGCTGCCGCCTACGGTAAAGTCGCCCGAAGCTCTCGCCATGGGACTGAGCGAGACGATTCTGGATCGCATGAGTCAACTGCCATCCATCAGTCATCTGCTCACCGTGCAGTATCGTATGCATCACCTACTGCATGCTTATAGCAATCAGAGGTTTTATGATGGGAAGCTAGTCTCGCATGAGTCCAATCACGATCGCAAACTGGATGACGAGCCGCTCGTCATTATTGATACCAGTGGGTGTGGATTTGAGGAGGAGATATCAGAGCAGACGCTGAGTAAAAGCAATCCGGGAGAGATCTTTCTGCTGGAGGAATTTCTATTGCAGGCGCGAGGTGGCTGGCAGGATGTGAGCATCGGCATCATCAGTCCATACGCTCAGCAGGTGCGCGCTTTGAGAGGCCGCGTAGAATCGGAGGACGTGTATCGCGGTCTGGATGTGGAGGTGCAGACGATTGATGGTTTTCAAGGGCAGGAGAAAGATGTAATCATTCTGTCCATGGTGCGTAGCAACGATCGGCGGGAAATTGGATTTCTGCAGGATGAGCGACGATTTAATGTTGCCATCACCCGAGCCAAGCAAAAGCTGGTGGTCATCGGTGATTTCAGTACCTTGAGCAGTGCTGATCTGTATGAGGACTATGCCGCTTTCGCGGAAATGCGTGGCAGCTACCGCAGCGGCTGGGAATACATGTCTTAATAGCTCCGACTTACGTGCTAAAAGTCCAGCAAGTTGATATCAAATATGAGTGGCTCTCCCGCTAGGATTCCATTGGTGGGATTGGAGCCATAGGCTAGTGCTGGGGGAACCAAGAGCGTGACTGTACCGCAGCGACCTACGAGTGGTATGCCAAGCTGCCATCCCTGTATGAGATTGGTCAGTGAAAAGCTTATAGCAGCATTACCATCAAAGCTGCAATCGTTCCTATAGTAGCCGACATAGTCCACGGTTACTCTTGCATCTGCGGCGGGTTTTTCCTCACTGCCCTCTTCTCTGATGACAAAGTACATACCATCGCTCGTACGCTCGGCAGCGAGACCGTTGTCCTGGAGATACTGTAGGATGAGCTCTTCGGCGCTCTGACCTGATGTGCTGCTCGGGCCTGGACACTGCGACTTAGTGAGTACACCAGGGAGATCGCAATCTGCTCCAGGCTC
>JAHDBH010000015.1 GCA_020630495.1 Saprospiraceae bacterium
TGCCAGTCAAACGCGCTAGCCAACTGCGCCATGGCCCCTTGAGGATGTGAAGGTACGGAGTCAACCGCATATGGGAGACTATCTACCATAGCTAGATGGTACTAGCTCTATACGCCTGTGGACGGATATATCTAGCACTTAGGATTCCAGCCATTTCATATCTCCCGTCCCAGAAAAATATATCATACTCACTCCTCCCTACCCCAGATCCTCTAGATCCATCTTCTTGAGGAAGCGCTTCAGCTCATCCATCTCTACATTGCCTTCGGCATTGACGATGATGCGATCGGCGACGATGAGTGCCATGGAGCTACGATTGTTGCGTTTGCTGTAGGACTCAAAGCACTTATAGCCTTCCCAGGTAGTGGTACGCTCATAGCCGTCTTCTGTCTCTGACTCGCTCTCGAGCTGGGACCATGCGGCCATACCCATGAGTGCCATGCCAGCTCCACCAGTATCCGTGATGCTGATCTCGATCTTGCTATCGCCGTCTGTGTAATCTGACTCTGTGGCGCTCAGCTTGATGCCCATGAGGCTATTAGTCGATCCTTCCTTGGTAGCGCGGCTGTAGCCTGCTAGCTTTTCTGGGGTTAATTTCTGGAGATCTTTAAAGTGGTAGACCTCTACCTTTTCTCCATTTTCGTCTTTGGCGCTGAGCTTTTCAATCTCTTTCTTAGCCTCTCGTATAGCGGCAAATGGATTGTCACTGGACTCGCTGGTTTGCTCTGTATTGTCTGACTTTTGGGCGGAAGCCCCATCCTTATCTGAGCTGCCTATACCAAAACAAGATGCGCAGAATATCGCGATAGTGAGAAGAGAGAAAAATGATTTCATGGTGGTTATGATTGGTGTAGTCACAAAGTAAAGTACTCGCAGCCCTCATGCCACATATAGTCGACGAATATAGCCCCAAAAGGCGATAAAAGTGACCTTGGTCACCCTAGCGCGACTGGCTATCTGTACCAGATAGGAACGGAACAAAGGCAAATGCCCCATGCCTCGACTTTCTTACTGCGCCATACCGATCCTTGTCTATCACGATCATCTCCTGCGATGTGTCGTCGCCTACGGGTATGACCATTCGCCCGCCCCACTTCAGCTGATCGACGAGCCGTGCAGGAACGTGATCCGCGCCAGCAGTGACAAGTATCTTGTCAAATGGCCCCTCAGTAGGCCAGCCAAGATATCCATCGCCATGCCTACATCTGATCTGACCAAATCCCAGATCCTCGAGCAGTGCGCGACTCTCTAGGTGTAGCGCATGATGCCTCTCGATCGTCCACACTCGCCCACCCATCATCTGCAGCACAGCAGATTGATAACCACTGCCCGTACCTATCTCAAGGATCTTATCACGTGGAGATACGCGAAGTAACTCTGTCTGAAATGCTACTGTGTGTGGATGTGAGATGGTCTGGCCGCAGCCTATAGCAAAAGGCAGATTGCGGTATGCCCAGTCCGAAAATGCTGGATCAAGAAACCAGTGCCGAGGAAGTCTACCGATCGCCTGTAGGACTCGTTCATCTTGTATACCTTTATGACGTAAGATATCTACGAGCTGGCGGCGCATGCCCTTGTGACGGTAAGTATCAGTTCTAGGCAAGATTACATATTATAATTATCAGACATATATAGTACCTCTTAAAGCAAAAAACATGCCAGATCAGATCAAATTTGGAACAGACGGATGGCGAGCCATCATCGCGGATACCTACACGCTAGCCAATGTACGCAGAGTCGCTCACGCTACGGCCCTCTACATGAAAGAGAGTGGACTATCGCGAGCGCTAATTGGGCATGATTGTAGATTTGGCGGAGAGATGTTTTTGCAAGAGGCCAGTCGTGTCATCGCGGATCAGGGCATACAGGTACACTATCACGAGGGCATATGTACCACTCCGATGATCAGTCTGGGACTCGTGGCGCACAGCCTGGATATGGGGGTGGTCATCACCGCATCACATAATCCTCCGAGCTACAATGGCTATAAGCTCAAGAGTGCATATGGTGGTCCTACCATTCCTGCTGAGATCGCTGCTGTGGAGGCACTGATTCCTGATGGGCCTGTGGAGTGTGAAGTGGATTTCAGCACTTTCGTGCAAAAGGGTACTATAAAGAAAATCGATCTAGCAAAGACGTACGTAGATGCTGTCAGGGAAAACTTTGACGTGGACGCTATCAATGCCATAGCGAGCAATGTAGCCTATGACGCTATGTACGGTGCGGGCTTTGTGATTATCGATGAGCTTTTCCCGAGTATGCAGAGCATACACAATGAATATAATCCAAGCTTTCACGGTCAAGCTCCAGAGCCGATTCATCGTAATCTGACGGAGCTCAGCGAGATGATCGCTGCCGATGATCAGATCAAAGTCGGCTTTGCTAATGATGGCGATGCTGATCGCATAGGCATGTATGATGAGCATGGAAACTTTGTCGATAGCCATCATCTACTCCTGCTCCTACTCTACTATCTCCACGAGGAAAAAAATCTACGCGGCAAGGTCATCGTCACTTTCTCTGTGACGGACAAAATGGTGAAACTTGCTGAGCACTTTGGACTAGATATCGAGGTGACCAAAATAGGATTTAAGTACATCGCCGAGATCATGACACAGGAAGACGTGCTCGTGGGTGGTGAAGAGTCTGGCGGCCTGGCGGTCAAGGGCCACGTGCCCGAGCGTGACGGTATATGGATCGCACTGCTGATCCTGGAATTCATGTCTAAGTCTGGAAAGACTCTTAGCGAACTATGCCAAGATATCTATGATATCGTCGGTAGTTTCTCTTGCGATCGCTATGATCTACATATCACCGAAGATCTCAAGGCACGCGCCATCCAAGTGTGTAAGAATGAGCCATTCACTGATGTAGCAGGCCATAAAGTCACGAATACTGAAAGTACAGATGGCTACAAGTTTTTCCACGAGGGCGGCGGCTGGCTCATGATCAGGCCCTCTGGTACGGAGCCAGTCCTACGCGTCTATGCTCAGTCCGCCACACACGAGGAGACTATTGCGGTGCTGGATGCGATGAAAGCGCGGATTCTCGCACTATAGACATGACCATAGAAATAGGACTCAGCTAAAGTCCACCGCAGCGCTGTCATGCTGATATAGTGAGATCTTCATCTCATGGTGATATACGGCATATCATAGCGGCAAAATCCTCAAGATTTCACCCACATGGGTGAATTGGCTGAAAGTGAAGTGCTCATAGTTTTGAGGTATTATATTAACCACAGAAAACTATAGTCATGAATCTATGTAAATACACATTGCTCTTATTGATCTTAACAGCTGCCACTAGTCTCTCAGGACAGTTGGTCATTGACTTAAACCATGACTTTGGCGGCGAGGGCGGAGCCATCGAAGTCAAAAAAGAAAATGGAATCACTTACGCGGCCATACAACCAGATATCACTGGCGACGGTGCCTTTTTTCGACTAGCGAGCCTAGGCGATGCTAGTGCATTCAGATTTGAAGGACATCCTACTGGAATGACTCATGGAATATTCCGCCTTGCTGGATTCTCTACAAATATTTTTGACCTCAATGAAATGGGTGATGACGGAGTGCGACTCACTAACGAAGCTATCAACAGCAATGAGAGAAATAATGAGCCTGGACTCGTAAGTAGTGCGGCTAACACCACTACGAATGTCACAAATACCCTCGTAGTACTCCGCTCTGTGACCATCACCGCACCCACAGATGGATACGTCGTCGTACATGCCAACTGTCAATACGAAATCAATCACACTAATGGTACGAGCTCCTATGCCAACATCGGCATCAATGATGTGAGTACTAGTCTGAGTTCAGTTCAGGATGTTGCAGTCGGCGTATCCCCAGGTGCCAGCTCTGCACTCTATGCTTACCGTGGAGCAGCGCTTGCATCCTTTGAAGTAACTGCAGGTGTGCATACATTCTACTATATGGCACAGAGAACCGCAGGATCTGGCACCCACAGCGCAAAGGATAAGAAGATCATAGCTACATTTTTTCCTACCACCTATGGAAGCCATGCTTCGGATGCACAGGGAGATCCATCAGATGATTCTCTCGTAGCAGATAGTGGTATGACAGAAGCAGATATCAAAGCTGAGCGCGATCAATCTATAGCCGCCAATCAAGCACGTATACAAGCTGAGCTGGCTAAGTTACAAGCAGAGGTAGCCGCAATGAATGCAGCCATGGGCTCTAATAGCCCTGAGTAAGATTAAGGAACACGTCGAAGGATCAGCGGCTCTGATTTCAGGGTCGCTGATTTTTTTAGACGATTTTTTTCAGCCATTAAGTTGCCAGATGCTAAAGTTGAGCACAGCGGCAAATGATACCCAAAGCAGGTAAGGCACCATCAAGATTCCAGCCAACCTATGCTGCTGAAAAAAACATATTGTGGTCAACAAAATCATTATCCAAAGCACTACGATTACAGCGAATGCAAGCGCTAGATTTTCTGCTCCAAAGAATATAGGAGTCCACGCGAGGTTGAGCAAAAACTGTAGGGTAAACATGATCATGCTGCGCCTTGCGGTGAGTCCGCCCTCAGCGTATCGCTGCCACACCAGGGCAAAGGCAAAGCCCATCATCAGATAAAGCGCCGTCCACACAGGCCCAAAGATCCAATTGGGTGGATTAAATGATGGCTTGATAAGCGTACTGTACCAGCCCTCTATACTTCCGCTTGTAGCCACGCCACTAGCAGTTCCTAGTACTAGACAGAGAGTACAAGCTATGAGGGCTTTCGCCCAAAAGGGTAGAATTTTCATAGTGATGGCGTCCTTTAAGTCTTAGTGATATCTCAGAATCTGACAGCGTAAAAGTACGGACAGATAGGAGCATAGTAAAGTGCTGATTTCTGCGCATCATTTAAAGTCAGAGCACGACACATTCTTCCTACACCACACATGAAGCAAGAAAAACATAAGGTGTCCACCCACACTACGAATTGACAGATGTCACCGTATGAGAATAAGACCACGAAATATGTTACTAGGATTCTGCTCTGGACTTTAATGCCTCATTGAAATTTTGAAATCCCGTGAGCGTCTGACCATCTAGCTTTTTAGAAAATAATCCTACTAAAAGACCCGTAAAGTACTCTTCCTGTGTGAAGCTTACGGTACCGTCCTGGTGGTCTACTATGCTAAATATATGCTCTCCGTCGAAGAGCCCCTTAACGAAGAGCTTGCCCAACCATCTCAGTTCTCGTGGTCTATCAGCTACAAGTACGGTGGGCTTAAATTTCATACCACCTGCCGTGATCGTAAGCGTTTCACCTTGACTAGCGAGCCCCTCCGCTTCTATAATAAACGGATTCCAATCGTGGTATTGAGTAAAGTCTGTGAGAATGTCCCACACTGCCTGCGCAGTTGCACTGATACGGATGATTGAGCTGATGTGTTTTTTTGCCATGATTTTACTTGTTATTGCTATGAGATATACAGACAAAAATATGGCGAGCCTCAATCGCTCTTCTTGATCTTTATCAAGAAGACATGATCTTTCTTATTCTACTGAGTGTCTCTGGAGACATCCCCAGCATAGATGCAATGTAGTGTAATGGCACATGATTAAAAATAAGTGGTTGCCACTCCATAAGATGCCTCACGCGCTGCTCTGCGTCCATGGAAAGATGCTGAAATATTCGATTCTCCAATGTCATAAAACACTTGGCTATAAACAGTCTGTCGAGTTCGGCCCAGTTGGGCAAATACCTCCCGATGGACTTATAATTTTCTGTAGTTATATAATATCCTGTGCAGGAACTCAAAGCACATATATCCCACCTTGAGGGACCATCATTCACAAATCCTGCAAGCTCTGTCACCGCCATGCCCATACTAGAAATCCACTGCGTCACATCTTTCTGGCCATCAGCGCTCAGTGCTGAAATCCTCATATACCCTGAGGACAGGAAGTATAAGCCTCTCACACGCTTTCCCTCTCTGAGGAAATACTCACCCTTGCTATAAGATCGTAGTGTGAATAAATGAAGCACCTGAGCCGAGTCCGCTGGTCTCATACCTAGGTAGGTCTCAAGGTAAGAGCTAAGTTCCTGAGTATCCATAATCGGTCATCCCTATCTATTATGATCAATACTGCTCATACCACTCCGCCACGCGCTCAGCTACATCCTTGCCCCAGTAGTGATAGGTGACTGCGGATGGGTGCACGCCGTCGCTGTAGTAATCTTCCAGCTCATAGTCTAGAGCGTGCTTAGCACTCCATTCTTCCAGGTAGATCTTGTCATCTAGGAAGAGTACTTCTTGGCGATCAGCCGCCAGGTCTGCCAAGTGATTGCGCAGGATATCAACTTGGATGTCCATGACCTTTTTCAGTGCGGGCGTAAATGCTGGAAAGTCATGTACTCCTGGCATATTGACGCACACAATCTTTGCTGATGGGCTATGCTGGGCAAGCTGGTCCAGAAGACGCTGCATCTCATGTCGCCACACCGTGGGCTTGGTCATCTGAAAACTATCATTACCGCCCAGGCCTATAAGAAATATGTCCTGCTGCTCCTGTGGAAGTCTGGGCAAGAGAAGCTCATTGACCATGCGAGCGGTATATCCTTTTTCTGCGATGACCTGCCACTCGATCTGCGCCTCTAGCAATTCTGCGAGATGCATTGCTACCCTTCCTGTCAGCCCTTGGTCGTGGGTATCTACACCCACTCCGGATATAGAACTTTCCCCGATGCCAACAATCTTGATACTTGAGTCGCCTTCTCCTGTGGTGCCGATGGGATCAGCAGCATTGGGTAGTGAGGGGATGGACCTGCGGAGGCGAAGACCATCTCTATATGCCGTGGGTAGCAGTGTCGCTACTGGCAGCAGAGCTGAGTAATAGTCTATATCCTCACGAGCTATGAGTTTGAGATCGATCATATCATCTTATGGATGAGGTATGCGCTAGGATTATTGTATGATTAATGGATAGATCATCAAGGTCTTAACAAAGCTTAATCTAACCAGGGGCCACCTGCTTTGCGGATATCCTTTTGCAAGGCGTCTACCGAGTCTCTCATGATTACTAAGCGATCAGAGATCTTGGCAAGGGCAGAATTTACGATTTTTAGATTTTTTTCTGCTTGTGAGGTAGGGCCATAGGTGGAGTGTGATAGCACGCGATACACGGCAAACATCCGCTCGCCGATGGTAGGACTGACAGCTTTTTCACCTATCGCTGCACGTGATGGACTGCCAGCTACCTCTGACTTGATCAGTTGTAAATCATCACTGATGCCCTGATAGGTAGCGTATAGCTTGGGCGCTTGCGACGGTGTCTTACTGAGTGCAGCCAAGATCTCTGTCATGTCCTCAGAGAGCTCTTCTATGAGCTCAGAGGTATGAGCATCTCTGCGCACTGTCTCTGTATAGCGCTGCCAGAAATCCTCTCTCTCGGCCTCCGACGCTGCTGGAATAGAGCTCTGATAAAGCGGCTTCACGATGATCGATTGCGGATCCGCTAGGGGCGATACTTTTCCCGTCATCACCTTGACGAGCTGTGCAGAGTAAGTACCTGGTGGTACCAGCATACCCGACATCCATGAGTCCACGAGTGGACTACTGCGACGCAGATCCCAAGCGACTCTATGCATACCTTTCCCTGCGTGAGCATCGATCCTACGGACCACTTGACCCTCTGCATCGCGAATTTCTATCTTATAGTTTGGTCCCTGATATTCATTCTCCTGATCGAGTGTCTCGTAGCTAGTGACTTGCAAGGCAGCTAGATTCTCTTTTTCTTTTTTTCTACGCTTATCTGCTGGAGACTCATCATCCTCGGGCAGATAATAAGTGATCAGCGCACCAAAATCGGGATTGGGTGCCACGTAGTGATCAGCACCGTGATTTCCTTTTTCTGTCTCAAATCCTAGATGAGATCTGGGAATGTACCACCAAGCGTCTCTGATTGGGAACATTTGGGCGAAAGCCCTATCACTATCACCTATATCTCTGAGAGATCTATAGTCATCCAAGACATAAAATCCTCTGCCAAATGTCCCCGCCACCAGATCGTGCTCACGACGCTGTATGGCAAGATCACGCACACTTATCGTAGGCATACCACCGCTCATCTTGATCCACTGCTCACCGCCATCTGAGCTGAAATACACACCCCACTCTGTGCCTGCAAATAGCAACTCTGGATCTACATCATCCTGTACGATACGCCAGACGATATTCTCATCTCCCAGACCATCTGTGATCATCTTCCAGCTCTTGCCTGCATCATCGCTGCGCAGTAGGTATGGCGAGTAGTCACCCGTCTTGTGATGATCCAGCGCCATGTAGACCACGTCGGCATCATGCAGATCAGTCTTGATATCGTTCACATAGGCCCTAGCGGGAATCCCTCTTATGGAAGAGACGTCCACTCGACTCCAACTGTCGCCACCATCCGTAGTGATCTGAACTAGTCCATCATCTGTGCCTAGGAAGATGTGACTTTCGTCAAAATGCGATACAGCGATAGACGTGATCGTATTATAGTTGGACATCGCATAGATATCCCAGGCATTGTCATAGCTCTGTACGGCTCCCATGATGGGAAGGCTGATGCGGTTTTCGTGGCGGGTGAGATCTGCTGACAGAGCTGTCCAGTTATTTCCGCGATCGGTAGACTTCCATAGACGCTGTGAAGCGAAGTAGATCGTGGTGGGACTGTGAGGACTCACCAGGATGGGTGCATCCCAGTTGTACCGTTCGTAGTCTTCGCCCTCATCGCTCTGTGGCTGTATGTCAGTGACCTCCCCTGTGGAGAGATCTATACGTGACAGGGTGCCTTGCTGCCGCTGGCCATACATGATATCAGGATTTCCTGGCTCTGTCGCTGGCTGGTGACCGTCCCAGTTGAGGACTACTCGCCAGTCGCTATTCTGTATGCCATGCCAGTTGTCTGTGCGGGATGGGCCACCTTCTGTGCTATTGTCTTGGGTACCGCCGTAGATATTGTAAAAAGGCTCTGCATCATCCACAGCGATCTTGTAAAACTGCGTCAGCGGCAGATTGGCCATATATCTCCAGTTGGCGGCTAGGTCAAAGCTCTCGTAGAGACCTCCATCAGATCCTATGAGCAGATAGTCTGGATCATCAGCTCGAAATGCCATAGCGTGATTATCAGAGTGCTTGTGCTCCTCTTGCATACGCCTGAATGTAGCACCGCCGTCATCACTCACCTGCACACGCACGTCCATGAGATAGATACGATCTTTCACATGGGGACAGGCGTAGAGCTCTTGATAGTAGTGCGGTCCTGTAGCGCCAGATACAGTCTCGGACATCATCTTCCATGTGGCTCCTCTGTCAAGGCTGCGATACACCGCTCCTGATCTCTGGTCTAGCTCTATAGCTGCATAGAGGATATCACTGTCATGTGGAGACAGCGCCAGGCCTATCTTACCCATACGGCTCGTGGGCAGTCCTGAGCTCAGTCGAGACCAGGTCTTGCCACCGTCAGCAGATCTGTGCAGTCCTGATCCTGGCCCGCCGCCCATGTAGGCAGCTACCGTCCTATGCCTATCCCATGTTGCAGCATACAGTGTCTGCGGATCATCAGGATCTACCACGAGCTCAGTGGCTCCTGTCCACATATCATCACCCAGGGTGCGCGTCCACGATTGACCGCCGTCCTCAGACATGTAGACTCCCCTCTCACCTCCAGAGCTCCAAAGCGGGCCCTGAGCTGCTACCCAGATGATGTCAGGATCGTGTGGATGTACCACGATCTTGGAAATGTGCTCCGATTCGCGCAGTCCCATATGCTTCCATGATGCACCGCCATCATCACTGCGATAGATGCCATCTCCCCATGAGAGATGACGTCCGCCGACATCCTCTCCTGTGCCTATCCAGACGGTGCTCGGATGATGTGGGTCTATGGTCACGCAACCTATGCTGTATACGGACTGGTCATCCCACAGTGGCTGCCATGTCACGCCAGCATTCTGGGTTTTCCATACTCCGCCTGAGCCTACGGTAACGTACCAGGTATTGTCGTCCTCAGGATGGATAGCGATATCAGATATACGTCCTGACATAAATGCTGGTCCTATACCTCTCCATTCTAAGCCTGTAAATGTGCTTTCACTCAGATAATCTGAATTCTGTGCCTGTATGGACTGTGCGCCTATGATGCAGTAGAAAGCTATCAATATGCATGCGAAATGTACGTGCGGAATATGTGATCTAGTCATACTACCAAAGATAGTATCTCTAAGGAAGCATGCATATCCAGACAGAGACCTCTGAGTTAATGATGATGCCCGCCGTGTCCAGCATTGAGCTTCACTGCCTTAGCAGTGACATCTTTTATCTCAGATAGATTCTGGGTAATCTGGTAGTGCTTCCCTTTCTCAAGATGAGCAATTACCTGTGGATCTGTCTGTCCTGGCCAGAAAATCTTGAGCTCATCTATCTCCATCTGAGGATCAATACCGAGCTCCACTCGGAGGGAATTGGCACCAAAGCTTCCACCAGATTGCACTCGCGCATGTCGTGTGGTAGAGGCTCCCGTCGCTGGATCTATGAGTGTCACTTCTAGGCGAGCTCCTATAGCAGCACGATTGCACTCTACTCCTACGAGAGACAGTCGCATCCAATCTTGATCAAATCCTGGATTGGCAAATAGTGCATTCATAAAGTTATCTCCATCATAGGATCCTCCGAGTACGCTGTAGATGTCTTGATCACCGTCATTGTCGATGTCTCCAAACGCAACTCCGTGGCCTTTCTGCAGATGTCCAAATGCTCCAGCTGTGGTGACATCGAGAAATTTCTTTCCTCGATCATTGAGAAACATACGATTGGGGATGAGGGCGCGAAAGTCTGGTGTGCCTGTGGCGGCATAGAAATCAGGATAGCCATCACCATTGAGATCTCCGAAGTTGCAGCCCATGGTAAATAGCACCTCGTCTACTCCTGCCGCTGCGCTGACCTCTGAGAAAGTGCCGTCTTTATTATTTTGATACAGTCGAGGCAGCTCAGCCTGTGTGGCTTGCCCCATATAGCCCAGAGCCACTTCTCGCGCAGCTGTCTGAAACTGCGAAAAATCAAATCCGCTCACAAATAGATCTTCCCAGCCGTCTTGATTGTAATCAAAAAACCAGCAGGGAAAACTTCTCAATGGCTCACTCACTTTTGCAGTCTGAGCCACTTCCTTAAATGTGAAGTTGTTTTCGCTACCGCCATTTTGCCAGAGGTAATTTCGGCTATTGATACAAGAGATATAGAGATCTGGGTCACCGTCATTGTCATAGTCTCCCCAGACACAGCCTTTAGTAAATACCTGCATGTCTAGACCATAGGTGGCTGCCTGCTCGGTAAATTTACCTGTGCCATCATTGATGTACAGTTCGCATGTTGCTGGAGCTGATGCACTGTGCTCGTTACCTATGAAGAGGTCGATCCAGCCATCAAGATTTATGTCTGCCCAGCTGGCTGTCTGTGTAGGAAACTTGCTGTAAAGGCCTGCCACTCGCGTGACATCTGAGAAGGTGCCGTCGCCATTGTTACGAAGCAGGCTATTGGGGTGCTGACCGTCTTTGCCAAGCCACGCTCCGCGTAGTACGAGTACATCTATGTAGCCGTCATTGTCATAGTCGGCTTGTACCATATTGAGTCCGCTATATAGACCTGTAAGTCCTGCTGAGGCGGTGGCATCTCTGAAGGATCCGTCCTGATCATTCATGTAGAGTCTAAGCTGGTCATCCAGACCATAGGAACTCACCATGAGATCGAGATATCCATCCTTGTCAAAGTCTTCCATCACTACGCTACCTGAGATATCATTGACCGCCACGCCAGTCCCCATAGCTACATCGGTGAATCTCGGAAAGTCGACATCTGATGAAAAGAGATCTGGACTCAGGAGATGGTCCTTTTCCACCCCCTGAGGATAAGTGCCTAGTGCCATGTGGGTGATATTATAAAGCCACTGGGTCTGAGCGGATGACTGCGGTGAGCTGAGTAGCGACTTGAATATTTCTTGTGCGCTCTGGGCACCATCGCGTATCTCGTGCTTTCCATCTTTTACTATGGGAAATAGGCAAGAGTATTCGTTGTGATTGTTGAGGCAATTTTCTATTTCTGCTTTGCGCAGATGTGCTATGCCTAGGACTTCTGTGATGGCATATTTTGCCTCGGCTGGCAATTTGAGATTATTGGCTTTTGCAAAATCGAGTATTGACTGGAGTCGGGAGATGGCGGTCTGGTAGTCGCCAGCATTGAGCCATTCTATACCTGACTGAAATATGAGGCTGATTTTCTGGCCAGGATCTCGCTCAGTACTGGCTTTTGCGTCTAGTGCTTGAGCTCTGGGACGATTGAGGTGCCAGAGGTCGATGTTGCTCCGATCTGAGGCTATGGCTTTGAGCTCGGCGACCATAGCCGCTGTGCCTTGATCGACTGATGTGGCTTGCTGCGAATGGTCTGAGGGAGGAGCGGAATCTGTTGGCTCGCTTTTGCACGACAGTGCTATAGCTATAAGAACGATGTAGATCCACAGGCAGGATGCGCGTCTGCTATCTTGGCAAGTTCTGTCTGAGAGCAAGTTTACCATATGGCAAATTTACACTACACTGCATCCTCTCGCTTGCGCATATACACATACAGCCCAGTAAATAGGACGATCAACAGGAGTGGAAGGATGCTCATGTATTTCAGCGCTGCTACTCCTGAGCTATCGTCACGGATGTAACCGATGAAGGGCGAGATGAGAGGTACGTAGTTGGACTCCATCATTTATCTCACTATTCATAAGAAAATGGATTGACAATCTGTAATCCATCAATTGATGTGAAGTCCTTTGTGTTGCGTGTGACTAAAGTCAAGCCATATACGATAGCCGTGGCGGCAATGATCGCATCAGGCATCTTGGTTCGATGTGATCTGCGAACGTCAACAGTTTTTCTTTTGATTGCACTGTCTATAGGGTACACAAT
This sequence comes from Saprospiraceae bacterium, assembly GCA_020630495.1. Taxonomy (GTDB): domain Bacteria; phylum Bacteroidota; class Bacteroidia; order Chitinophagales; family Saprospiraceae; genus JAHDBH01. The sequence continues at coordinate 12,952 of JAHDBH010000015.1, forward strand.
GACACTGTCAATAAATTTCTGCAAAACCTTCAGGTCCTCTTCATCGCTTGCATCCCAACAAAGTAACTCCATCTCAGAAATGACAGAAATCGAAGGAGCTGACTGCTCAAGTATATTGTCTACAAAGTATTCCGCACTAGGTGTAAATTGCTTCTGTAAGAAGTAGATAACGATATTAGTATCCCAGAGATACTTCATGACCAGTCACTCCGCAACTGCTCTAGACTCTCGTCAACGCTGTCGATCGACTGCTTGCCCATGGCGCCTTTGAATGATTGCCAATCTACATCACTGTCAAGTGGATCAACCTCATCTCTCAAACGGATCAGCATTAACTTCTCTAAACCCTTAAGAAGTCCCAAGACTCGCTCGTTGATTATATCTATGGTGACTGTTCGCATGAGTAAAGAATCTCCTGATCTGAAAGGATGAGAATCATCCACGTAACGCCGATATGAAGCAAGCTAGTTCAATGTGCACCCTAAGGATGCGTAGAAATCCTCTGATAAAAGTAGACCTCATCACATCTCAGTCATGATAGACTTGGGTAATTACATATATCTACTCCATCTAGACCATTGCTGCGGACCTTAACTATATATAGCTGCACACGAATGCGAGATAGTAGCCACTGACAGAAGAGTCAATCAGATGATACGCAAAGCTCTTCATTACACGGCACCCTCGCGCTTACGCATATACACATACAGCCCAGCGAAAAGTGCAATCAAGATAGCTGGAAGGATGCTCATGTATTTCAGTGCTGCTACTCCTGAGCTATCGTCGATGATATAGCCCATGAGGGGTAGAATGATGGATACGGAAAGCATACCGAGTCCACCCATCACGGAAAGACCTAGTGCGCCCGACTGCGGGATATTTTCTGCTACGAAGGACAGCATCGTAGGCCAGAAAAAAGTAATTCCCACAGCAAATACTCCCGCTGCTAAAAAGATCATGTTGCCGTCAAGCACCGTAAATAACCACAGACCGATAAATGAAAAGATCGCACTGAAAAGCAGCATACCACTCGTACTCAGACGATGCGCCACGGGACCTGCAAAGGCTCTGCCCAGAGCCATGATACCGTTAATAAATGCTAGGACCAGCAGCGGCTTATCGATCACATCTTTGAGCAATGCTTCTATGCGCTGATTAGTCCCTAACTCCGTACCAGCTGTGAGCAACATACAGAATGCTATAAATCCAAATAGTGGTGTCGCTAGACTCTTCCACATATCCCCTTGACTGATACCCATCTCTACACGCTCCGTCTTAGGAAATTTTTGACCCAGGAATAATGCACCATAGATTACCAGTGGTATAAACAAGAGTCCTACCAGTACCTGCCAGCTCATACCTCCTACATCCATCACCAGGTAAGCTAGAATGGAACCTATGACGATCCCGCCAGGAAACCAGACGTGAAATCGATTGAGCATTTTTGTTTTTTGATCGGGATAGAGCGAGGCGATCATGGGATTGAGTGCGGCTTCCACAAATCCATTTCCTATTCCGATCAGCAAGGTCGCACCAAATAGCGTCCACATACTACCCGCCAAAAGCGTCGCCACTATACCCAATGCATGTGTAAAAAATGCAATCTGCGTGATCCGCTTAATTCCTAGAGAGTCCACCAGCGGACCACCTATCATCATGGCGAGCGTAAATCCCCAGAATGCCGGCGTAAAGGCCAGACCGATTTGCTTAGCAGATAGTCCTATACCCTCTACACCAAATACGGTCTCGAGGCGTGCACGGATAGCGAAGGTCATACTCGTAACCACGAGCGCCATACAACTGGCAAAAAATAATTTACGTCGGTTGATCAAGGTAGCGTCTGACATATAGGAAGGTGTGAAAAGTGCTTAGATTATGAATTCATGTGACGGAGGAGAAGGTCTCTGGTAGCGCGTATGCCATCGTCTTCTGGATCGGCGCCTTCGTACTCTATGCCTATAGGGCCATCATAGTCGGATGCCGAGACGATCTCCAGCATCTTCTTGTAGTCAATCTTGGTTTCATTGCCTGCTGCATCAAAGTTGTAGCTCTTAGCGGAGACACCTTGGGCGTATGGCATCATCATCTTGACAGCGCGATAAATGTCCTCAGTCTCTTCTATACAGGGAGCGCCCCAGCGCTCTCCACCCTCGCGCATCACGCACCAGTTACCAAAGTCGGGTAATAATCCGCAGTAGTCGCTATCCACTTCCTTGATGACCCCGCACATCCAGTCTGGATCGCTAGAATATCCACCGTGATTTTCTACGATGACATGGATGCCAGATTCGGCGCCATAGGCTGCCAGCTGCGAGAGTCCATCTACGGCGTAGTCATGCATCTCAGGTCTAGTCCCTGTACCGAATACATTGACTCTGATCGAGTGACAGCCGAGGTACTTGGCCATGTCAATCCACTTATGATGATTTTCTGCGGCTTGCTTACGTGCGGCTGCCTCGGGTACGGCTAGGTCACCTTCGCCATCTATCATGATGAGGATATTTTGGATGCCCTCGTCCTTGCTGGCTTTGAGCAGTCGCTCACTGATAGACTTCATGCCCGCCAGCTCTGAGGATGCTCCCTCGCGCTCAGCGCTGTAGAGTCCAGAGACGTACTCCATACCCATCAGATCAAATGATCGTGTCTGCTGTGCAAAGTCCATAGGACTCATGAGCCCTTCTTCGTAGTGACGGTGCAGGCTCCACTGTGCTAGACTGAGATCATACTTCTTGATGAGCGTAGATTTTTTCAGCATATCATCAGACGTCTCTGAGCTGTCTTCACCTCTAGTGCTGCAGCTCGTCATCGAGAACAGACTTGCTGATAAGAGTGCCTGGCTGCTGGTGCGCACAAATTTTCTACGTTTCATTTCACTAAGGTTTATTGCTGTGTCGTGATTACCTCTAGATTTTAGGCAGTTTCCATCCATTGTGATACTTGACACTGCGCAGCTCATTGGCCTCGCGGTCATCAGTAAATTCTCCTTTACTCTGATCCCAGTAGACTTTTCGGCCCGTCTTGAAGGCTACATTGCCCATATGTGCATTGATCGCCGCCACGCTACCCGTATCAGGACCACAATTGACAGCGTCTGGCGTAGCAGCGCGCATGCAGTCAATCCAGTTTTGGGTATGGAAATTAAGGTAATCTTGGTTGTGAGTCTGTAGAGGAATGTCAGGAATCTTATTGACTCGTACGCCGTCATTCCATGTCGTCTCGGGGATGAGATCCCAGCCTTGGCGGTCAACTACAAGTGTACCTTGATTGCCTATAAATGCTATACCTTCCCTTCTATCATAATTGCCACCGTCAATACCTACGGCATGTTCCCACAGCATATTAAATCCGTCATACTCAAATACGGCTTGCAGAGTATCGGGCGTCTCTGTAGGATCATCCGGATAGGCAAATTTACCGCCTGAGGCGAGTACTGACAGTGGAGCGACGGCATCCATAGCGTATAGGGCTATGTCTATCTCATGTACACCCCAGTCTGTCATGAGTCCGCCTGCGTAGTCCCAGTACCATCGGAAATTGAAGTGAAACCGATTGGGATTAAAGGGGCGCTTGGGCGCGGGACCCAGCCACATATCGTAATCTACACCATCTGGCACAGGACCGTCTGGCTGATGCTTGAGCTCTCCCATCCAGCCCTGGTAGCTCCAGCACTTGACGAGGCGTATATTTCCGAGCACGCCAGAGCGTACCATGTCGATTGCTTTTTGATAGTGTGGCCCGCTGCGTTGCCATTGACCTACTTGGATGACACGGTCAGCGTATTTGGCCGAAAGGCCCCTCATCAGCTCACACTCTTCTATACTATTGGCCATCGGCTTCTCTACATATATGTGCTTGCCCGCTTCCAGCGCATCCGCATACATCTTGCAGTGCCAGTGATCGGGTGTACCTATGATGACAGCGTCTATTTCCTCTGAGGAGAGCATTTTGCGGTAATCACCATAAGTCTTGGGTGTGTACGCATGCTGTTTCTGGCACTCCTCAGAGCGCTGTGTGAGGATCGATTGATCTATGTCTGCTATGGCGGCTAGTCGGACATTGGGCTGTCTAAGAGAGGATCGCAGATTGGCCCATCCCATGCCCTTGGCGCCTATAAGTCCCAGCCTGATCTGATCTGATGGCGGGCGAGTAATGGCTTGTCGCAAGTAAGCTGGTGCTATGAAGGCTCCTGCTGCACTGAGAGCGCTGTCGCGCAAAAACTTCCTTCTCGTGGTACTCATACTTTCTCCGATTAGATGCCGAAAGATAAGCACGTACCGCTACATCTCCATCGGTACCATCCTGTCTTGGATGGGACTGCGAGAGTAAAGTGTAGAACAGATGTGCTCGTAATCACCGAAATTTGATCATAGACATGAATCTGATCATCCTATCACGCAATGCTGCACTGTACTCTACACACAGCATATATAGCGCCGCTCGACGGCGTGGCCACAGTGTCATCATCCTGGATCACATGCGCTGCGAGCTCATCGTGGATAAGGAGCGTCTGGAGACTTACTATCTAGATCAGCCAGTAGGAGGTGTGCAGGCTATCATACCGCGCATAGGCGCGAGTGCGACTAACTATGGTGCGGCTGTGATAAGGCAGTTTGAGATGCAGGGCATCTATTCTACGCTAGGCTCGGGAGCACTGGTACGCAGTAGGGATAAGTTTCACTGTCTACAAGTGCTGGCGGGTGCGGGCATCCCTGTACCGCGCACAGGTCTGGTGCATCACATAGAGCCGGCAGAGGGCCTGCTCGAGCGCATGGGCGGTGAAAGACATGTGCTCAAGCTTCTCAAAAGCACACAAGGAGCAGGTGTCATCCTCACAGAATCTCTGATGAATGGCGAGTCCATACTAGAGGCGATGCAAAAGACACGAAATCTCACGCTAGTCCAGGAATATATAGAGGAATCTGGCGGTAGTGACGTACGCGTATTTGTAGTAGATAATGAAGTGGTAGCTACCATGAAGCGAACTGCTGCCGCGGGTGATTTTCGGTCCAATTTTCACCGTGGAGGAAGCACAGAGAATGTGAAGATTACCGATGACGAACGTCGCTACGCGCTCAAAGCCTGCCGAGTGCTGGGTCTAGAAATTGCAGGTGTGGATATCCTACGTAGCAAGTGGGGGCCACTCATCATAGAAGTCAATGCCTCACCTGGACTCGAGGGTATCGAGACCACCACGGGCGTCAAAATAGGAGAAAAGATCATACAATTTGTCGAAAGAAAAGTCAGAAGCAAAGGAATGGGATGAACCGCAGCAGTGGTCTCTCAATCAGCACATCATAGAGCCAGGAGAATCCTCCGAGGTACGATTTAATATTGCACGGCTGCCCAGCGGGTCTGCTGTGCATGTACACGCGATGATCCATAGATCAGATGAGCCCGGTCCCACTGTGCTCCTGCTGGGAGGTGTACATGGCGATGAGATCTGTGGTGTAGAGATCGTCCGTCAGAGTCTCGAGCAAGGATTCCTAGAAGACCTGCGGTGCGGAAGCGTGATTGCCATACCTCTGCTTAATATCTATGGATTTATCAATTTTTCGAGAGAGGTACCAGATGGGAAGGATGTCAATCGATCTTTTCCAGGAAACAGTCGTGGATCCCTGGCGAGCAGAGTGGCGAGGGCGCTTACGCGCAAAATATTACCATATACTGATGTGGCTCTAGACTTTCACACGGGCGGTGCGTCCAGATATAATTATCCTCAAGTCCGATACTCCGAGAAAAGCGAAAGCAGTAAAAAGTTGGCTGAGATCTTCGCAGCGCCTTTTACGATTCCCAAGTCGGAGATCAGAGGATCATTTCGCAGAGAGACGATCAAGCGAGGCATACCTACACTCGTATACGAAGGTGGTGAGGCGCTACGCCTCGATGGATTTGCGATAGAGCGGGGAATCAACGGAATCAAGCGTGTGCTCAAGCACTATGAGATGATCTCTGAGACCGCGCCCATACCAGCAAGCACCACAATTGTCAAGGCAAGTAGCTGGGTCCGAGCCCCAGAGGCGGGGCTTTTCCGCTGGTCCAAGAGCTCCGGAAGTAAAATCAAGAAAGGAGAGCCACTTGGCAATATCCACGATCCATATGGTAGTAAAAAAATTGTAGTCAGCGCCCCCTCTTCTGGATATATCATAGGACATAATAATGCTCCAGTAGTCAATGTGGGAGATGCACTATTTCATCTAGCTAATCTCTCTGCGTGATACGAAATACCCTGACATGTGCGCTGCTCTGTGTGCTCTATATCGGTATGGCACAAAGCGGCGATACAGATCCGCTGAAGACGTTTTTGTCTGCTTCTGAAGGTAAGCTCTATAAGCCGGCACAATTATCAGTGCTCTTCACTGACCTGGCTACAGGTGAAGAAATCATAGCGTATGATGCGGACAAACTCGTCTGCCCAGCTTCTGTGACTAAGTTGCTGACAGGAGCTTACGCATACCATCAGCTCGGGGCCAATACTACCTATAGGACTACTCTAGGCATATCAGGAAAAGTACAGAGCGATGGAGTGCTAGTCGGAGACATGGTCTGGAAGGCTGTGGGAGATCCGTCCCTGGGTAGCAAATATGCAAGAGAAGGGCATCAACTCACTGCAATCCTTGACGACGCGATCGCTGCTATCCGAGATGCTGGAATCGAGTGTATAGATGGAGACGTGAAGCTTGACATATCATCATGGATAGAAGTGGGAGATCACTCTAGATGGCTAGAGATGGACGTGGCAAATTACTATGGAGCCAGCAGTCACGCTATGAATGTGCTAGACAATTCATACAGCATTCATCTCAGAAGTAATACGTCAGAGGTAACAATGCTTGGTACTACACCAAATGATCTCGGCTTAGAATTTACTAATCGATTGCGAGTAGGTGCTGCTGGTAGCGGCGATCAAGCATATATCTACGGTAGCGGTTTCTCCAGGGATAGGATTCTCGTAGGCAGTATACCACCTGGACAAAGTCGCTTCACCATCCGTGGTTCACTAGGTGATCCTGGTGCGTACTTCATTGCTCGATTCTGCGATGCACTAGATGACGCGGGTATAGGATATGGAGCGACAGAGGTGGTAGCGACACCCATCACTTTGGATAAGGTGCTGCAGAGCTATAGTTCTGCATCTATGGCCACGCTGCTGCGACATAGTCTAGCTAAGAGCGATAACTTATACGCTCAAGCGCTCGCTGTAAAAGCGCTCCAATCTCGTAGTCAGACATGGAAGAGCATCACTGACTGGGTAGAGTGCAGCAGCTGTAAGCTCTATGATGGAAATGGTCTCAGTCCTAGTAATGCTCTCAGTGCTCGAAGCCTAGTAGACCTCATCAAAAAATCTAGTAGAGAAATTCCTGACTATCTTGATCTACTGCCGACATCCAATACATCAAGAACTCTCGTATCCTATAGTAAGGGAATCCCAGCCGAAGCAATGCGCGCCAAGACAGGATCTATGGAAGGTGTGAGATGTCTAAGCGGAGTGATGAATACGCAGAGTGGGCGCGAGATTGCATTTGCTGTACTGATCAATCACTATGATGGAAGCAGTAGAGAAGTCTACGATTCTGTCTCTCGGCTCCTGCGCACAATTTATGCAATGGATTAACTGACAGTAAATCTTAACAATAAACAATTACCGATAAAAATTAACCATGTCTAATAAGTCTTACTTTAATCCAGACGATCTCAAGAAATTTGGAAATATCACGGAATTTCAAGAAGAGCTCGGCAAGAAATTCTTTGATTATTACGCTGCCGTCTTTGAGGACGGTGCACTGACCAAACGAGAAAAATCATTGATCGCTATAGCTGTAGCACATACGGTGCAGTGTCCGTACTGTATAGATGCTTACTCTCATGACCTATTACAAAAAGGTGTAGACGAAGAGTCCATGATGGAAGCAGTCCACGTGGCAGCCGCCATCAAGAGCGGCGCTACCCTAGTCAATAGTGTACAGATGATGAATCACGTGAAAAATGTAAGTATGTAATGGCGATCAAGCAAAAAGGTAAATCGTTACAAGCACGCGATGCGCAGCTCGCAGATACATTTTTTCAGCTCAAGGTGCTCAATGGGAAGGAGATTTCTGATCAGAAATATCCTCCCTTTGCGGAGCAGGTAGGATCTACTACAGACCACACAGTGCTGAGACCTATCTATCCTGAGATCTTCCAGATCAATATCGGCAAGCTTTGCAATCAGACCTGTGCGCACTGCCACGTAGATGCAGGTCCAGATAGGAAAGAAGAGAACATGGATCGTGCAACGCTGGTCCGCTGTCTTGAAATTCTAGATCAGACACAGATAAAAACTGTGGACATCACTGGAGGCGCTCCCGAGATGAATGCACATTTCCGATGGTTTGTAGAGGAGTGCAGCAAGCGCGATATCACAGTGATGAATCGCTGCAATCTCACCATTCTTCGAGCTAATAAGAAGTACCACGATCTTCCTCAGTTTTTCAAGGAGCACGGAGTACACATCATTTCCTCCTTGCCGTACTTCAGTAAAAAGCGTACGGATAGTCAGCGGGGCGATGGTGTCTTTGAGGATAGTATCGCTGCGCTCAAGGCGCTTAATGAGGTGGGATATGGAGTAGAAGGATCTGGTCTGCTACTCGACCTCGTCTACAATCCTGCTGGTGCATTCTTACCTGGGGATCAGGCAGATCTAGAGAGCGAATTTAAGCGGCAGCTTGCAGAGAGATTTGATATCACTTTCAATTCTCTCTTTGCTATCACTAATATGCCGATCAGTCGCTTCCTTGAGTACCTGATCAGCTCTGGCAACTATGAGGACTACATGACTGAGCTGGTCAATGCCTATAATCCCTCCACAGTAGATGGTCTCATGTGTCGTAATACACTCAGCGTGAGCTGGGATGGATATATCTATGACTGTGATTTTAATCAGATGCTGGACCTGAAGGTGAGTGCCGCCTCGCAGCACATCGATGACTTTGACATAGAGGCACTCATGCAGCGATCCATAGTGCTCAATCAACACTGCTACGGATGTACTGCTGGCGCTGGCAGTAGTTGTGGCGGCGAGACGGTATGATAGGCCAGAGAGCTTATAGCAACTCCTGAAATTTCTCTTCTGGCTAACTTATATAAGAGTGCATGGTGCTATTGATATCAAAAAAGGCGCCTACATTCGCGTATGCTTCGGATCTGTAGTCTATTGATCATCCTTGTAGGATTCTACTCTTGCCAAGAGTCTGTGCCACCACCTCCGCCTCCAGTGATGGCTAGTGATAGCACCGTAACTCCTGAAGATGCGGAGCAAAAAGCAGCCGCGCTACCACAGGACTTTGAGTCACTCGTATCTACCTATGAAAATGTGGAGCGTGAAGAGTGGCAAAAGCCTGAGCAGGTCATTGATTTTCTTGGTGATCTGGATGGCAAGGTGGTAGCAGATATAGGAGCTGGAAGCGGCTACTTCAGCTATCGCATGCTCAATCGCGGCGCCCGCGTCATCGCTACAGACATAGATGAACGATTCATCATGTGGCTCGATGATCATGTAGATATCGTCCGCGAGGAGCTGCAACAAAATTTTGAAACACGCCTCGCTACTCCCAGCGACAATGCTCTCAAAAAAGAGGAGCTCGATGCTGCCATCATGATCAATACGATCTCCTATATTCCACAACGTCAAAAATATCTCAGAGACTTATCGACGAGTATGAAATCTGGAGCTATCCTCCTACTCGTGGACTATAAGAGCCAGCGAGTACCCGTGCCTGCCCCTGACCTGAAGGATCGCAGTGTCGTGGGAATGATAGAAAAAGATATGCTCGCTAGCGGATTTAGCAATATAAGTGTGGATGATTGCACGCTAGATTTCCAGTGGATTCTCATGGCAGAAAAAAAGTAGGTAAGCTATCACTATTGCCTACTGCGTCCAGACGCTCTCGAGATGAGGGCAGTCATCGATCTTCTCAGTAGTGCTTGGCTCATCACTCTGCAGTCCCTCTCGACTAAGTTGCCATACGTCTCCGAAGACAGAGGCATAACATATAGATACATCTGTATCTACAGACAGCGGAGCGTAAGCATGCATTAGCGGTGTATTGTCGCTCAATCCGAGGATTCGAATAGATTCCCCAGGCCTCAGTACATTACCTGCCAGCTGTGCTGTATTGATATTTCGGCCAATGGAATCTGGCATAGCGCTTTTATCAAACACATCCCACCAGTCTGTAGCCTCTACACCGTCATGGGTGACCATGACCTGATTGATGATAGCAGGTCCGCTTCCTTTATTGATAACTAAGATGTCATAGTCAGTCTGTATACCTCTGCTATAATTTCTGTCTATGCCTATAGCCAGTCTCGGCCACAGCTGAGCCTTTAAAGCCTCCATTTGTACACTATTCTGCTGCCGCATGATCCTCGCCTGGTAGAGCGAGACAAAGAGTGCGCAGAGGCTTATGAGTCCTACAAAGAGTGAGATATTACGCGCAGACTTATTGTTGCTCGACATGATACAGAAAGATTCTTGAGTAGCTAAGATAAGAACTCGAGGCACCTGAGCTCCGTAGTGACATGATCAATATGACCATAGACACAGCCTATATCCTGTCTTCTTAGCTATAGAGGACAAGTTGCGCAAGACATGACGTGAGCACATCTCACGACTTTCACCCATGGACTTTAGCCCTCTACCCCTTTCTCTCTAGCAGTATCGATGCTGTGATATCATCTACTAGATCTACCGCATCTCCGTCAGCCACGCTTTTCCATTCCAGGTGATCTGCTAGTACCTCGGCCTTAATGAAGTCACCGTGGGCGGCTAAGACAGGCTGCAAATCAGTATCTGAATGCAGAGATACATCTATGCGCTCCATCACATCAAAGTCTTTGTCTTTTCTAAGATTCTGTATGCGATTGACAAGCTCCTTGGCGAGACCTTCTTTTCTCAGCTCTTCATCCAGCGTGATATCTAGTGCTACGGTGATATCACGATCACTTGCTACTAGCCAGCCTTCGATATCTTGAGAGCTGATGACTATATCATCTACCGTCAGTTCATAGTTCGTACCATTGATCTCTATGTGATGTGAGCCGCTTTGCTCAAATGCTTGAATGTCTGACTGCGACATCTGAGCTATCAGACCAGCGGCTGCTTTCATATCGCCTCCGAGCTTCTTACCGAGGACTTTAAAGTTTGGCTTGGCGGCTTTCTTGATCACTCCGCTGCTATCATCGACATACTCGATGGTCTTGACATTGACCTCAGCCGTGATGAGTGATTCTACGCGCTGTATATCAGACCGCATCTCCTCGGATGTGACTGGGACGAGAATCTTGCGGAGTGGTTGTCTGACACGTATGTTCTCACCCTTGCGCAGAGATAGTACAAGACTGGATATGCGCTGGGCCAGATCCATGCGTCGCTCTAGTGCCTCATCCCTGAGAGCAGTATTGACTGAGGGAAAATCTGTGAGATGCACACTGGCGGCAGCTTCTCCTGCGCTGGCAGATGTAAGATTCTGATACAGCCAATCGCTATAGAATGGTGCCACAGGGGCCATCAATTGAGATATAGTTTCTAGGCAGGTATAAAGTGTCTGATAAGCAGATATCTTGTCAGCTGAGTACTCACCTTTCCAAAATCTACGACGACATAGTCGCACGTACCAGTTGCTCAGCTGATCCACTGTAAAGGTGTGAATGGCTCGGCAAGCTGGTGTGACATCATAGTCCTTGTACTTGGCATCCACCTCCTCTACCAGAGCTTGCAGACAGGATAAAATCCAGCGATCAATCTCAGGACGATCTGCTAGATCGACATCCACCTCCTGCATAGTGAAGTCATCTATGTTAGCATATAGCGCATAGAAACCGTAGGTATAGAAAAGCGTGTTGAAAAATTTACGCTGAACCTCTACGATACCGTCTTCGTCAAACTTGAGATTATCCCAAGGAGCGGCATTGCTCATCATGTACCAGCGCGTGGCATCCACACCATATTTGTCCAGGGTCGCAAATGGCTCCACGGCATTTCCGAGACGCTTGCTCATCTTGCGGCCGTGCTTGTCCTGTACAAGGCCGTTGCTTACGACATTCTTGTAGGCTACCTGATCGTAGACCATAGTTGCTATCGCATGCAGCGTAAAGAACCAGCCGCGCGTCTGATCCACACCTTCAGCAATAAAATCCGCTGGGAAATTGGCTTGAAATTTCTTCTCATTTTCGAAAGGGTGATGCCACTGCGCGTAGGGCATACTTCCACTATCAAACCACACGTCGATCAGATCGCTTTCGCGGCGCATTTCTTCTCCTGCATCGGAGACTAGAATTACGTCGTCAATATAAGGCTTGTGTAGATCTGCTGGTGTCTCTTGGCTCAGACCGAGAGCGCTATTAGCCTTGTTGATCTCTGTCTGCAACTGCTCTATGCTTCCTATACATATCTCTGTGCTGCCATCGGCCGTACGCCATATGGGTAGGGGTATTCCCCAAAAGCGTGATCGAGATAGATTCCAGTCCTGAAGATTTTCGAGCCAATTACCAAATCTTTTTTCACCTGTGTGAGCGGGCTTCCAATTGATGGTTTTATTCAGCTCGATGAGGCGATCTTTCTTTGCTGTGGTTTTAATAAACCAGCTATCCAACGGATAATAGAGTATCGGCTTATCCGTCCTCCAGCAGTGTGGATAATTGTGCTCGTATTTCTGGATATTAAAGGCTCGTCCTTCTAGTTTCAATTTGACCGAAAGGTCTATATCTACAGGCGTATAATCTTCCTCGTCTTTATAATTCTTAACATAGCGACCTGCAAAGTCTGTGACCTCATCTACAAATTTTCCTTGCTTGTCTACGAGAGTCAGAGAGCCCACGCCGTATTTCTTAGCGACCATCATATCGTCTGCACCAAAGCTCGGTGCGGTGTGGACTATGCCCGTACCATCTTCTGTGGTGACGTGATTACCGAGTAGTATCATGAAAGCATCGCCATCTTCGGGCTGTGCATAGGGCATGAGCTGCTCATAGCGCATGCCATCGCATTCTGCGCCTTTGAACGTGTGGAGCCTACGCGCGGGGATGAGCTTCTGGGAGCCGTCATAGCTATCCATGTCCTCTTCCCACTGCTCTGCACGGAACCATTTGCCCGAAAGGGCCTCCGCCAGCACTACATTAATGCGCTCCTTGGTGTAAGGGTTATATGTGTCTACGAGGATGTAGTCGATCTTGGGGCCCATGCTCAGTGCCGTGTTACTTGGCAGTGTCCAAGGCGTGGTAGTCCAAGCCAGTATATCTATCTGTGAGGCTGTCGCATGCTCGTAGAGCCACGCGCTCTTGTCATCACGCGACAGCTCAAACTGTGCCACGATGGTGGTGTCTTTTACCTCCTTGTACGTGCCAGGTTGATTGAGTTCGTGGCTGCTGAGACCCGTACCCGCGGCAGGGCTAAATGGCTGGATGGTGTAGCCCTTGTAGAGTAGATCCTGGTCATGAAGGCGCCCGAGAAGGTGCCAGACGGACTCGATATAATCATTGGTAAATGTGATGTAGGGATCCTCCAGATCGACCCAGTATCCCATCTTGCGCGTGAGGCGATCCCAGAGGTCTTTGTAGCGCATCACGGTCTCGCGGCACTTCTGATTATACTCCTCTACGGAGATGGATTTGCCAATGTCCTCCTTGGTGATTCCCAGCTCTTTCTCCACGCTGAGCTCTATAGGCAGACCGTGGGTATCCCAGCCACCTTTTCGCTCTACACGCTTCCCTTTCATGGAGTGATATCGGCAAAATAAATCCTTTACCGTACGGGCCATCACATGGTGGATTCCTGGCTTACCATTGGCTGATGGTGGTCCCTCATAAAACACGAATGAGTCCTCCACCGGCCTCTGCTCTACGCTCTGCTCAAAGATGCCGTGCTTCTCCCAGTAGGCCAGGATTTCCTGATCGATCTCAGGTAGGTGAAGTTGATTATACGTCTTGTACGCCATAGGTCTATACTCTGCTAGCGGACAAAGGTAGGTAGACGCTTGATTCTAGGTAAGATGAGGATGAAGAGGCGCGACCGTTCGGCCTCCAGACAGAGCAGCACATCTCCGATGATCGTACTGTGTAGACAGCTATGAAACTTTAACGCCCTTAAATACGTACTTAAATGATAACTTAGCAATATGAAAGTGATCAATTACACGGATCTTAGACTAAATCTTAAGCATTGGCTCAATTCGGTCTATGATGATGTAGAGGAAGTAGTCATAAAACGTAAAAATCATCAAGACATAGTTCTAATATCTCTCGCTGAATACAATTCACTCGTAGAGACCGATTATCTCCTATCAGGTAAAAATGGTGAGATCCTGAGAAAATCTCTTGCCGAACTGGATCGAGGCGAAAAAGTGTATCACGATCTGATCGAAGAATGAAAGTCTCATGGTCCCATAAAGCTTGGGAAGATTATACGCACTGGCAACAGAGAGATCCCAAAAAGCTGAATAGGATCAATAGGCTTATCAAAGATGCCATGCGAGATCCTCGATCTGGAAGCGGCAAGCCAGAAAAATTAAAAAATGATCTGCGAGGATGCTGGTCAAGACGTATAGATAAGGAGCATCGATTAGTCCATGTACTGCTCTCTGAAGAAATACATATCATTGCTTGTAGATATCACTATAAATAATGTTACCAATACTGACTGCAATATCTAGATTATGAGCATGTCATCCGTTAGGTTTCTTCCACTACTGCTTATGCTCATTTCATATCACGGTGTGACATGTCATGCGCAGTCTACCTTCATAGATCCACGCGATGGACAGTCGTATGAGATCGTCAAGATCGGAAGCTTCAGGATATTTAATGAAAATCTCCGCTATGTTTCCCCAGATTCTTACGCGGCTACTCTCAAGTATGCTAAGAAATGTAAGGATGGGAATTTCTACAGCATCACCGAAGTAGATTCCGTCTGTCCAGTTGGCACACACTTGATGACCGATCAGGAACTCGGAATCGTGCACTCCACGGTGGCGACATCACAAGGTGTAAATTATAAAGATTTCGAGATTAGTCGTGACTCCAAGACGGGTTATTTCTCTGTAGATGACAAGACGGGCAAGCTCGATTTATTCCATAGCGAGTTGATAGATCTACAACCGAATGGCTGGGTCCAGGGAAAGCGAATAAAAAATAGAAAGACGCTCAGTCTATGGGTTCTTGATTTTCAAGATCCTAGGGCACACGCGCACATAGGTGCCACTGGATATATGAAGCACGAGCACGATCATCATGTCATAGATGAGTCTCACCGGGTGAGGAAATTTCAGGTGAGATGTACGCTCGATGATAATACGCCTATCATGGTAGAATAGCGCCATAGTGTCCCCTCAGCTTCAAGGTCAGGTAATGGTCTGCAAGGCGGAAACAACGTCCATTATCCATTCATTCTCACCAGAAATAGTACCCCATAGATTACTGCACTGCGCAAATAACAGAATCTAATTCACGAAATGTGGAATTATCGAAAGGGCCCGAAGGCTATATCACATAGGATCTGAGCGATGTCAGTCTAGCATATCCTCAATGGATTTCATCATCACAGCAACTGCCCGAATGGCCTGAAGAGACGCCACTGGATCTTTGATAAACTCTGTATAATTAGTCTGAAGTTGTTGCTTCATCTCACTTTCCATAAGAGCCTTAAGCAGATCAAATGTCTTTGCCACCTCATCTGAAATATTTCGTGGCTTCTTGTCGGCAAATATAATTCCTGATCCTATGGGATAATCGTCGGATGTATCTTCTGGCGTTCCATTATCATTGTAAAAGACGGTGACCACAATGTCTTTATTGGCTTCAGTCCAATAAGAGCTGGACGTTTTAGGGTAAATGGCACCTGACAACGAGGTCACAAAAAACAAGGATAGAGCAAATGATAGAGTCTTGATTAATGTATACATTGCATTAAAGTTTAACGAATTGAAGATGTCTATCCTCCGTGATAGCCGTTAGACAATAGCGACCCGCTGGGATAAATGAAATGTCTACTTGATTTACATTAGCTATGGTACCAGAGTAGTGTAAGCCTGTATCAAGATATACTATCTGTACGCTTGAATAAGCACAAGACGCATCATATTTCCCATCTATGCTTATGGTGTTTGAGGAAGTGGGATTAGGATAAACTATAATATCTGACATTGAAAAGACTTTGTTGCTTTCAGGTGAGTCTTCGCTAAGAATAGGGGCTGGCTCATCACATCCATCCGTTGTGACCGATGTAGTGACAATATGAACATCATTAGTCACATCAAGATCACCGAGGTCATCAAAAACAGCGTAATTAATTATGCAACAGTCTACCAGTCCTTGGACGTCAGTCTTTTGAGAATTTTAGCATAATATTCCGCAGATGCATTACTTAAACCCACCCCGAAGACAAACACAATCATTGAAATTAATTTTCCCTCAAGATAATGGTGTATACCAAAAAAGTTTTTTAACATAACTTTAACATATCCTCAAAAATTGCGCTTTCGCTACTTTGAGTTCTGATCTCTCTGCCATCTCCGATACATCTTGATGAGGCCTTGGGTAGAGGCGTCATGCTCTTCCGAAACTATCGCACCGGCGAGCTGTGGCAAGATCTTCTTAGCGAGCACCTTTCCTAGTTCTACGCCCCACTGATCATAGCTATAGATATTCCAGATATGGCCCTGTACCATAATCTTGTGCTCGTACATGGCGATTAATTGTCCGAGTACATAGGGAGTTATTTTTTTGACCAGTATGCTATTGGTTGGGCGATTACCACGGAAGACTTTGTAGGGAAGGATTTTTTTATAATCTTCTGGCTTGACTCCTGCCGCAATGAATTCTTGCTCCACTTGCTCCTCAGAGCGGCCTATCATGAGTGCTTCTGTCTGCGCAAAGAAATTGGACATCAATTTGTCGTGATGATCTCCTATGGGATTATAAGAAACTGCTGGTGCTATAAAATCGCAGGGAATGAGCCGCGTACCCTGATGAATGAGCTGGTAAAAAGCGTGCTGCCCATTGGTACCTGGCTCGCCCCAGAGGATCGGTCCTGTGTCATAGTCTACGAGATTACCATTGCGGTCCACGCTTTTTCCATTGCTCTCCATATTGCCTTGCTGAAAGTAAGCCGCAAAGCGATGGAGGTACTGATCATATGGTAGGATAGCTTCTGTCTCAGCACCATGAAAGTTGACATACCAGACGCCGATCATGGCAAGGATCACTGGAATATTATCTTCTAGCGCGGTCGAGCTAAAATGCTCGTCCATATCTGCAAGTCCACGCAGCAGCTCCTGAAAATTGTCATAGCCAATGGTCAGTGCTATTGACATACCTATTGCACTACTCAGAGAGTATCGACCTCCCACCCAATTCCAAAATCCGAAGATGCGATCCTCTGCGATACCAAATTCTTTTACACCGTCTATATTGGTAGAAAGAGCAATAAAATGCTTGGCGATATCAGCGGTCTCGGCTCCCTGAGCGAGGAACCAGTCACGAGCGCTGCGCGCATTGGTCATGGTCTCCTGCGTCGTGAAAGTCTTGCTCGCGATAATAAATAGCGTCTCGTCTGCAGAAACTTCTCTCAGTGTCTCTGCGAGGTGTGTGCCGTCCACATTACTGACGAAGTGTACTTTAATCCCTTCCTGCCAGTATGGCTTGAGGGCTTCCGTAACCATGAGTGGTCCTAGATCGGATCCGCCGATCCCGATATTGACTACATGCTTGAGTCGCTTTCCCGTATATCCTTTGATGTGGCCTCGCTGCCACATTTGCGCGAAAGCGCTCATCTGTTCCTGCACATTTCTGATCTGAGGGATCACATCAATCCCGTCAACATAGACTGGATCGTCAGACTGCTGTCGCAAGGCAGTATGAAGGACGGCGCGATCTTCTGTCTCATTGATCTTATCACCGCGCATCATAGATTCTATCGCTGTAGCCAGCTTCATCTCACGAGCAAGATCCATGAGCAACGTCATGGTGCGGCTAGTAATTCTATTCTTAGAATAGTCTACGTGTAGATCTCCGTATGTGTGAGAAAATCGCTCATATCGCTGCTTGTCCTCGGCAAATAAATCGGACATCTCTATGTCCTTGATCTTGGCAAAGTGATCTTGAAGTTTCTTCCAGGCCAGTGTCTGAGTGGGATTGCTGTATAAGCTCATACGGCAAAGGTCGGTGCCTAGATCTGAATATTCTTCCAGTGGCCCTGACGAAACTTCACTACCAGGATGATGGCTATCAATGTGGTACTGATAGCAATGCTCAGATATATACCCTCAGGCCCGATCCATCGCGATAGTATCCAAGCCAAAGGAATCTGAATCAGCCAAAAAACTACAAAATTCCACAGTGTGGGAGTCCATGTGTCACCCGCCCCATTAAATGATTGTCCAACCACCATGCCGTAGCCCAGAAAAATATATGCGATACTGATAATACGCAGAGCACGTACGCCTTGCTGTATCACAATCGGATCATCCATAAACGCGGCAACGAGAGGTCTGGAAATAAGAAAAAACAATGTCGCTGAGAATATTAAAAATATCGTATTGTACTTAGCTGCTGTCCATACAGATGCCTCTGCTCGGATGTACTGGCGTGCACCGAGATTCTGCCCTACGAGAGTAGCAGCAGCATTAGCAATACCCCAGCTGGGTAAAATAGAAAATACCACTATTCTGAATGCGATAAAATATCCACTGCGGGTCTCGCTACCAAATTGAACGACCAAATACGTCAAGAATATCCAGCTCAGCGACTCGATCGCAAATTGTAATATTCCACCTGCTGATACTTGTACCAGTCGAGATAGTATCTTCACTTGAGGAATAAAATGCGTGCGCACCCACCGTATCATCGTACGTGATCGCAGTAGCAGGTATAGCTGTAATAATACTCCTACTCCTCGACCTATGCTGGTAGCAATCGCAGCGCCTCTCAGACCGAGTTCTGGAAATGGGCCTAGACCAAAAATCAAGATGACATCTAGTACAATATTGAGTGTAGAACTGAGAGCTAGAGCCCACATAGCGTACTTCGCCTCGCCCGTACCTCTAAAAATAGAATTAAATAAAAAGAGAAATACAATGACGGCATTGGTTCCCATCATGATGCGAACATAGGGTACACCTACCCGCACGAGATTTTCTTCATCAGCAAATAGTCGCAGCATGGGCTCGGCAAATCCCACTCCCAGGATGGCAATGAGCGCTGAGACAATCAAGCCTAAGAGCACTGCCTGGGCTGCGGCATGACTAGCACCCACGGTGTCGCTCTCTCCCGTGCGACGTGCTACCATGGCTGTAGCGCCCATACCCAGGCCAATCGCCAGGCTGTAGACTATGAACATCACCGACTCTGTAATGCCGACCACAGAGACCGCATCTTGACTGACGAAGCTGAGACAATAGATGTCCACGACGGCAAATAGGCCTTCTATCAGCAACTCAGCTACCATGGGGACGGCTAGATAAAATATAGCAAGACCTATCGCTCCCTGGGTAAACTCAGTACGCTTGCCGCGCAGAGCTGCAAGAAAATGTGTTCCTATAGATTTCTTCTCTTCGATGTCAAGTACATTTGACAGCAAATGTAGATCTCCTATGGGTGAACGGAAATTGCTGTTTGGAATAGACCTTGGCGGTACCAAGATAGAAGGAGTAGTGCTGGATGCCTCGGCAGGTCAGAAGATGCACGTGCTGCATCGCCTCCGTCTTCCTACCGAGCAAGGAAAAGGCTATCATCATATCGTGAATCAAATCAGCCGACTAGTCAGTCAACTACAAGAAGTCACCGGCGAGCGTCCCGAGCAGATAGGTATAGGCACTCCAGGCGTCACTGATCCAGCTAGCGGTCTCATGAAAAATAGCAATACACAGTGCCTCCAGAATCAGCCACTACACGATGACCTAGAAGCGGAATTGGGTATGCACGTGAATATGGCAAATGATGCCAACTGCTTTGCCCTTGCAGAAGCTACGCACGGGAGTGCTTCTGGAGTTGACTCACCACGTGTAGTCTTTGGTATCATCATGGGTACTGGTGTAGGAGGCGGACTGGTGGTGGACGACCGTGTGATAGGTGGTCTACACGGTATAGGCGGCGAGTGGGGACACAATACACTGGATCCACAAGGTATAAATTGCTACTGCGGCAAGAGTGGCTGTGTGGAGAGCATCATCAGCGGCCCATCTATCGAGAGACATTTTAGAGAGCGAGGCGGAGAAAATATACGCTTAGCTGAGATCCATCGTCGTCACCGAGACGGAGATCAACTCGCAACTGAGACGATTCACTATCTCTGTGATCGATTTGGCGAAGCTGTATCGCGACTGATCAATGTTATTGATCCCGATGCGATCGTCCTGGGAGGGGGCGTCAGCAATATTCCAGAACTTTATACGCTGGGAAGAGCGCGCGCAGAGCACTATGTATTCAACAATGAGCTCCGCACACCGTTCTTAGCACCAAAGCTAGGAGATAGTGCTGGCGTCATCGGCGCGGCACTCTTGTAATCATATGTCACAGCTACTCAGCGCACATAGCATCAGTTTTCACTATCCCGGATCAGCGGATCTGCATCTTCCAGATATAGAATTGGGTGTAGCGGAGCAGGCCTTATTGTTGGGTAGTTCTGGCTCAGGAAAGACAACATATCTGCACTTAATCGCAGGTCTGTTGCGACCACACAGTGGCAAGTTGATGATTGATGGTACAGACATTTATAGTCTTGGTGAGCGTCAACTAGATGCATTTAGAGGACAAAATATCGGTATCGTATTTCAGGTACCCCATTTTCTCAGAGCCTTATCCGTTACTGAGAATATCGCGATGGCACAGCGACTGGTGGGGAAAAATCCAGATCTATATCGTATAGATGAGCTGTTGACGGAGCTAGGCCTTGCGGCCAAAAGAGATCAGAAAATTCACCACCTCTCTCAAGGGGAAAAGCAGCGTGTCTCTATCATCCGCGCACTTATCAATAAACCCAGGCTCATACTTGCTGATGAGCCTACTTCGGCTCTTGACGATAAGAACTGTACGAGTGTCATCAACATGCTCAAGGAACAAGCCACTGCTCAAGGCAGTGCTTTACTTGTAGTGACACACGATCATAGGCTCAGCAAGGAATTTGACCAGAAAATACAACTCGCCTCATGAATCTTCTGCGACTGAGTTGGAAAAATATATGGTCACGACCGCTTGCCTCAGTACTGAGCTTAATCCTATTTGCTCTGGGGATAGGCTTGATTACAGTATTGATGCTAGTCAATGCGCAGCTCAAGGACCAGTTTGAAAATAATCTTGCAGGCATAGACCTCGTGATAGGCGCCAAGGGCAGTCCTATGCAATTGATCCTATGTAATATGTATCACATCGATGCTCCGACAGGGAATATTTCTATAGGTGAGGTAAAGCCCTTTTTAAATCCCAAGCATCCGCTGATAGAGACCAGCGTACCAGTGAGTGTAGGAGATAATTATAAGACCTATAGAATCATAGGTACGACTCACACATTTGCTGATCTATATGATGCCCAACTAGCACAAGGAAATTGGTGGCATGCTGACTATCAAGTCACCGTGGGAGCGCAAGTGGCTAAAGCACTTCACTTACACATAGGCGACACATTTCTGAGTAGTCACGGATTTGACGATAATGAAGATCTGGTACACGATCACCACAGCCCTTTTTTGGTGGTCGGGATATTTGAACCCACAGGCAGTGTACTAGACCAGTTGATACTTACAAGCACCTCGAGTGTCTGGGCAGTACATGGCAATCACGACCATGAGGATCATCCTAGCGATAGTACTGACCATGCTGATGTACATGATCATGATAGTCATGAGCATGGAGAACACGGTCATGACACACAGGATGGTCACGATCACGCTGGACACGACCACTCAGCTCACGATCATAGACAAGTGGCTCCAAGTGATCAGTATCGCGGGCAGGTAATGGCAGAGCAACTACTCACCTCGCCTGAGGAAGACATTACTGCTCTCCTCATCCGCTATAAAAATAATAACCACCTCACTCTCAGTCTACCACGCTCTATTAACGAAAACACCGACCTCCAAGCTGCTAATCCCGCCTATGAAATTAATCGTGTATATGCGATGATGGGTACAGGCACGGAGGCTCTGAGAGCACTTGCTATTCTGATTGCGATAGTATCTGGTCTAAGTGTGTTTTTCTCTTTATTAAGTTCTCTTAAAGATCGAAAATATGAGTTGAGCCTACTCAGAGTCATGGGTGCTGGTAGAGGGACGCTCTTTTTGCTGATCATCATGGAAGGGCTGTTACTAGCTCTTTTGGGATATGTACTCGGATTTATCTTGGCGCATGTAGGTGCTGGAATATTTGCTGGAATGATTGCAGAAGAGTATCAGTACAGTATCGATGCTCTCCGAGTGCTGCCTACAGAGATTTGGGTGGCATTGTCTGCATTGCTCATAGGTGTGTTTGCGAGTCTATTGCCTGCGTGGCAAGCGTATCGCACAGATATCCATGAGACATTAAGTCAGGGCTAGATGATGCACGCATTCCATAGTAAATTGACACGTAAATCTACCGACAGAAGCCACGTTTATCTATTCAAGAATTCATTTGCTCGAAAGAGCCCCCATAAACAAGTGAAAATATAGACAGCTGCTCTGCGATCTCGGCCTTTATCATATTACTAGCGACAGCCCTTGCCGTACGACCAGATATGACTTCGTCGTCAATGATTAAAATATGCTGGTGAGATCTATGATCATCTACTTCTACGCTATAAGAATTATACGCTTTTTGATCAGTGTCTAGGTTGATACTGTTTTTAGGCAAGAGCTTTTCATCAGCAGTTCGGACAAGTCTCACATGCGGCAAGGGCAAATCAAGAGCTTTTCTCCAGTGTGCCATAAATTCTATTCCTGCTCGCGTAGATCCTGGCACGAAAGCTACTGCATCGATTCCGTGTTCTGTGATAAATTCGTGTATATGCTGTTCGGTCTCTCTGAAAAGCTCCAGTTGCAGCAATCGATCCTGTGATTTTTTAGCTATTTGAAGTTTTTGACTAACCACCGTATTGGTCATTTCGCCAACGCTATTGAAGTCAACAAAATCATAAGCTTGAATGCTGATATTTTCATCCTGCCCGCGAGTTATGAGATCTGTTTTATTTGTTGGAGCGCCTTTGTTTTCATGCTGCTCTGTTACAGGGATCTCACTTTCTATCTCCTCAAAATATGAATCAGATCCCTGGGCAGGTTGATCGCTGCTACTCACTTGCGAATTTGATGTAGACTCCTTTACCTCCTTTCTATCATCCTTATCCATACTGGCAGTTGTTTCTTGAGCTTCACTACTTCCAGATGAATTTTCCACCTCCGAGCTGTCAAAATCCAGTCCTCTTGCCACCATTTGCTTGAGGCGTAGCTGAAGAAATTTCTTGGCTATATCCGTGGGATCTGCATTGAACTCTCTAGCAAAGTCACACACTGCTCTCTCCCCCTTGACTCTTCTACCATCCTTCTTGACAAT
The DNA here is from genome assembly GCA_020630495.1 of Saprospiraceae bacterium. Taxonomy (GTDB): domain Bacteria; phylum Bacteroidota; class Bacteroidia; order Chitinophagales; family Saprospiraceae; genus JAHDBH01. Next base: position 36,499 of record JAHDBH010000015.1, read on the forward strand.
CATAAAGTCTCTGTATAGAATCTCTCGTTCTGCTTGGTTGACGTCGATGAGTTGGTCGCTATTGGCCTCCCCCCCGGTAGCTAGGGTGTAATATGTGAGCGGAGTTCGACCTTTCTTGACAGCCACTCCTTCTTGAACGAGGAGTTTTAGAATCTGGTGAATCCTCTGTCTAGAGATAGTGGTGACGCGAAGGATGTGGATGGGTCGCAGGGAGTGGTGCTCTGCGAGAAGGTTTAGGATTTGGTGGCGTGCGGTGGTAGTTGTCTTCATAAGGCAAATATACATATTACACTTTACATTAGAATATAATACTCGCCTTACCTCCACCACCCCGTTAAACTCAAGTTAAACCTCATCACCCCATTCCACTTCCACCACCCCTCCCTTGTACTTACTCTACCAGAATCAACTAGCTTCGCATCATGAAACCTACTCTCCTCATTTGCCTCTACCTCATAGGCATCAGCCTCACTGCTCAAGAATCTTCTTGGCGGGTCCTTGGTACCGTAGAGATGGAATCATACTTTGATGAAACCATCGGCATAGACGTCCAAAAACCTAAATTCGGTCCGTGGATTACAGCCCTTGAGGGTAAGCCCATCGAAGTGCAAGGCTACATCATACCGCTACAGGGCAAAGTGGAACAGAGCTACTTCATGTTCAGCGCTCTTCCTTATAATCTCTGCTTTTTCTGTGGCAAGGCTGGCCCAGAGACCGCTATGGAAGTATGGATGATTCCTGGACAAAAACTCAAGTACACTGATGAAAAAATCTGGCTGCGAGGAACTCTAGAGCTCAATGATAGCAGCATAGAACGACCCATATATGCCCTGCGCGACGCCGAACTTATCAAAAAGTAAACACTCATGATCAGACAGTTATGCACCCTCATTCTTCTCGTCGCAGTAACCACGCTCTGCGCTCAGACAGAAGAAGCTTCCAGTACATGGAAAACACTAAGTAAGATAACTTATACCAAAGAATACAATGAGCTCCTAGGCTTTAAAATAGACATGCCAGTCTTTAGTGAAGAAGTTAAAGCCCTTTCGGGCAAAGAAGTGGAAATGCGTGGTTACATCATTCCCACAGAAGGATACAAGTCTCACACAGAATTTATCTTTTCTGCTTTTCCGTACAATCTCTGCTTCTTCTGTGGCGGCGCAGGGCCTGAGACCGTCATAGAGGTGACATCCATCAAACCCATAAAATACACCGCTGATCCCATCGTCATCAAAGGACGCCTAGTCCTTAATGACGATGATGTCAATCGCCTCATGTATGCTCTCGAAGATGCTGAAGAGATCGACTAGACCTATCTTCAGAGCAGCTTTAGACTTTTTTGACCTGCGTGTGACATGCATACACGCCACGCATTTAGCGATCAGCGAAAATCCACACTAGACCATCATAGATAGAAGGTGGTATCACACCATGATGATCCGCCTCTGTGTACATTCTCAGCATAAAGCGACAACTTTCTATACCTTGCGCTAGTTACGCAGCCCGCTCTATAGGCCTTTTCATCATTCCTAGCTCCGCATCGCCATATGTCATGTATATATCATGCTCATCGAGATGATCGTCCTGCCATGCGACTGGCTCCGAATTATTCCACCAGAGCGAGGGCGAAATAATGATATAATTACTATAGAGCGACGAATGACGCTGAGATAAATAATACGCGTATAGTCCTCCAAACGAATGCCCTATGATCGTACGATTTTCAGCAGAAGCATTATAGGCGTTTTCCGCCAAAGGAATCACAGTCTCTCTGAGAAATTCTGTAAAGACATCAGCCCCACCTGTGCTCATAGAATCCAACTTCACCTCGCCAATGTTCCAGCTAACTCCCACCTTCTCCTTGAAAGGCGAAGGCGTAAAATCTTTGTTTCGCTGTGTATCCCAAGCAGCCTTATCACCTACCGAGCGTATACCCACGAGAATCATACTAGGGACATGATTCATCTCTGATGTGATACGATAAGACCCCAAGACAATCTCCTCCAGCCAGTACGCATCTAGATAGTACAGCGCATGATAACTAGAATCCTCAGAGTAACTAGATGGCAAAGTCACGATGATCTCATATTCTGTGCCATATGGAGCAGAAACTGTGTGTACCTTACTCGTAGCTCCAGATAGATGACGAGTACTCTGAGCAGATAGTGAGCTCCCTAATAGGGCAATAGATACCCAGGTTATTAGTGTGCAAAGTAGTCTCATGTCTTTATAAAGACCTATAGGCAAGTTTGGTTTACACACCGATCACTCTTCACCGAACCATCAGGCATCTCATCGAATCTCTTAAAAAAGCAAGCAGATCATGAGTAAACACTACGACTATATCATTTTAGGTAGCGGCCCAGGAGGATCTCGAGTCGCTAACGGCCTGAATGAGCTTGGCCACAAAGTTGCCGTGGTAGATTCTTTCTTTGGAGGCACATGTGCACTTAGAGGCTGTACGCCCAAAAAAGCTATGGAAAGCGTCACGAGCGCATACTGGACTGCCAAGAATCTCTCTGGCGCTGGTCTTCAGGATAGCTTATCGCCCGTAGACTGGTCAGCACTTATAGCCCACAAGGATAGATTCACTGCGAGTGTGCCCCATGCCACTAAGGCAAATTTTACGGAACGTGGTATCGACATCTACGAGAATCTTGCCAGATTTACAAGTCCCACCTCATTACGTACTGGCGATGTAGATCTCACTGCGGATCAGATTGTCATAGCGACAGGTTCTCAACCCAGACCACTTGATTTTCCAGGAGCAGACCTTATGTCCACCAGTGCAGATTTCTTTCATCTGGATAAATTACCAGAGCGGATCGTCATTGTAGGCGGAGGATATATTGCCTTTGAGCTAGCGCATATTGCAGCAGCATGCGGATCTCATGTTACAATAGTTTCATCCTCGGAGATGCCATTCGATCCATTTCACGAAAGCGTCGTCAAGGTGCTTCTTCAAGCTACCATGCACAAAGGAATCCATGTACTTCTAGGGCACTCCGCTATCGAAGTCACGCAGTCAGATGGATCCTATAAAATCACAACTCAGCGAGCGGACACTAAGACACAACAACTATCTAGCGATATCGTCATCCATGCCGCAGGTCGCACCCCCAATGTCGATAATTTACAGCTTGACGCTGCAGGTATTGAGCTTATTGATGGTGGTGTAGCCGTAGATCCCTCTCTGCGCGTGATAGGATCTCAGCACATATATGCACTTGGCGATGTAATCAATGAATTCCCCTTTACAGAAACCGCTACTTACGAAGCAGACATCCTTCTCAAAAATGCTAAGCGTGGATCTCATGATTATCAGCGTGACTATACAGGTCTACCCATGTGCGTGCATACCCACCCCAAGATGGCCATGGTGGGCCCGACCATTAAAGAAATAGATAAAAACTCTGATGATTATACCTTACACAAGGTACCGATTCACAAGTTCTTTACAAATAGAGCTCAATGCCAAGACTATGCTAAGTCCGTCTTGATCACAGATGAGCAAAACCGAATCGCGGGCGCCCATATCATAGCTCCTGAGGGAGAGCACATGATCAACCTTCTCTCTCTAGCCATCCAAAACAAGATGACCACCGATGATCTCAGCAAGACACTGCTCGCTTACCCAAGTGCTACCCATGATATCAAATACCTATGGTAAGTCTATTTATTTTTCTAACTCAAAGTAGATATCCTCTGACTGTAAGTGCATACCCTCCAGAAAATTTAAGGATAGTACATCAGAGAAGCGCTTGCGCACTACGTACAGTGCAATGGCGCATAATACGATAGCGGCAAGTATAGCAAGTACTAGAGAATTACTCTGGGCAAAAGTGGTGACAATCTGCGTCATGATTATTGGGGTTTATGAGTGGGGTTAGGTAAATCATACTATCAAGACTGAAATAGACTCGATTTATATCTCTATGTCTCACACAAAATTATTGTGACCACACCCCTGATAAAATCACCCAAAAAGATGATTTGCCATCCACATATACCCCTTTTGGGTTAGCCCTATGAGGGGGAAAGCTCTGCTTCCTCCTCTACTTCATCGAGCTCGATCCTGAGATTACCTATGATAAATTCCTGCCTAGCCATGGTATTTTTTCCCATATAGTAACTCAGAATATCCTCAATCTTGGTATCCTCATGGAGTACTACGGGCTCCAGCCGTATATCCTCATCTATAAAATCCTTAAACTCATTGGGCGAGATCTCGCCAAGACCCTTGAATCGCGTGATCTCCGCCTTGCCCCGCAGTTTTTCCGTAGCCTCTTGCTTCTCCCTCTCACTATAGCAGTAGTACGTATGCTTCTTATCTCGCACTCGAAATAGCGGCGTCTCAAGTATATGCAGATGTCCACGACGGACTAGATCTGGAAAGAACTGCAAGAAAAAGGTCAGCAGCAACAGCCTGATATGCATACCGTCTATATCTGCATCAGTTGCTATCACCACTCTATTAAATCGGAGGTCATCTATAGAATCCTCGATATTAAGTGCGTGCTGTAATAGATTGAGCTCCTCATTTTGATAGACCACCTTTTTACTCAGTCCGTAGCAGTTCAGTGGTTTACCTCGTAGCGAAAACACCGCTTGCGTCTGGACATCTCGTGCCTTAGTGATACTTCCGCTAGCACTATCTCCCTCAGTGATAAATAGCGTTGTGGCTAATTTTCTTTCTTCATCGCCCCTCTTATCTGATAAGTGAACTCTGCAATCGCGCAGTTTTTTATTATGTACATTGGCCTTTTTAGCCCGTTGATTGGCTAGTTTCTTGATGCCAGCTATCTCCTTGCGCTCTCGCTCACTTTGGCTTATACGCTTTTGTATTTCTTGCGCAATTTCTGGATTTCTATGAAGGTAGTTATCCAGTTCTTTTTTGAGAAAATTTTGGACGAAAGTCCTGATAGTCTCCTCATCAGGTCCCATATGTGTAGATCCGAGTTTTGTCTTAGTCTGTGACTCAAATATGGGATCCTCTACACGTAAGCTTATAGCACCTATCAGTGCCGTCCTCACATCTCTGGCATCATAGTTTTTGTTAAAATATTCTCTAAATACCTTGACCACAGCTTCTCGGAAAGCATTCAGATGATTACCGCCCTGAGTAGTATACTGACCATTGACGAAACTATAGTACTGCTCGCTATATTGAGTGCCGTGAGTCAAAGCAACCTCGATATCATCCCCGCGTAGATGTATGATAGGATAGCGCAGATCTTCAGATTGCGTCTTTTTAGCAAGCAGATCTTTCAGACCATCTTTGGAGACTAAAACTTTGCCATTAAATTTTATTTTAAATCCCGCGTTGAGATAAGCATAATTCCAAAACTGACTCTCTAAATAATCTTCACGAAAAACAAATTTTTTAAAGATCTCCTCGTCTGGTGTAAAATGAATCAGGGTGCCGTTTGGCTCCTTAGTTTTTCGCTGACGCGACTCCTCTAGTAATTCACCTCGCTCAAAACGAGCATACTTCTCCTTTCCATCACGATAGCTAGTCACTTCAAAATTTTGCGAAAGAGCATTTACAGCCTTAGTCCCTACCCCATTGAGACCAACACTTTTTTTGAAGGCTTTGCTATCATATTTTCCTCCCGTATTGATCCTAGATACGCATTCGACGACTTTTCCCAGCGGTATTCCCCTGCCATAATCGCGTATGGTCACTTGCTTTTCTGAGACATCAATATCTAGCACTTTACCGTGTCCCATAAAGTACTCATCCATACTATTATCGATGATTTCCTTGATGAGAATGTAGATACCGTCATCTTGGGAAGCACCGTCTCCAAGTTTGCCTATATACATACCCGGACGCAACCGGATATGCTCCTTCCAGTCGAGGGATCTGATCTCGCTTTCTGTATACTTTACATCTGCCATAGATGGCAAAAATAGCACATGTATAAGTGACCATGCTACAGATACCTAGCCATCTGCAAGTCTTAGATGTAGCAAGCTCACCTCAGGGCATCCATACCTCATACAACTTGCTGTGAGGAGCCAGGGACTTTCGTCCAAATGCCTCCTCCAGAAGTGTAGTGCTGGCTCCGATACGATTCTCATCAGAGTCACTACCTTCGCACTATGCTAGATATCATCGTATTGGTCGTAGCGGCACTGGGATTTTTGCGAGGCTATACTAAGGGACTGATAAAGAGCCTTTTCGGCCTGATATCGATAGTCCTAGGCATCATCATCGCTCTCAAAGTATCTCCCTATATCATTGATTTCATCGAAGATGCCTTTAAGCTAGATCCTCGATGGGCCCTTATCATAGGCTTCCTGGTGACACTGGGTCTTGTAATAGCTGCACTCAGTTACATCGCAAAGCTCCTAGAAGGTATCCTCAAAAGCATCAGGCTCAATGTCATCAACAAACTCGCAGGCGGATTAGTCTACGGACTGCTATTTCTACTGGTGCTTGGCCTCGCTTATAATTTTCTCTATCAGATAGATGTGATCAAGCCTGAGCAGATCGAGTCATCTCAGACGTACAGCCTCGTGACCGTGCTTCCTCGGGAGGCACAGGGACTATGGGAAACTCTTCGCCCCGCCTTTGAAGAATTCTGGGCAAGGGCTCAAGATATCATGAACTCGGAGAAGGAGTAAGCCAGTACACTGTACTATCACCATGCCTATTACAACACGACCAACACTATCGCATCAAGCGCTTGAAAAGCAGCATACCTAGCAGACCTTGCTCATTTCCTCATTCTTACTTATTTAATGGACTCTGACTCATGAGATATATTTATCTAGCCAGTATTCTACTCATCCATGGCATATTCATCACTGATGCTTCTGCCCAGTGGGAATCTGATACGGCATTCGTGTCAGCACAGCGGATCACCACTCCAGTGAGCGCCACTGGTAGATCCATCCAGGTGATTACTAGCGAAGAGCTCGCGCGCTCAAGTGTCAACACAGTCGATGAGTACTTGCGATTAGAAGCTGGTATCAATGTTAACACTCGCCACCCCTACGGCGTACAGAGCGATATCGGAATCCGTGGCAGTACATTCTCTCAGGTTCTAGTACTCATGGACGATATACGAGTGAATGATCCTCTCACAGCGCATTTTAACCACCAGATCCCTGTACCGCTCTCAGAGATAGACCGCATAGAGATCGTGCGTGGACCAGTAAGTACCGCATATGGAGCAGATGCTGTAGGTGGAGTGGTCCACTTACGCACCAAGACATATGCCAATACCCCAAAGACTGCTACCTCCCAGGGCACCATGGGGGTCGGCAAAGACGGACTACTTATTGGTGATGCCGTGGCTTATCATCGCTTTGGAAGCACACTGATCAGCATAGGCGCCAGACACGCTAGAGCTAATGGTGCTACGCGAGAAAATCCCAATTTCACCGCTGGGGTAGCAGACAATGATACCTACAGACCATTCTTTAGCTTGGGCAGCTACACTGCTGCGGCACAGACTGATCTCACGCAGCAGTCTAAGCTCTACGCTAGGATAGCCCTAGACAGAAGAGACTTCTCGGCCAAGTACTTCTACACGCGCAGCCCATTTGACGAAAGTACCGAAGAAACCTCCGCTCTATGGACCCAGCTTGCACTCAAAACTATCAGAGCTAGAGGTCGCAGCGAGTGGCAACTCCACTGGCGCAGGAGTAGCGACCTGTTTACTTTCAATCCAGCTTTCCCGGCTAATGATCACCAGATGAATCAGTATGTCGCCTCCAGTATCCACGAGACTATAGTAAACCCTCAGATACGATTGGGATACGGCGGTCAAGCTGTCTATCGTACCATCAATAGCACAGACAGAGGTGATCACACGGGTATATCCATAGGGGGATACGCCACATTCATCTACACGCCATTCACTGACCTGTCTCTCAGCGGTGGAGCGAGACTACAATACGATGACAACTACGAGCTGCAGCTCCTACCTCAACTTGCAGTCGGCTATCAGCTTGATGTCTGGACACTTCGAGCCAGCTATGGCAAAGCTGTAAGAGCACCTGACTTTACAGAGCGCTACATCGCTACGCAGATCACATCCTTGAGTCCAGGCAGATCTCTAGGCAGGCCAGATCTACAAGAAGAGATTTCACATAGCGGGGATATAGGCGTGGACTATCGATCGCGCCGGATCCGGATGAGTCTGTCGGCTTTCACTAGGAGTGGCCGTGATCTGATCGACTATTTGCTCACTCCCGCTAGCATGATTGCTGATGCAGATGCACTCGATCCAGAAGGAGACTACTTCTATGCAAGTAATCTCAGTAGCGCAAGCACAAGAGGTGTGGAGATGTCTTTGGCTTACAGATATCTACTCCCTGGCAATTCATCATTGCAGATTTTGCTGGACTACACATACTTGCGCTCACGCTCAGGGAGTGATCTTCCCTCAAGATATGTCGCTAATCATCCTCAGCATCAAGTGCGGCTAGGCTTGCGATATCGTGGGCCTGTAGTGAAAGTGAGTTATGATATGGGATACCAAGATCGCAATCCAGAAGCCTTAGAAGCACTAGCCTTCCAAGTGCCAGAAAGCTATGCACTGCACCACCTCAGAGCTGATGTCAATATACTTGACGAACGACTAGGAGTCTACACACAGGTTTACAATCTTTGGAATGCTGACGTAGAAGAGATCTTAGGCGCACAGCTTCCAGGAAGATGGATGCAGATAGGGATTAAGTGGGATCTGAGTTTCCAGCAGTTATTGCCTGCCACAGACGGTCTTTGAGCTCCGAGATTCCTGATCCGGTCACAGCAGATATGTACATATGAGGTATGGCAAGATCGAGCTCTTCGTCCAGCATAGATTGCAGCTCCTCGTCTATCAGATCCGACTTCGTCAGTGCAAGTACACGAGGCTTATCTAGCAGCTCTGGGTTATAGAGTCGTAGCTCTCTCTTGAGGACGTCGTACTCTCCAGGGATATCTTCACTCTCAGCTGGGATCATGAAGAGCAAGACAGCATTGCGCTCTATATGCCTCAAAAATCTATGTCCTATACCCTTACCCAGGTGCGCATCCTCGATGATTCCTGGGATATCTGCCATCACAAATGAGCGATTGTCCCTGTAGGAGACAATACCCAGATTAGGCGTCAGGGTGGTAAAGGCATAGCTTGCTATCTTAGGCTTGGCCGCTGATACGTGCGCGAGGAGAGTTGATTTTCCAGCATTGGGGAATCCTACGAGTCCTACATCTGCTAGTACCTTCAGTTCTAGGACAATTGTCTTCTCCTGTCCCGGTAGTCCTGGCTGAGCATATCTCGGCGTCTGCCTCGTACTACTCTTGAAATGGACATTGCCTAGACCTCCCTTACCACCTGGAAGAAGGATTACTTCTTCCTTATGATCTAGGATTTCCACTAGCGTCTCGCCAGTGTCTTCATCGGTTGCCACCGTACCCAGCGGCACTTCTAGGATTACATCTTCGCCGTCTGCCCCATATTTCTGATTTTGCATTCCATTAGCACCGCTCTTAGCCTTGACATGCTTCTGATACCTCAGATGTAGGAGAGTCCATAGATTTCTATTTCCGCGTAGAATGATATGACCTCCTCGCCCACCATCACCTCCGTCTGGACCACCATTGGGCTTATACTTTTCTCGTCTTAGATGAGCTGATCCAGCTCCGCCATCACCTGACTGCGCGTAGAGTCGTACGTGATCGATAAAATTTTGCATAGCCATAAGTAGCTCGCAAAGGTCTGCTTATTTACCTAGTCCTTATTGTATGCTCATAGCTTCTAGGCATATCCGTAGCAGAAGCGGTATCTTCGATCTTCATGAGTTCCGCATGGACGACATATTTATCAATCATGCTTCTCGCCCTTGGAAGCATGCGCCTGTGCGATGCCCAGGTGGCTCATCAGTGTACTAATGATCGGTGGGTACTGACAGAGGACGGAAGATTTGGCTCGCTCCAGATTAACTCTGCAGGTTCTATCACCTTTCGGAGTATAGGCTCACCCATCGCAGAGGACATCCGTGCTATGGGATATCGTACTACGGACGATCTCATATATGCCATCAATCGTGCTGGAACAGAACTCTACACCATAGACGCTACGGCTACAGTGAGACTAGTCGCTGAGCTTGACCTACCTCCTGCCTTGCAGTATGACGCTGGTGATGTAAATCGCCACGGAACAGAATTTGTAGTGATAGGCTCGAGAGCAGGCAAAGATCTTGCCATCATAGAGATAGACCTCACTGACCCCGACTACGCCTGGGCGAGATCTAGCTTGCCAGGGACGACCCATATGCTTGATATCTCGCTCGATAAGGAGACAGGCGTGCTCTGGGGATACAGCGATCTAGACAGATCATTTGTCATACTTGACTATCTCAATCTTACCTTGACCCAATCACCTCCTATAGACGGTGCAGATGATATGCAAGGGATGTACTATGACGCCTGGGACAGGCATCAGTCCATAGGCACTATCGTAGGTGGTGTAGGTGGTGCAATCTTTGGACTGAGGGACGATGGCACCTATAGGCGTCTGAGTACAGGCGGACCTATACTCATAGCAGATGCTGCATCTTGTCCCTGGTCCGTAGATATAGCCGTGGATGCTGATAATGATAAGATATTTCCCTGCGAGGAGTTTGAGCTCAGATACGATATTATCAACCAGACGGGACAGACGCAGACGGGTATAAATCTAGAAGCACAGCTCGATGACGTGCTTACCCTCACAGAGCTCACCACAGAGCTCACCGTGGCCAATAATGCTAGCAGCTCAGACAGAATAGATCTGAGAGGTATCACGCTACCAGTAGGCAAGCATCAGATAATACTTACCCTGACAAGTGATGATGTTTCCGCTCGTGAGCTCTGTCATCAAGCCGAGCTCACGGGTCTTGCCACCAGACTTGGCGGTACGCGCAGCTCGGATGATCTACTCACTCGTGCTGACGATGATTGCTATGACCTAGAACTCATCCGTATCGAAGAAGATAGTGTGCGATTGTCCTACTTCATATGTACGGGCGATGAAATAGAACTAGACGCCAGCAGCTTTGGCAATCAACTTATCTGGTCTACAGGCAGCAGATCATCTAGTATTACTGTAAGCACAGGAGGAGAATATATTGTCGAAGCACAGAGTGGATGTCAGAGTGTCACAGTACTCTACGATGTGACCCAGGCCATATGTCCTTACACCCTAGAACTACATCATAGAGTCCTACCAGATTCTATCCTGCCCTGTAGCGAGGTCATCTTTCAGTACTATATCGACAATAGCACAGGTGAAACTAGAAGCGATCTCATACTTACGGATCAGCTCCCTCCAGGATATAGCTACCTCGGCATCGCCAGTGATGCCTATGAGGCTACCCATGCCACGGAGATCGGAAGCCGCGACATAGAGATAAGAGATATCACCGTACCTGTAGGCATAGACACCATCAATCTGCGGGTCTATGTCGACGATGTATCACCTGGCGAGTACAAGGGACAAGCTACCTTAAGCAATATTCCACAAGAGCTAGGTCCCTTCCGTCTGAGTGATGATCCTGCCACCTCAGTATTTGATTCTACTACATGGATCATTCTAGGTGTAGAGGAGGATAGTCTCATCGTACTTGATTCCATCTGCGATGGAGCGATCCTGAGACTAGACGCTTCCAGCTATGGTGCGGCTTTCCTCTGGCAAGATGGATCCGTACTCGATCATCTGGATATCTCGGCGCCAGGGAGATATGAGCTCACGGTATTCAGTGGATGTCAAGAGAACTATGTCAGTTTCCTTATTGACCGAGCGCCAGGTATCGATGTCAGATCACAGCTTGATCAGACCATCCGACTCGGTAAATCAACAGAGTTGCAGCCTACCCTCTATAGCGAAACGGATAGCCTCGGTATATTCTGGTCAGACCCACAAGATACCACACTGAGCTGTCGCCGATGTGCCACACCCGTAGCCTTTCCTCTCAGGGACATCACTTATCAGCTTACAGCTTCTAATGAATATTGCTCTGACTCCATCAATATCAATATCTCTGTAGACAATAGTCGTCTGATATATCAGCCCAATGTATTTTCACCCAATAGCGATGGTATCAATGATTACTTCATGCTCCACACAGCAGATCATACTGAAGTACTCGAGTGGAACATCATAGATCGATGGGGAAATACAGTATATCGCTCCACAGGCTATCGTCTGGATCAAGAGAGTCTCAGATGGGATGGCACTTATCGATCGCAGCTCGCTCCAGAGGGCGTATATATATGGACCGCGCGTCTGAGATTTCTAGATGGCTTAGTCGAAACTTGGTCTGGTGATGTGACACTTCTTCGCTGACCAGAAATTGATCTCGTCAAGTGCCTCAGCGTGTAATCCACCTGCCTCAATCATCAAGGAGTAGGCAGCGCCGAGCTTATCTCAGACGTCCTTTATTCTATGATTGTACGTAGATGACTATATTTAGTTCCATGAATGCAAACACCTTCAAAAATTAAGTGTACAGCCAGCATGCATTTTCGTATCTCGATTCTCGTCAAATCGCGAAACCATTTAGACAAAAACGCCCCACTCCATCAATAAAAAAATCTTGTACTATGCATAAGTCGAGCCTTACCTTCCTCCTAGGATGTGCGATTACACTCACTCTATGTGCGCAGACATCTACACCGCCTGTATCCGCACCACAGCAAATGCTTACTGTGAAATCGCCCTACACATCAGCTGACGCCTACATCCAGAACGAGTGGAGTACGCTGGGACTTATGAGCTCAGATGACTTGACACTTACACGTACTCACAAGTGGGATGCATCCATCAAGAAAGAGCGTCTGGAGCAGTCACACCTTGGCATACCTGTCATAGGTGCTACGTGGACATTGCACTATCGAGACGGTGTGATACACAGAGCTACTGGTAAATTGTATGATGTCACTTCCGTGCAGATGACGCCTCAAGTAAATGACGAAGAAGCTAAAAAGCGCGCAAAGTTTTTTCTCGAAAATCACTTTAAAGAAGACGTCGACATTCCTAGACCCTTACGACTGCATGGTCATGTAGAATCTACTAGGCTGGTACTTATTGATAAAGGATTTCCTGAGCCTGTCGGCCAAATGCGTCTAGCCTATGAGTGCATCACTCATCTCAATACGGTCGTCCATGTAAGAGAGCGCGTCTACGTAGATGCAATGGATGGAGATATAATTACTTCACTTTCGCTGGTATCACATACGAGTGTAGAGGGAGTAGCAAATACATACTACTACGGAGAAAAATCGATCATCACTGACAGCGTGAGTGCCAATGAATTTATTCTCTGGGATGAAGGAAGAGGAGTGTATACGGGAGATCTTTCTACCAATTCAGATTTTTTCTCTGATGACGCCGCCGATTTTTTAGATGAAGATAACTACTGGGACAACAGGAATAGCTACCGTGATGAAGTAGCTGGAGATGCGCACTATTGCTCGAGCAGTATGCACGATTTTATGCTGTCGCGATATGACTGGAAAGGCCCAGATGGAAATAATATGGAATATCGGGCATACGTCCACGCAGCTGGAGGAGCTCCATTTGTCAATGCATACTGGACTGGCTTTGCCAGTTACTATGGCGACGGTGATTGCCGTGGCTATGGCCCCTTGACCACCTTGGAAGTAGTAGGCCATGAGTTTGCTCATGGATTTACACAGTTCAGCTCTGGTCTCATATATAATTCAGAATCAGGTGGCATGAACGAGGCCACAAGTGACATGTTTGGTAAGGCACTTGAGAAAGCATACCACCCAGAAGGATTTGATTGGCTTATAGGTGAGTCGTTCATAGAAAATGATGAGCTAGAATCATTTCGTAGCATGGAAGATCCCAATGCACGAGGTAATCCAAAGTACTATGGTGGACTCTTCTGGGAAAATAATGGCGTACACTCATGGAGCGGATTATGGAATTATTGGTTTTATCTACTCAGCGAAGGTGGCAGTGGCGTCACTGAGGAAGGATACAGCTTTGAGGTAGACTCCATAGGTATAGATGCCGCGCTTGATATCGTATTTCTATTACACACAGGCTATCTCACACCCAATGCTACGTACTATGAATGCAGAAATCTCAGTGAGCTAGCTGTAGAAGATCTTCATGGACCTGGCTCTGCTATATGGGCTGCTGTGGAAGAAGCTTGGAAAGCCATAGGAGTCACTTCTGCTGGAGGAAATCCTGGTCTAGAAAGAGACCTAGCCGTCCAGGTAGACTTCACTTCCTTTGGCCTTTGCAGGCCAGATAGTGCGGTAGTCGCTGCTAGAATTTTCAATGCTGGATCCGAGACAATACTCATGGGTGATAGTATACTGCTAGAATATGATGCAGATGATTATCGCCAGCGAGAATGGATGATACTTGAGGAAAATTTAGAAATACGAAGAGTAGCAGAGTTCACTTTTTCTGAGAAGACTCCAGTAAACTCAAATCAGCTCAATGTCACGGTCACTATTATTTCGAGTGACGCAAATCCTGATAATGACTTCGCCTTTTGGTTTCAAAATTATACGGAGAGCGAGTTCAATGAAAATATCCTGATGCGAACCAACCTCACAGCCAATGCAGAAAAATTATGCGACGAGATCAGTTCTGGCACACTCGGCTTTCAGTTTTATAATAGTGGCTGCAGTGATATTCCTCGTGGTACTATACTGAATGTCACGAGCAATAGTGATGACGGCAGCCTGTCTGAGACCTACACCTTTTTCTTGATTGGTGGTCTCGCCTCGGGACAGAGCACGTTCTTTCAGCAGTTTATCGATGGCATAGACCTATCTTCTGGTGAATATAGCATCTCAAGTACGCTTAATTATCCTGACGATATGGAAGCAGACAATAATGACCTTGCCAGCATCATACCCAAGATGGCATTGACCCCAGGAAATCTTATTGACTTTAATCTCGGATCCATATTTCTGAATGATCAGTTCGCCTATGAGCAAGGATTTGCATCGAGTGCAGAGCTCGTAAGGTATCGCGGAGAGCGCATGTATATGATTACTGGCAGCAACGTTGGCCAAGAGCTGTCTTGCAAGTCCCTGGCAGATCAATTAAAAGATATCAATACGAGGTCTAGCATAAGCTTCTGTGTAGATGCCACAGAAACTGATAATCCTGAGCTACACTTTGATCTATTGATGAAGAGTGAAGATTATCTTCCCGCGGCAGGACAAGATCCAGACATCACTTGCCTACTTGAAGTGCGACTGCCTAAGGAGTATGGAGTGGAATATGACATCTTTACGTCTAGCGATGATGAAGAACTCGTACACTATAGCTTACCACTCCCAGATGATTTCTCAGATCAGATTACTCTATTGCACTTTGTGGCACGAGGTGATCTGATCGATAGAGATAATCCCAATATCGACATAGGAGATGTGATACTCCTGGATAATATCGAGATCAGAGAAGGCACAGTATCCACCTATGAGCCATCAGCCTCCACAATTCAAGTATTTCCAAATCCATCTGGAGATGTCGTCAACTTTAGGACACAGGGAGATGGGGAATATGAGTTAGAGGTATACTCTGCAGCTGGTGTGTCCGCACATGAGGCTGTGTTCACTGACACTCATCAGTGGCTTCTCTACAATCAGTCAGCTGGGGTATACTTCTACAGATTGACGAATCGTATATCGGGAAATGAGGTAGTTGGAAAAGTGGTAGTACAGTAAGACAGTCTTGTTCACACTGGAGACACCAAGAATTTACTGGAAAGCACGAGCCTGCGCTCACCTATATCTTACTCTCAAGATAGTCTGCAGCCTCCTGAGCTCTCACAAA